>NZ_CP160403.1:2809285-3121428 GCF_040782645.1 Streptomyces sp. HUAS ZL42
GAGGCGGGCGAGCGCCTCGTACGCCCGCAGCGCCCCGGACTTGCCGCTGCCGCTGGGTCCCGCGAGGAGGGTGAGGGGTCCGAACGGGAATCCGGCACCGCGGTGCCGGGCGAAGGCGGACAGGTGCAGTTCGGTGACGTGGGGACGGTCGGGGTGTCTCCCGGCGTTCTTCCGGGGTGCCGGAAACGGTGGAGAGCTGGTCGAGGACGAAGACGGCACGGCCATGCCCGGACCGTAGAAGCCCGCGGTCGGGCGAACCGTTCCGCCCTCTCGCGGTTCCTACGATCGGGCGATGGGCGGGGCCGGGGGCGGCCCCGGCCGGCTTCACCCCCCGGGAACCCCGGCCCCCTTCATCAGCCCGCTCACCTCGGTGCCGGGTGGGGTCAGCAGGAAGACGTTCCGGTCGACCCGGTGCATCCCGCTGGCCAGGCCGAAGACGACGCCTGTGCTGAAGTCCAGGACCCGCTTGGCGACCTCGGTCTCCGCGCCGGTGAGGTCGAGCAGGACGGGGATGCCCGCCATGAGCGTCTCGGCGACCTCGCGGGCGTCGGCGAAGACATTGACCCTGAGGACGACGAAGCGGCGGCGCGCTTCCGTCTCCGCCTCCGGGAGGGCACGGTGGCCCACCGCGGACGGCCAGGCGTCCCGGCCGCGCAGCGGAACAACCTGGGCGAGCCCTTCCCACTGTTCATCGGTGACATCGTGACGGCTCACCGGATCCCCCCGAACTGACTCGCACTCCATGCCTGCACCAGCCAATTCTTACGCCATGTCACCCGTTCGGCCCAACAGCGACACGGTGCGCGACTGTCACAAGGGCCGCATCACGCCGGCCCGCCCAGGTCTTACCGCCCTCACACCGGACTCTTCTCCTCCGGCGACGTCCCGCTCACCGGCCGCGGCTACGGTCCGGTGCCGTGCACTTGGCAGATTCGCAGCCGGTGACAGCCGCCCGGCGCACACAGCCGGCGGTGTCCGCCGTTCAGGGCGCCACTGAGGGCGCCCCACAAGAAGCCGGCGCTCCGGCGGTCGCGCCCCGAGGGGAACAACCGCCCGCGCAGTGGCACCGCGTCCTCACCCTCCTCGCCGACATCAGCCTCTTCATCGGCACGCGCTCGGTGTGGACGTCGGCGGCGAGCCACAGGCTTGTCGTCGCCACGGTCATCTCCGTGTGCTACGCCTCGATCCTGGTGTGCGGCGTGCTCGCGCTGGTGGTCCGCCGGACCCGTTCGCTGGCGCGCCTCGACCTGTGCGTCCTGGTGACGGCGGTGACGCTCACCCTGTGCGCGTGGGTCATGCTGCACACCGGCGGTGACGAAGGGGTCCTCACCACCCAGGCCGCCAGGGAACTGGTCCGAGGTCACGCGATCTACGGGCAGCCGTGGCCCTGGCTCTTCGGAAAGCCCGGCGTCGCGCTCACCCCCACGGTGTACGGCGGCTACGACCTCACGTACGGCTACCCCCCGCTGGCCCCGCTTCTGACGGCCCCCCTGCTGTGGCTGGGGCACGCGGGCACCCCCGCGACGGCGATGACCACCGGCGCGCTGGTCACGGGGACGGTGGTCCTGTGGCGGATGCTGCCCGTGCCGTGGCGGCCGGCGGCGACCATGGTGTGCCTCGGGTTCGCGTTCCTGCCCTCGTACGCCCGGCTCGGCTATCCGGCGATCCTGGCCCTGGTGCTGCTGATCCCGGTCGTGGTCCGCTGGCCGCGGATCGGGCTGGGGGGCCGGCTCGGCGCGGCGGGCATCGCGCGGGCCGCGTGCCTGGGCGCCGCGTGCGCGGCCCAGCAGCTCCCCTGGTTCCTGGCCCCCTTCCTGCTCGCCGGGATCCACGCCGTGCGCCGCGGGGAGCTCGGCGGGCGGGCGGCGACGCTGGTGACGCTGCGCGTGGCCGGGGTCGCGGCCACCGTATGGCTGCTGATCAACACGTACTTCGTCGTGCACGAACCGGGAACCTGGCTGAACGGGATCGCGCTGCCTCTGACGCAGGGCGCGGTGCTGCACGGCCAGGGCGTGGTGGACATCTCGCTGTACCTGACGAACGGCAGCGACCGGATCGACTGGTACGGGCACGCGAGCCTGCTGCTGGCCGCGGCGCTGCTCGCGCTGTTCGTGCTGTTCGTACGGCGGCTGGGCCCCGCGGCGACCGTGCTGCCCTGGTGCGCCTTCTACCTGGCGACGCGCTCCCAGGACGGCTACTACCTGATGATGACCCCGCTGTGGCTGGCGGCCGTGATCACCGCGCCCGCGGCGGAGTTCGCCGGCGCGTGGCAGCCACGCCCGCGCCTGCCGGCGGTCCGGCACCGCCGTCCGGCACGGCTGGCCGTGGCCCTGCTCGTGCTGTCCCCGGCGCTGGTGAGCGCGACGGTGGCGGCGACCGGGTCGCCGCCGCTGCGCATGCAGGTCGCCTCGGTGCGCCGGGCCTCGCCGACGGCCGTGTCCCTGCTGACGCTCCGGGTCACCAACACGGACGACCGTGCCCTCGCACCGCACTTCACGCTCACCACGGGGCAGGGCATGAGCGCGTATTGGACGATCGTGAAGGGGCCCGCCACACTCCCGGCCCATGCCACGGCACGCTACGAACTCCGGCCGTACTACGGCCGGTTCACCCTGCCTCGCAAGGGTGTGCGGATCCGGTTGCGCGCGTTCACGGCCGCGCCGCAGACGCTGTCGAGCGCGGATGTGCAGTCGGCGCTGCGATCCGCCTTCCGGGCGGCGGGCTGACAACGCGTCGCAGCCACGTGAACGACGGTGCGTCAGGCTGCCGTACGCGTGAAGCGGAGCGTGGTGGCGACGGTGGTCAGACCGCGGATCATGCCGAGCTGGTTCCAGCCCAGGCCGAACTGGTCCCGGTCCACGGTGAATTCGGCGTCCAGCGTCAGTGCGTCGGCGCCCGCATGCGTCAGGCGTGCGGTGAGGGACTGCGGCCTGCTGATACCCCGCACGGTCAGCTGACCGGCGACGTTCACGGTGTCGCCGTCCCGGAGTTCGGCGCTGCGGACCACGAAGGTGATCTCGGGGTGGTTCTCGGCGTCGAAGAAGTCGGCGGACCGCAGGTGCGTGTCCCGCTTGGCGTTCTTGGTGTCGAGAGTGGCGGCACCCAGGGTCAGGGTGCCGGCGGCCGACCCGTCGGCCCGCACCTCGCCCTGGCCCGCGACGACCCCGAAGGTGCCCTTGACGGTGACCAGTCCCCACATCGTCTTGTGGCGGAGGCCGACGGTGGACGCGCCGGCGTCCAGCTGCCACAGCCCGGTTTCCACGGCGACGGTCATGATCCTTCTCCCATCAATGGTCCAAATTTGGATGACGCCACGCTAGCTGATTATCCAAAACTGAACAACAGGGTCATGCAAATTTGGACAACAGTTAGAATCGGACCCATGGCAGACCACGATGAGCACCCCGCCGACCTGCCCGAATGTCCGTCCGCACAGGGCGTCGGGCTGCTGCCGGCCGAGCTGCGCGCCTGGATGGTCCTGCTGGCCGCGACCGGTGCGGTGGAGCAACGGCTGCGCTCCGTCGTGAAGGAGAAGCTCGACGTCTCGCACGACGAGTTCCTCGTCCTGTGCCTGCTGGCGGAGCAGCCCGCGGAGGGCCTGCGCATGACGCGTATCGCGGAGCTCCTGGGCCGCCCCAAGACCCGTCTCACTTACCAGATCGCCTGCCTCCAGCACGCCGGTCTCGTCACCCGCAAGTCGGTCTGCGGCGACAAGCGAGGCGTCGAGGTCACCCTCACCGACAAGGCCCGCCGCCTGCTGCAGGAGGCCTCCAGCCCGCTCGCCGAAACAGTCGCCGAGGCCCTCGCCCGGTTCGTGGGGCCGGAGCAGTGCGAGGCGATGCGCGGGTTGCTGCCGGATCTCACGAAGGACTGACGGACCGGGCGCGGCCCGACCGGTCGGCGTGGGTTGTCCCGCCGATCTCCGGGGTACCCGGCGCCTGCCGTGCCGGGTGCACGGTTGCCCGCTCGCCACTCGGCATCAGCAGGAGGACCCATGGGTGCGCCGGACCTGCCCGCCCCCGTCGCCGTCCGTCCCGCCGCGTCCCCGGTCGATCCGGCGCGGCTGGAGGAGGCCCTGCGCGAGCGGGTCGACGGGGAGGTCCGCTTCGACTCCGGGAGCCGGGCGGCGTACTCCACCGACGCCTCCAACTTCCGGCAGACCCCGATCGGTGTCGTCGTACCCCACAGCCCAGAGGCGGCCGCGGAGGCCGTGGCCGTGGCCCGGGAGCACGGCGCGCCCGTGCTGTCGCGGGGCGGCGGGACGAGCCTGGCCGGTCAGTGCACCAACACGGCTGTCGTGATCGACTGGTCGAAGTACTGTCATGAGGTCGAGTCCGTGGACGCCGAAGCCCGCACCTGTGTCGCCCAGCCGGGCATCGTGCTCGACGAGCTGAACCGGCGACTCGCGCCGACCGGCCTGCGCTTCGGGCCGGAGCCCGCCACCCACATGAACTGCACGATCGGCGGCATGATCGGCAACAACTCCTGCGGCGCCACCGCCCAGGCGAACGGCAAGGTCGTCGACAACATCCGCAGGCTGGAAGTGCTGTTGTACGACGGCACCCGCTTCTGGTGCGGGGAGACGAGCGACGAGGAGTACACGGAGATCGAGCGGCACGGCGATCTGCGGGCCGCGGTGTACCGGCGGTTGCGCGCCCTGCGGGACACCTACGGCGAGGAGATCCGCCGGCGCTTCCCGGACATCCCCCGGCGCGTGTCCGGGTACAACCTCGACTCCCTGCTCCCGGAACACGGCTTCGACGTCGCGGGGCTGCTCGTCGGCAGCGAGTCCACGCTCGTCACCGTGCTGCGGGCGGAGTTGGAGCTGGTGCCCGTGGTGAAGGAACGGACGCTGGTGGTGCTGGGCTTCCCGGGCATCGACCGTGCCGCGGACGCCGTACCGGCGATCCTGCCGTACGAGCCGATCGCGCTGGAGGGCGTCGACCATCGGCTGATCCGCGACGAGAGGATCAAGCACCTCAATCCGCAGGCCATCGCCCAGCTCCCCGAAGGGAACGCCTATTTGATGGTGCAGTTCGGGGCGGACACGGTCGAGGAGGCGGACGAGCGGGCGCATCGGATGCTGGACGGGCTCGACGAGACCGAGCACGATCCGGAGGTCGCGTTCCTGGACGACCCGGCCCACGAGGAGCAGTTGTGGCAGGTGCGGGAGGCCGGTCTCGGTGCCACCGCGCACATCCCGGGCCGGCCGGACACCTTCGAGGGGTGGGAGGACTCGGCGGTGGCTCCCGAGCGGCTCGGCGACTATCTGCGCCGACTGCGCGGTCTGTTCGAGGAGTTCGGGTATCTGAGCGACACCGGGCCCAGTCTGTACGGCCACTTCGGGCAGGGCTGTGTGCACACCCGTATCCCCTTCGACCTGTACACCGCCGACGGGGTGGCCGCCTACCGGCGGTTCATGGAGCGGGCGGCCGATCTGGTCGCCGAGTTCGGCGGCTCCTTCTCCGGGGAGCACGGCGACGGGCAGAGCCGGGGCGAGCTGCTGCCGCGGATGTTCGGGCGGGAGATCGTCGAGGCGTTCGGGCGGCTCAAGGCCGTGTTCGATCCGGGCGACCGGATGAACCCCGGCAAGGTCGTGGCGCCGTACCGGATGGACGAGAACCTGCGGCTCGGCGGCGACTGGGCGCCGCACGACCCGCAGAAGCTCCACTTCCGCTTCCCGGAGGACGGCAACTCCTTCGCCGAGGCCGCCAATCGGTGCGTCGGCGTCGGCAAGTGCCGGCAGCTCACCAACAAGGGCGGGGCGGTGATGTGCCCCTCCTACCAGGTGACTCTGGAGGAGGAGCACTCCACGCGCGGACGGGCCCGGCTGCTGTTCGAGATGCTCGACGGGCACGGCGACAGCGCGATCCGGGACGGCTGGCGCTCGGAGGCCGTCCGGGACGCACTCGATCTGTGCCTGGCCTGCAAAGGGTGCAAGAGGGACTGTCCTGCCGACGTGGACATGGCCACGTACAAGGCGGAGTTCCTGGCCCACCACTACGCGGGCCGCGCATGGCGCAGGCCGCGCTCCGACTGGTCGATGGGGTGGCTGCCCGTCGTCGCGCAGGCGGTGGGCCGCGCCCGGCTCGGCCCGGTCGTCAACACGCTGACCCACGCTCCCGGGCTGTCCCGGGCGGCCGTCGCGGTCGCCGGGATCGAGGACCGGGAGGTGCCGCTGTTCGCGCGGGAGACGCTGCAGCAGTGGTACGGCCGCCGGCACGAGCCGCGCGGTGACGGCCGGCGCGGCACCGTCGTCCTCTGGCCCGACACGTTCACCAACCACTTCCACCCGCACATCGGCCGGGCGGCCGTACGGCTCCTCGAACACGCGGGCTGGCGGGTGGTCGTGCCCGGCGAGCCGCTGTGCTGCGGACTGACGTGGATCTCCACGGGGCAGCTCGGCGTCGCCCGGCGCATGCTCGCCCGCACCGTGCGCCGGATCGCCGGGCATCTCCACGCCGGCGGCCTGGTGGTCGGCCTGGAACCCAGCTGTACGGCGGTCTTCCGGTCCGACGCCGCCGAGCTGTTCCCCGGCGACCGCGACGTGCGCAGGCTGCGCGGCCAGACGGTGACCCTCGCCGAGCTGCTCACCGAGCACAGTCCCGGCTACGAACCCCCGCGGGTGCCGGAGCGCGCCTCGCGGGCACTCGCCCAGGTCCACTGTCACCAGCACGCGATCACCGGCTGGGCCGCCGACCAGGAGCTGCTGCGCCGCGCCGGGGTCGACGCCGAACCACTGGAGTCCGGCTGCTGCGGCCTCGCCGGCAACTTCGGCTTCGAACGCGGGCACCTCGAGGTCAGCCGTGCGTGCGCGGAACGCGTCCTGCTGCCCCGGCTGCGCGCGACGGACACGGCGACGGCCGTCCTCGCCGACGGCTTCAGCTGCCGCACGCAGATCCACGAGTTCGACAGCGGCGGCCACGAGGCCGTACACCTCGCGGAACTCCTCGCCACGGCACTTCCCGGAGACCCCGGCAGCGCACACGGCACCGCACCGGACGCGCACCCGTCCCGACGCTCCTGACAACGCGCGGTCCAGTCCGGCGCCTCGCGGGGGGATGCCGGGCAACACACATGGCCACCACCCCGACGCCGGCACGGCCGACAAGCGGCCCCCTCACACCGAGTTCAGACCGGCGCCACCCGGACGAGGCCGGGCAACACACGACCACCACACCCGACGCCCACCCACCCCGACGCCCAGCCGACAGACCAGGGCCCCTCACGCCGAGGACAGACCGCCACCACCCGGACGAGACCGGGGACACAGACGACCACCACCCCGACGCCGACACGACCGACCACGGCCCCCTCACACCGAGTTCAGACCGGCGCCACCCGGACGAGGCCGGGCAACACACGACCACCACACCCGACGCCCAGCCGACCGACCACGGCCCCTCACGCCGAGGACAGACCGCCGCCACCCGGCGGGCCGGGCAACACACACGGCGCCGCGCCAGGCACCCACCCGTCCGCCGACGGCGCCGTTCCCGCCCGGGCTCAGGCCGCCAGTGCGGCGACGGGCTCCTCGGGCTCGGACAGCTGGTCCATCAGGGTCGCCCGGGCCCGGGCGACACGGGAGCGGACCGTGCCGACCGGGCAGTCGCTCAGCTGCGCGGCCTCCGCGTAGGGCAGACCGAGCAGTTGCGTCAGGACGAACGCCTCCCGGCGCTCGTCCGGCAGCGCCGCCAGCAGATCCAGCAGAGCGATGCCGTCGTCGAAGCCGGGCAGACCGCGCGGTTGCGCCAGCTCCACGGCCAGCGTCCAGTCCGCCACGTCCGACAACCGCGGCCGGGCGGCGGAGCGCCGATAGCTGTCGATCACCGCGCGCCGCGCGATGGACAGCAGCCAGGACCGGGCCGACGAGCGCCCCTCGAATCGGTGCAGACCCGTCAACGCACGCAGGAACGTGTCCTGTACGAGGTCGTCCGCCGCCTGCGGATCGGCGCACAGATGGACGACGTACCGCAGCACGTCACGGTGCAGGGAGCGCACGAAACGGTCGACGGCGTCCTCGTCACCGGTACGGGCGGCCAGCGCCCACGCGGTGGTCGACTCGTCGGTCGAAGGCGAGTCCTCGCTCATGTCGTGCTGAGCGGGCAGCGCAGAAGTGATCACCTGGTGTCCTTCTCGGATCGTCCGTGATCCGAACCTCTCGCGCGCTGGGCGCGAACGGTCCGGCAAAGGGGAATCGGCCCACAGTGCCTACACGGGCGGGTGCGGGGCCGACCGCCCGAGGCACGCAGGGGCGGCCTCGGGATACCGGCTGTCGTCAGGCGACAGCGGTCCCCACGGGCGGCCCCCGAGAAGTGATCGCGTGAACGAGGAGAAGAAGGCGCGGCGCCCGGTCCGAGCGACGGCCACGCACCTGGGCGCGCGGACGGTCCGGGGTGAGAGGAAGGGCCAGCAGCAACCTCAGCGGTGCCGCCAGCCGACCGGCGACGGCCCGCAGTATGCGGAACGCCGCCTTCTCCCCGTGTGCCAGCCACAGGCCGCACAGCAGCGCGGCGAGCACGTGGACGGCGAGCATGCCGAACGACGACGTACCGCTCGCTGCCGCCTGGCCTGCCGGGCCCATGTGAGCCATATGGCTCATGTCCATGGCGTCCATCGGCATCGAGCCCATGGACATCGAGCCCGGGGACATGGCCCCCATGTCCCCCGTCGCCGTCGCCGTCGCCGTCGCGGTCGACGGGGCGAGCGAGAACGCCGAGTGCAGAGCCGCCTGGACGGCGACCACGACCGCCGTGATCAGCGGCAACCCGCGCTCACGGCCCGCCAGGCACCAACCCGCGGTGCCCGTCACGGCCGCACCGGCGGCGAGCGTCCATGCGGGGACGTGGCTGCCGGACATCATGACGTGGCCCAGGGCGGCGAGCAGCACACAGACGGCCGCGAACACCGCGGCCCGTACCGTGCGAGAACACCACCCGACTGTCATGGCGCCTTCATCCTCGCATCCGGACACCGATCGTCACATGCAGGTACGGAAAATGCCCCGCCTGCGCACTCGACAGACGGGGCGTGATCCGGAACACGTCAGAGAGTCCGGCCGAAAAGCTCCAGCAGGGCTGCCCAGTGACGCTCCGTCGCCTCCGCGCCGTATATCGCGGTGTCCGCCTGGGTGAAGCCGTGGTGGGCGCCGGTGTAGACCTCGCCGCGGTGGCGGACGCCGGCCGCGGTGAGCGCCTTGTCGAGGCGGGCGATCTGCTCGGCGGGGTTGGTGGCGTCCTGGTCGGCGTGGCCGAAGTAGAGCTCGGCGGTGATGTGTTCGGCGAGCAGGTGGGGGCTGTCCGGCGCGTCGGTGGCCAGGTGGGCGCCGTGGAAGCCGGCCATGGCGGCGACCCGGTCCGGGTGTGTACCGGCGGTACGCAGGGCCAGGCCCGCTCCCATGCAGTAGCCGGTGACGCCGACCGGGCCGGCGGACGTCAGTGGGGAGGCGGCCAGCCAGTCGAGGCAGGCGGCGGCGTCCCGCATGGCTCGCTCGGGGGTGAGGTTCAGTGCGGCAGGGCGGAGGCTCTGGATGATCTCCGGGCGCTCGACAGGGTTGATGAACTCGGGGAGTTCGACCACGGGTGCGCGGCCGTGGCGGTAGAAGACGTTGGGGACCAGCACGGTGTAACCGGCGGCCGCGAGCCGGTCCGCCATGCCCTTCAGATGCGGGCGCAGTCCGAAGGCGTCCATGTAGAACAGGACGGCGGGATGCGGGGCGCCGTCGTCGGGGTGGGCGAGGTAGGCGTCGGCGGTGCCGTCCGGGGTGGCGATGTCGAGGGGCGAGGACTGTACGGCGGTCATAGGGGTGTCTCTCCTTACGTTCGGTTCGCCGACCTGACAGCGGCGTCGGCGAGTTGCTTCACGCCCGGCGGCGGAAACCGGGACGCCCGGGCTCGCGAAGAACCAGCGCTGCGCCTGTTCCCGGCTCAGCCCCTCGGGCCGCTCCCCCTGTACGGCTGCACGTACGCCGGGTGCCGGGCGCGATGCGCCAGCTGTCGGCGAGGGTGCCGACGTCGACCGCGTCGTAGCCGAGGACGTCGAGCAGCGCGGTCACCTGCCCTTTGGCCTCGGCGTCGTCGCCGGCGACGGGCAGGGCGCAGCTCGCGGCGCACTGACGCCCGGACCGCTCGACACCCGCATACCGCGCCGACGGACCTCGCCGCACCCCTTGCCTGTTCTATGTCATAGTGCATAAGTTACTAGCCGGTACCAGTGGCGGTGGAGCACCGAGGGCGCGTGAGGGAGGCGGCACACGTGAGTCCGCGCAAGAACAACAGCCGCGACCGTATGGTCCTCAGCACCACGGTGCTGCTGCGCGAGTACGGCGCCGGCGCCACGAGCATCGACCGGGTGCTCGCGCACAGCGGTGCCCCGCGCGGCTCGGTCTACCACCACTTCCCCGGCGGGCGGGCACAGCTGATCGACGAGGCCGTGACCCTCGCCGGCGACTTCGTCGCCGGGCTGCTCGACGAGGCCGTGCGGGCCGACGACCCGGTCGAGGCGATCGACGCCTTCTTCGCGCTGTGGCGCGAGCGGCTCCTCGAGAGCGACTTCCGGGCCGGCTGTCCGGTCGTGGCGGTGGCCGTGGAGACCAACGACGACGCGCCCCAGCCGGCCCGCTCCGCGGCGGCGGCCTTCGCCCGCTGGCAGGAGGCCCTCGCGGGGCTGTTCCGCCGGCACGGCCTGACCGATGAGCGGAGCAGGCGGATCGCCGCCTTCGTCGTCGCCGCGGTCGAAGGCGCGGTGATCATGTGCCGGGCCGAGCGGAGCACGGCTCCGCTCGACGCGGCCGCCGCCGAGATCCACGACCTGCTGGCCCACGCCCTGCGGGACCAAGGGCCCCGGCCATGAGCCCCTCCCCTCTTCCAGGAGCACAGATGCCAACGCTCGACCGCCAGGACAACGTCTTCGTGCTCGACCTCGGGGACGGCGAGAACCGCTTCCACCCCGACTGGATCGCCTCGGTCGACTCCGCGCTGGACGAGGTGGCCAAGGCGGAGGGACCCCGCGCCCTGGTGACCGCCGCGACGGGGAAGTTCTACTCCAACGGCCTCGATCTGGACTGGCTGTTCGCCCACGCCGATCACTACCAGGACTACGTGGTCTCCGTCCACGCACTCTTCGCACGCGTGCTTTCCCTACCGCTGATCACGGTGGCCGCGCTGCAGGGGCACACCTTCGCGGCCGGTGCGATGTTCTCCCTGGCTCACGACTTCCGTGTGATGCGCGCCGACCGCGGCTTCTGGTGCCTGCCCGAGGCCGACATCAACATCCCCTTCACTCCGGGCATGTCCGCGCTCATCCAGGCCCGGCTGTCCCCGCCGACCGCGCACGAGGCCATGCTCACCGCCCGGCGCTACGGCGGCCACGAGGCGCTCGCCGCGGGCATCGTCGATCGCGCCGTGGACGAGGAGGCGGTGCGCACCACCGCCGTCGAGATCGCCCGGGCCCAGCTGGCGAAGGCGGGCGACACGGTCGGCACCATCAAGGCCCGCATGTACGCACCCGCGCTGACCGCCCTGCGCGACACGACGAACCCCCTGGGCTGACCGGGCACGCCCGCAGCCGACGACCCCAGCACTCAGCAGCACCGACCTCCAGGAGTACGACCGTGTCGACCACCGACCTCGCCACCATGACCGGCCTCGAGCTGATGCGCTGGGTTCAGCGCGAGCGGCCCGCCGACGTCCCCTCCATCGGGCGCCTGCTCGGCATGCGCTTCGACGAGGTCGAGCACGGTCGCGTCGTCATCTCACTGGACACCCGCCCGGACTTCGCCAACCCCCTCGGAACCGTCCACGGCGGCATAGCGGCCACGCTGCTCGACTCGGTCATGGCGTGCGCCGTGCACACCACCCTTCCCGCCGGCGTCGGTTACACCACCCTCGAACTCAAGGTGAACTACATCCGCTCGGCCCACACCGACGGACAGACCCTCACCGCCGAGGGCGGCGTCATCCACGCGGGCCGCCGCACCGCGACCGCGGAGGGCAAGGTCCTCGACGAACAGGGCAGGCTGATCGCCCACGCTACGACGACATGCATGGTCCTCCACCCGGGCAGCTGACCGTCCCGGCCAGCGGTCGAGCCCGTCGATGATCGTCTGACCGACGGGGTTCCGGCCGACTTCCCCCTCGGGGCCCGACGGGGTGCGGGCGTAGCACGAAGTTCCGATGCGGTCCGCAGGAGCAGCCGTCCGGCGAAGCCCGGTACCCGGTTCAGGACCGGGAGCACGGTGTCACGAACACGCGTGCCCGGGAGCCCCGTCGGTAGTGACCCCCTTGACGTGCGGCTCGCGCTGCTCACCCGTGCCCACACCACTGTGAGCTTGTCGACGCCGCCTCTTCTTCAAGATCGTCCAGCCCGGATACGGACTGCTGCCGACCCCTAGGCGCCCGACATACTGCCCCACAGCCGACCAAACCCTCTCTGATACGCCTCCAGATTTGGACTTATTCGTTTTCTTGAATCATTCGTGTTTGTGGAGGTAGGTTGTCGGCATGACACCCCAGACTCCGACCACCGCGGCGGAACTGCGCGGTGCCGGCCTGCGGGTGACGGCCGCCCGCGTCGCACTGCTGGAAACCGTCCGCGGCGGTGACCACCTCGACGTCGAAGCGATCGCCTCAGGGGTGCGCGACCGTGTCGGCCACATATCGCTGCAGGCCGTGTACGAGGCGCTGCACGCCCTCACCACGGCGGGACTCGTGCGCCGCATCGAGCCCCCCGGCAGCCCGGCCCGGTTCGAGGGACGCGTCGGCGACAACCACCACCACCTCGTGTGCCGGTCGTGCGGCGCCGTCGTCGACGTCGACTGCGCGGTCGGCCACGCCCCCTGCCTGACCGCGTCCGACGACCGCGGCTTCGCGGTCGACGAGGCCGAGGTCATCTATTGGGGCCTGTGCCCCTCCTGTTCCACCGAAGCCCGCAGTTCAGCTCAGTGATCCACCCAGGGAAGGACGCCCATGTCTGAGAACCCCGATGCCATCGTCACCGACCCCAAGGCCGAGGGCACAGGTGGCTGCCCGGTCGCGCACACGCGCGCCGCGCACCCGACCCAGGGCGGTGGCAACCGCCAGTGGTGGCCCGAGCGGCTCAACCTGAAGATCCTCGCCAAGGACCCGGTTGTCGCGAACCCGCTCGGCGCCGAGTTCGACTACGCCGAGGCGTTCAAGAACCTCGACCTGGCCGCCGTGAAACAGGACATCGCCGAGGTGCTGACCACCTCGCAGGACTGGTGGCCCGCCGACTTCGGCAACTACGGCCCGCTGATGATCCGTATGGCCTGGCACAGCGCCGGCACCTACCGCATCAGCGACGGCCGCGGCGGTGGCGGCCGCGGCCAGCAGCGCTTCGCGCCGCTGAACAGCTGGCCGGACAACGGCAACCTCGACAAGGCCCGCCGTCTGCTGTGGCCGGTCAAGAAGAAGTACGGCCAGTCCATCTCCTGGGCCGACCTCATGATCCTCACGGGCAACGTCGCGCTGGAGCAGATGGGCTTCGAGACCTTCGGCTTCGGCGGCGGCCGCGCCGACGTCTGGGAGGCCGACGAGGACGTGTACTGGGGTCCCGAGACCACCTGGCTCGACGACCAGCGCTACACGGGCGACCGTGAGCTGGAGAACCCGCTCGGCGCGGTCCAGATGGGCCTGATCTACGTCAACCCGGAGGGCCCGAACGGCAACCCGGACCCGATCGCCGCGGCCCGCGACATCCGCGAGACGTTCCGCCGTATGGCGATGAACGACGAGGAGACCGTCGCCCTCATCGCCGGTGGTCACACCTTCGGCAAGACCCACGGCGCCGGCCCGGCCGACCACGTGGGCAACGACCCCGAGGCCGCCTCCATGGAGGAGCAGGGCCTGGGCTGGAAGTCCACCTACGGCACCGGCAAGGGCGGCGACGCCATCACCTCCGGTCTCGAGGTCACCTGGACCACCAAGCCCACCCAGTGGAGCAACGACTTCTTCGACATCCTCTTCGGCTACGAGTGGGAGCTGACCGAGTCCCCGGCCGGCGCCAAGCAGTGGGTGGCCAAGGACGCCGAGGCGATCATCCCCGACGCCCACGACCCGTCGAAGAAGCGTCTGCCCACGATGCTCACCACCGACCTCTCGCTGCGCTTCGACCCGATCTACGGTGAGATCTCGCGCCGCTTCCACGAGAACCCCGACCAGTTCGCGGACGCCTTCGCCCGCGCCTGGTACAAGCTGACCCACCGTGACATGGGCCCGAAGTCGCTCTACCTCGGCCCGGAGGTCCCGGAGGAGACGCTGCTGTGGCAGGACCCGCTGCCGCAGGCCGAGGGCGAGACCGTCGACGCCGCGGACATCGCGGCCCTGAAGGCCAAGCTCCTCGACTCGGGGCTGACCGTCTCGCAGCTCGTCTCCACCGCATGGGCGTCGGCCTCGACGTTCCGCGGCAGCGACAAGCGCGGCGGTGCCAACGGCGCCCGCATCCGCCTGCAGCCGCAGGCCGGCTGGGAGGTCAACGAGCCCGACCAGCTCGCGCAGGTCCTGCGCGTCCTCGAGGGCATCCAGACCGAGTTCAACACCGGCGCCAAGAAGGTCTCCCTGGCCGACCTGATCGTCCTCGGCGGTGCCGCCGCCGTGGAGAAGGCCGCCAAGGACGCCGGCTTCGACGTCGAGGTGCCCTTCACGCCGGGTCGCGTGGACGCCACGGAGGAGCACACCGACGCGGAGTCCTTCGCCGCACTGGAGCCCACCGCCGACGGCTTCCGCAACTACCTGGGCAAGGGCAACCGCCTGCCGGCCGAGTACCTGCTGCTCGACAGGGCGAACCTGCTCACGCTGAGCGCCCCCGAGCTGACCGTCCTCGTCGGTGGTCTGCGCGTCCTGGGCGCCAACTACCAGCAGTCCGCGCACGGTGTCTTCACCGAAACCCCGGGCAAGCTGACCAACGACTTCTTCGTCAACCTGCTCGACCTGGGCACGACGTGGAAGTCGACGTCCGAGGACCAGACGACCTTCGAGGGCCGTGACGCCTCGGGTCAGGTCAAGTGGACCGGCACCCGTGCCGACCTCGTCTTCGGCTCCAACTCCGAACTGCGCGCCCTCGCGGAGGTCTACGCGGGCGACGACGCGAAGGAGAAGTTCGTGAACGATTTCGTCGCGGCGTGGGTCAAGGTGTCGAGCCTCGACCGGTTCGACCTCGCCTGATCGCTTGATCGCCTGATCACGGATCACGACGTCCATGCCGACTCGTACGGGTCGGCCTGGACGTTTTTTCGTTTCCAAAAGTGACGCAGGGGCCCTTCAGGCGGCGGTGTACCCGAGTTGGCGCCGCATGTACGGCGTCATGAGGGTCTTCGCCTTGGCCATCACCGACGTGCGGCTGCCGAGGACCGCGCTCTCGCCGCCCGGCACGGGCAGGATCGTCAGTCCGTCGGCCGACCCGAAGGGCACGATCAGCGGGGTGCGCTGGATCGGCCGGTAGAGGCGGGGCTCCTTGCGATGCCGGCCGGAGCTGTTCAGATAGGCACGGATGTTCCAGGCGGCGAGGTCGGCCTGGGCGAGCGCGGCGGGGGTGATCTTGAGCTCGGTGGCGTCGTTGACGTCGCCGACCGCGAACACGTCCAGCCGCCCCTCGACCCGCAGCGTCCGGTCGACCTTGACGTGCCCGGAGGGGTTGAGCCAGTCGCCGTGCCCGGCCAGACGCAGCCAGAGCGTGTTGGGCGTGGTGCCCGTCGCCCAGTAGGAGAGGTCCGCCTCGACGATGTCGCCGCGCGCGTCCCGATACGTGCCGAAGTCGTTGCCGGGAGACATGAACGAGTCGAGCCTCACCTCCACGTCGTGGGACTCCAGCCACGTCCGCGCTCTGCGCCCGGCCCGCTCACTGCCCGTGCCGTGGAGCAGCTCCGTCCCTGAGTGGGCGAGCGTGACCCGGGCGTCCGGCCGTGCCAGGCGTATCTCGGCGCTGAGCTCGACACCGGAGGGGCCACCGCCGACGACGAGGACGTGCTCGGCGGAGGCGACGGCCTGCTGGTGCCCTGCGAACGTCTTGATCGCCTCCTCGGCTGTGGTGCCGGTGAAGCGGGCCGGTTCCGGGTAGTCGGCGCCGGTGGCGATCACCAGCACGTCGTACGGCAGCCGCTCCCCCGTCGCCAGGACCACCTGCCGCTCGGCGGTGTCGATGCGGACCGCCTTGCCCACGACCACACGGCCACTGCGCAGCAGGCGGTCGTACGGAATGAAGGGGGTCACCGACCACTCGGGGCGAACGCCGGCGCGCATCGAGGCGATGCGGTGGAAGAAGACCTCCTTGCGGTCCACCAGCGTGACCCGTGCCGTCCCGTCCAGCCGTTTCGCCAGGCGGACGCCCGCATAGCCACCGCCGATCACCACTACGTCGCCGTCATGCACGCCGGTTCTCCTGTGCCTCGTGGGGGGAGTGAGCGGCGCGACGCGTGGACCTCCTCGGCCACTCGAACTGCTGACGCAGCGTAGCGTTTGAAACTTAAAGTGCAGCGGGAACCGTGTGCGGGTTCTGTAAAGCGATGGCCCGCAACGCCGTCGTACGACGTCACCGGTCCCGGAGCTCACCGATGCGGACGAGACGTGGACACGCCGCGTGCGCGGCGGTCACCTCGTCGAGGACATCAGTGCCTGCGACGATGGTGTGGGTCCGCAGCGGCCTTGGCGATCGGGATGACGGACAGGTCGATGTCGGCGTAGAGGATGTCTTCGGCGTCCTCGGGCATGGGCTCGGCCAACGGGCGGCCGTCGGGGCCGTAGACGCGGGCGAAGCCGCCGCCGCGCTGCAGCAGCTGCCGTTTGACGGGGTCGTCGCCGCAGAACAGGTCCAAGGCCGCGTCACCGACGATCGAGCAGGGGGCTGGGACGAAGACCTGGCCTTCGGCGGCGTAGCCGGAGAAGCCGAGGCAGGCTCTCGGGACAGCCGAATCCGGCCTCCGGCAGCTCACGGGGGGACGATCGGCCCGGATCAGGGCCTGGCCGCCGTGGTCGTGCCCTTGCTGTCCAGGTGGCGTCCGAGGCGGGCACGTACGGCGCCGAGATCGGCGAACTGCTTGCACGAAACGTGCCGGACCTGCTCACCACCCTCGCCGCAGAACGCCTCGGCAGGGACACCGCCTCGCTGGACGCCGCGAGGCGGACCCTGCTGTTGCGGATCCGGGCCTTCATCGACGCCCGTCTGGCCGACCCGGCGCTGTCGGCGGAGGCGGTCGCCGTCGCCCACCACATCTCCGTACGCCACCTGCAGCGTCTCTTCCAGGCGGAGGGGACGACGGTGAGCGAGTGGATTCGCCATGGCCGCCTTGAGGCGTGCCGCCGCGAACTCGGCCGTCCACGCCGGAGCAGACCGGCCGTGGCCGCGGTGGCCCAACGGTGGGGCTTCGTCAGCCCAGCCCATTTCAGTCGCGCTTTCCGTGCCTTCTACGGCATGTCCCCGCCTTCTACGGCATGTCCCCACGCGCATGGCAGAACGTGGCCGACGAGACCAACGGTCGTACAGATGCCCCCGACCCCCGCGAAAGCGCCGGTGGCCTCTGAGCGCCGGTTCCTCGTCCGGTCGAGGCCGAACAGCGCGAGCCGGGCGCCTCGCGTCCGCATCTCGCCGCACCAGCACGCAGACCGCTGCCGACCTGGCTTACCCGCAGGTCAGGCGCCCTTGGCGGCAGGCTCCAGGATCGCCACACACTCCACATGCGAGGTCATCGGAAACAGATCGAACGCCCGCAACGTCCGCACCCGGTACCCCCCGTCCCGGAAGTACGCCAGGTCCCGCGCAAGCGCCGCCGGGTCGCACGCGACGTAGGCGATGCGCCGTGCGCCCAGGGAGGCGACATGCTCGACCGTCCTCCGTCCCGCGCCCGCCCTCGGCGGGTCCAGGACGATGAGGTCCACCTCGGTGATGCCGGTGCGCGGCAGCACCGTCTCGACCCTGCCCTGTTCGATGCGGACCCGGTCGAAGGCCGCGAGGTTGTGCCGGGCGTCCTCGACCGCACGCTTGCCGGACTCGATGCCGAGGACCGCGCCCTTCTCGCCGAGGCGGTCGGCGAGCGCGCCCGCGAACAGGCCGACGCCGCAGTACAGGTCCAGCGCCGTCTCGCCCTTGCGTGGCAGCAGGCCCTGCATGACGGCGGTCACCAGGGTGTCCGCCGCCTTCGGGTGGACCTGCCAGAAGCCTCCGCTGCCTACGCGGTGCGTACGGCCGTCGGCGCGCTCGCGCACGAAGGGGCGGCCGTGGACCCGGTGCACCCCGCCGTCCTTCTCGCCGACCCGCATCACCGACACCGGCTTGTCCAGCTCCACTATCGGCAGCCGCGCACCGGGTCGCGGTGTCAGGATCACCTGGCGGTCCTGCGAGCCCGTCGCCGCGATCGCCTCGATCGACTCCATGCCGGTCCAGTCGCGCTTCTCGATGCCCAGCTCGCTGACGCCCTCCGCGGCGATCATGCAGTGGTCGACCGGCTCGACCTCGTGCGAGCGGTGCCGACGCAGCCCGGCCCGGCCCGTCGAGGCGTCCACCGCGTACTGCACCCGGGTCCGCCACTGCGGTACCTCGCCCGCGGGCAGCTTGTCGCCCTCCGCCGGCATCACCGTGCCGTCCCAGCCGGCCTCCTCGGGCGTGAGGCCCGCGAGCCGCTGGAGCTGCTCGGCGATCACCTCGCCCTTCAGGCGGCGCTGCGCGCCCGGCTTGGCGTGCTGCCAGTCGCAGCCGCCGCAGCGGCCGGGACCGGCGTAAGGGCACGGCGCCTCGATACGGTCCTTGGACGCCTCCAGCACCCGTACCGCGTCCGCACGCAGGAAACGGGCCCCCTCCTCGCCCTCCGTCACCCGCGCCACGACCCGCTCACCGGGCAGCGCGTGCCGGACGAACAGCACCTGGCCCTCAAAGGTGCGGGCGATGCAGTGACCACCGTGGGCGACGGGGCCGACCTCGACCTCGTACTCCTCCCCCACCAGCGACTTCTTCGGTTCTGCCTGCATGGCGGGGTGACTCCACAAACTTCGAGAAGGAAACGGCCGGACAACAGCCCACCAGTCTACGTGGGTGCCGTCCGGCCGTTGACCACGAGCGTTCAGCTCTTGGCGGAGCCCGTCGACTCCTTCTCCTTCTCGGACTCCTCGGCGGGCCCACGCCGCACGGAGCCCGGCGCGTTCCACTCCTGCCGCTTGCGGGCCCGGGCCCTGGCCAGC
Organism: Streptomyces sp. HUAS ZL42; assembly: GCF_040782645.1. Lineage (GTDB taxonomy): Bacteria > Actinomycetota > Actinomycetes > Streptomycetales > Streptomycetaceae > Streptomyces. The sequence continues at coordinate 2,828,467 of NZ_CP160403.1, forward strand.
TCGGAGGACTGCAGCTGGTAGGGCACCGAGGTCACCATCACGCCCGGCGTGAACAGCAGACGGCCCTTCAGCCGCAGCGCGCTCTGGTTGTGCAGCAGGTGCTCGTACCAGTGGCCGACCACGTACTCCGGGATGATCACGGACACCGCGTCGCGCGGCGACTCCTTGCGCAGGCTCTTGACGTACTCGATGATCGGCCGCGTGATCTCCCGGTACGGCGAGTCGAGCACCTTCAGCGGCACGGTGATGCCGCGCCGCTCCCACTCCTCGCGCAGGGCGTGCGTCTCGGCCGGGTCGACGTTGACGCTGAGCGCCTCCAGGGTGTCCGAGCGCAGCAGCTTGGCGTAGGCCAGGGCGCGCAGCGCCGGGCGGTGGAGCTTGGAGACGAGCACCACCGAGTGGACCCGGGAGGGGCGCACGCTGTCGTCGCTCGGGCCCTCGGGGGCCGCGAGCTCGGCGGCCACGCCGTCGTAGTGGCGGCGGATCGCGGTCATCGTCACGTAGAAGATCACCATGCCGAGCAGGGCGACCCAGGCGCCGTGCGTGAACTTGGTGACGAGGACGACCACCAGGACCAGTCCGGTGAAGAAGGCACCGAACGTGTTGATCGCGCGCGAGCGGATCATGTGGCGGCGCTTGGCCGGGTCCGTCTCCGTCGCCAGGTGGCGGTTCCAGTGCCGGACCATGCCGGTCTGGGAGAGCGTGAAGGACACGAACACGCCGACGATGTACAGCTGGATCAGGCGGGTGGAGTCGGCGCCGTAGATCCACACCAGCAACGTGGCAGCGCCCGCCAGGAGCACGATGCCGTTGGAGAAGGCGAGGCGGTCGCCGCGGGTGTGCAGCTGGCGCGGGAGGTAGCGGTCCTGGGCGAGGATCGAGCCGAGTACCGGGAAGCCGTTGTAGGCGGTGTTCGCCGCCAGGAACAGCACCAGGGCCGTGGCCGCGGCGAGCACGACGAACAGCAAGCTGCCCTTGCCGAAGACCGCCTCGGCGACCTGGGTGATCACCGGGTTCTGCACATAGCCGGAGCCGACCCCGACCCCGTTCTTCAGCAGGTCGGTGGCCGGGTTCTCGGCCATCCGGACCTTGGTCACCAGGGCGAGGACGATGATGCCGCAGAACATGGTGACCGCGAGCAGGCCCATCATCGCGAGCGTGGTCGCCGCGTTCTTCGACTTGGGCTTGCGGAAGGCCGGGACGCCGTTGGAGATCGCCTCGACGCCGGTGAGCGCGGCACAGCCGGAGGAGAAGGCGCGCAGCAGCAGGAAGACAAGGGCGAATCCGGCCAGGCCCTGGTGCTCCGCCTTGATGTGGAAGCCTGCCGTCGGCGCCCGCATCGTGTCGTCCAGGACGAGCCCGCGGAACGCACCCCACGCGATCATGATGAAGACGCCCGCGACGAAGACGTACGTGGGAATCGCGAAGAGCTTGCCGGACTCCTTGACGCCGCGCAGGTTCATCAGCGTCAGCAGCACGATCACCGCGACCGCACAGGCCGTCTTGTTCTCGACCACGAACGGGATCGCGGAGCCCAGGTTCTCGATGCCGGAGGAGATGGAGACGGCGACGGTGAGGACGTAGTCGACGAGCAGCGCACTGGCCACCGTGAGCCCCGCCCGGGGGCCGAGGTTGGTCGTCGCCACCTCGTAGTCGCCGCCACCGCTGGGGTAGGCGTGCACGTTCTGCCGGTAGGAGGCGACCACCGTGAACATGAGCACGACGACCGCGACCGCGATCCAGGGGCTGAAGTGGTACGCCGACACGCCCGCGATGGACAGGACCAGCAGCACTTCCCCCGGCGCGTACGCCACGGAGGACAGCGGGTCGGAGGCGAAGACGGGGAGGGCGATGCGCTTCGGCAGGAGCGTTTCTCCGAGCCGGTCACTGCGCAGTGCGCGCCCGATCAGAATCCGTTTGGGCACGTCGGTCAGTTTGGACACGACAGACAATCGTAGGGCGTCGAACTGGCGGTCGCCCACCTGCGGTCCCATATATGTCTCACGGATGAGAATGGCGGCCCTCGGTGCCCTGGATTCCGGGGCCCTACCGATACGTTGGAACAACGCCCATCAGCCGCGTCGTCCCGGCCCCGCACAGGATCACGGCCGGAAATCACCGGCATGATGGTGCCTGGCGGCCCGCAATCAGGCCGCGACCTGTTGCCGGGCGAGCCGAAAGAGGGACATGAGCAAGACGTTGACGCGGGTCGTCAGACCTGTGGGGAGTGTGGTGTAGGGCCGTGCATATCGTGATCATGGGCTGCGGCAGGGTGGGTTCCGCCCTCGCCCAGACCCTGGAGCAACAGGGGCACACGGTCGCCGTCGTCGACCAGGACCCCACCGCGTTCCGACGGCTGGGCTCCTCGTTCGGCGGTCGCCGGGTCACCGGGGTCGGCTTCGACCAGGACACCCTGCGCGAGGCGGGCATCGAGGAGGCCGGCGCCTTCGCCGCCGTCTCCAGCGGCGACAACTCGAACATCATCGCGGCACGCGTGGCCCGCGAGATGTTCGGCATCGAGAACGTCGCCGCCCGTATCTACGACCCCCGGCGCGCCGAGGTCTACCAGCGCCTGGGCATTCCCACCGTGGCCACCGTCCGCTGGACGGCCGACCAGATGCTGCGCCGCCTGCTCCCTTCGGGCGCCGAGCCGCTGTGGCGCGACCCCACCGGCGGCGTCCAGCTCGCCGAGGTGCACGCCTCGACCGCCTGGGTCGGCCACAAGATCAGCAAGCTGCAGGAGGAGACGGGCGTCCGTGTGGCGTTCCTGACCCGCCTGGGCGAGGCGATCCTGCCCACCTCGCAGACGGTGCTGCAGGAGGGCGACCTGGTGCACGTGATGATGCGCACCGACGACGTCGAGAAGGTCGAGGCGGCGTTCGCCGAGGGCCCGAAGGAAGGCGGTCACTGATGAGGGTCGCCATTGCCGGAGCCGGTGCGGTCGGCCGTTCGATCGCCGGTGAGCTGCTGGAGAACGGCCACGAGGTCCTGCTCGTCGACAAGGCCCCGACCGCCATCTCGGTCGAGCGCGTCCCGCAGGCCGAGTGGCTGCTCGCCGACGCCTGCGAGATCACGTCCCTGGACGAGGCGGCCCTCCAGCGCTGCAACGTGGTGATCGCCGCGACGGGCGACGACAAGGTCAACCTGGTCGTCTCCCTGCTGGCGAAGACGGAGTACGGCGTCCCGCGCGTCGTCGCCCGTGTCAACAACCCCAAGAACGAGTGGCTGTTCAACGAGTCCTGGGGCGTCGACGTCGCCGTCTCCACCCCTCGTCTGATGTCGGCCCTGGTCGAGGAGGCGGTCAGCGTCGGCGACCTGGTCCGCCTGCTCCGCTTCAGCCACGGCGACGCCAACCTCGTCGAACTGACCCTTCCCGAGGAGTCCGCCCTGGCCGGCACCCAGGTCGGCGACGTCGAGTGGCCGGAGGACACCTCCCTGGTCACCATCATCCGCGGCACCCGCGTCCTCACCCCCTCCCAGGACGACTCCCTGGAAGCGGGCGACGAGCTCCTCTTCGTGGCCGCCCCGGCCCGCGAGGAGCAGTTGGAGGACCTGCTGTCGGTGCGCAGGGAGGATGCGGCGGACTGAACCAAGTCCGTCGGGGAGTTGCCGCGAGGCTCGCTTCGGCTGTGACGACGATGGGGGCGCCCGGAGAAATCCGGGCGCCCCCAGTCACTTGTCAGCGCCGGTCCGGGCGGTCCCGGCCCGAGGCCCCCACCATCACCGGGAACTACCCCTCCCGACGGTGCAGCCCCCCAGCCGCCTCACGTTCCTTCTCCGCGGCCTCCTCCGCCTCCATCTCCGCGAACACGTCGATCGGAGCGGGCGCCTTCGCCAGGAACACCCAGGTGAGCCACACGGCAAGCAGGAAGGGCGGGATCTTCAACGCCACGAGCACCCACCCCAGCTGTGCCGTGTCGGCCCACCAGTACAGCGGGAAGAGGATCGCGCACTTGGCGAGCAGGATCAGGCCCCACGCCCAGCTGGCCTTGGCGTACGCCTTCTTGCGGCCGGGGTTGCGGGTGCGCCAGGAGAGGTTCTCCTTGAAGACCGGGCCGAGGATGAGGCCGATCAGCGGGACGCCGCACAGGGTCGTGACGATGTACGCCAGCGCCAGTCCCAGCGTGTAGATCATGCCGGGCAGGTAGAAGTCCTTGGCGTTGCCGGTCATCATCGCGAAGACGACACCGAAGGCGACGCCGAAGACACCGCTGAAGGCGTGCTTCAGGGTGTCCTTCATGGCGAGGCGGACCACGACCAAAATCAGGGACACGGCCAGCGCGGCGATCGCGGACCAGTGCAGGTCCTTGTTGATCGTGAAGATCGTGACGAAGAGGAGGCCGGGCAGCACCGTCTCGACCATGCCCCGCACCCCGCCGAACGCCTCGAACAGCGCGGCCTCCGTCACCGCCCGGGCGTCGTGCTGCTGAGTGTCTTCGGTCGGCTTGTCGAGCGACGTCACCGGCTACTCCCTACCGAGGGGTCTCAGTTCGTACTTCGGGTTGAACAGCACGCGGCGGCCCCGGCTCATCGAGATCCGGCCCGATGCGATCAGCCTGCGCCCCGGCTCTATCCCCACGATGGAGCGCCTGCCGAGCCACACCACGTCGAGCGCGGCGGAGCCGTCGAACAGCTCGGCCTCCAGGGCGGGAACGCCTGCGCGCGGCCGCAGGGTGACCGTGCGCAAGGTACCAGTAACCGTCACTATCTGCCGGTCCTTGGAGTCACCGATCCGCGTACAGCCCGCGGTCTCCGCGTCCTCCCGCAGCTCCTCGGACTCCAGGTCCTCCTGCGACGAGGAAAGCCGGCCGAGCATGCGCCGGAACCGGCCCACCGGCTTTTCGGAACGCGGAACAGCAGTCATATGTGAAGCGTACCGGGGTGCACTGACAGCACCGTACCCGCGGGGACGTGCCCCCAACCGGCCGCTGCCGGCCACACACGGTCACCATGCGCTCCGGGAAGCGAACGGCGACGGCGGCGCGGCTCACTTCTCGAACCGGTACCCCATCCCCGGCTCCGTGACGAAGTGCTTCGGATGCGACGGGTCCGCCTCCAGCTTCCTGCGCAGCTGGGCCATGTACACCCTCAGGTAGTTCGTCTCCGTCCCGTACGACGGCCCCCACACCTCCTGCAGCAGCTGCCGCTGGCTGACGAGACGTCCGGTGTTGCGGACGAGCACCTCCAGCAGATGCCACTCCGTGGGCGTCAGCCGTACGTCCTTCCCGCCCCTGTTGACCTTCTTCGCGGCCAGGTCGACGGTGAACTCGTCGGTCTCCACGAGCACGTCGTCCTCACCGCCCCCGGTGGGCTCGGCCCGCCGTACGGCGGCCCGCAGCCGGGCCAGCAGCTCGTCCATGCCGAACGGCTTCGTGACGTAGTCGTCGGCGCCCGCGTCGAGCGCCTCGACCTTCTCGTCGGAGGAGTGCCGGGCGGACAGGACAAGGATCGGCACGCGTGTCCAGCCCCGCAGACCCCTGATCACCTCGACACCGTCCATGTCCGGCAGGCCCAGGTCGAGGACCACCACGTCGGGATGGCGGGCGGCGGCCAGCTGGAGGGCGCCGGCCCCGTCGTGGGCCGCGTCGACCTCGTACTTGCGCGCCTTGAGGTTGATCACGAGGGCGCGCACGATCTGCGGCTCGTCGTCGATCACGAGCACCCGGGTCATGTGACCTGCCTTTCCGGTCCAGCCGGTCGTACGGCGTGAGAAAGCCCCGCGGAGCGCGATCCTGCCGCGCGGAGGGTGAGCACCATCGTGAGGCCGCCGCCGGGCGTGTCCTCCGCTTCGAGGGTGCCGCCCATCGACTCGGCGAAGCCGCGCGCGACGGCGAGGCCGAGACCGACACCGGCCCCGCGCGGGGCGTCGCCGTAGCGCTGGAAGGGTTCGAATATGCGCTCCTTGGCCTCGTCCGGGACGCCGGGGCCGCGGTCCACCACCCGCACCTCGACACGGTCCGCGATGGCGCTGCCGGCGACCAGGACGGTCTCGCCGGGCGGGCTGTACTTGACGGCGTTCTCCACCAGGTTGGCCACCGAACGCTCCAGCAGCCCGGCGTCGACGGCGACCATCGGCAGGGACTCCGGGATGTCCAGCTCCACGCTGTCCTCGGGCACCCCGCCGAGCGCCATCGGCACCACCTCGTCGACGTCGATCTCCCGGATGATCGGCGTGATGGTCCGCCCGCCTCGTCGTGCGTGATCAGGTGGACGTCGAGGTCGGGCCCTGAGTTCCGGGCGACCGTCGCGCCGACGCCGGGCCCCAAGACGTACTGCCAGCTCTTGCGCCGCGAGACTCCCAGCACGATCTGCGTGGCGTTGACCCCGCGCGCGAAGTCCAGCAACGCGGCCGGGACGTCGTCGCCGACGACGTGGTGGAAGGTCCCGCCCAGGTCCTCCACCAGCGTGCGCTGCACGGCCAGCTCCTTCGGCGAGGCCGAGGTCAGCCCGTCGCTGCGGGCGATGTAGACGGCCAGCACCTCGCCGCCCGCGCCCTTCTCCGCCAGTCGCGCCGCGCGCCGGATCAGCGTCCGTCCCTCCGGGCCGCCGGTCAGCCCCACCACGATCCGCTCCCGGGAACCCCAGATCGCCGAGACCTCGTGCTCACTGCGGTACCGCTTCAGGTACTCGTCCACGCGGTCGGCCACCCACAGCAGCGCCAACTCCCGCAGTGCGGTGAGGTTCCCCGGCCGGAAGTAGTTCGACAGTGCCGCGTCGACCTTGTCCGACTTGTAGATGTTGCCGTGCGCCATCCGCCGTCGCAGCGCCTCCGGCGACATGTCGACCAGCTCGATCTGGTCCGCCCGCCGGACGACCTCGTCGGGCACGGTCTCCTGCTGCCGTATGCCCGTGATCGACTCGACGACGTCACCCAGCGACTCCAGATGCTGGATGTTGACGGTGGTTATGACGTCGATCCCGGCCGCCAGCAGCTCCTGCACGTCCTGCCAGCGCTTGGTGTTGCGGGAGCCGGGGATGTTGGTGTGGGCGAGCTCGTCCACCAGCGCCACGTGCGGGCGGCGCGCCAGGACGGCGTCGACGTCCATCTCGGTGAAGGTGGTCCCCCGGTACTCCAGCTCCCTGCGCGGGGTCCGCTCGAGGCCGTGGAGCAGCACCTCGGTGCGCGGCCGGTCGTGGTGCTCCACGAAGGCGACCACACAGTCGGTCCCCCGCTCGACACGCCGGTGTGCCTCCGCCAGCATCGCGTACGTCTTGCCGACGCCCGGTGCCGCACCGAGGTAGATCCGAAGCTTGCCGCGTGCCATGGCCTCATTGTCTTCCGGTGACTCGTGCCTACGCAGCGTCGACCATACGGCCAACGATGCCGACAAACAGGGCGAGAGATGGCTGAGGCGACGCCTTTGACGCAACCCTGACGCCCCGAACACGATGCGCGGCCCGCCGGACCCGCACCACACGACCAGCGCGGCTCTTCGGCGCGGCTCTTCGGAGCTAGCGCTCGACTATCTCCCCGTCCCCCAGCTCCAGCACCCGATCGGCCAGGTCGAGCAGCGTCGCGTCGTGCGTGGCGACGAGCGCGGTGACGTGTTCGCTGCGGACGACGGCTCTCAGGAGCTCCATGACGGCGTGGCCGGTCTCCGCGTCCAGCTGGCCGGTGGGCTCGTCGGCCACCAGGAGCGAGGGGCTGTTGGCGAGGGCACGGGCGATCGCGACGCGCTGCTGCTGGCCCCCGGACAGCTCGCCGGGCCGCTGACCGGCGTGGGCGGCGAGGCCGACCAGGGACAGCAGGAGCTCGACGCGCTCCTCGCGCTCACGTGGGTCGGCGCGGCGCAGCCGCAGTGGCACTCCCACGTTCTCGGCGGCCGTGAGGATCGGGATGAGTCCGAAGGACTGGAAGACGAAGCCGATGCGGTCCCGGCGCAACGCCAGGAGACCGTCCTCACCCAGCTCCGACAGTTCGAGACCGTCGACCCGGACCCGCCCCCGGTCCGGCTCGTCCAGCCCGCCGACGATGTTGAGGAGCGTGGTCTTGCCGGACCCCGAGCGCCCTTTGAGGGCGACCAGCTCCCCGCGGGGCACCTCGAAGGAGACTCCGCGCAGGGCCTGCACGGCGGCGGCTCCATGGCCGTACGACTTGTGGACGTTCTCGACGCGCACCATGGTCTCGGTGGCCAGTCGACTGCTCATGGTTCCTCCCCGTGATCCCCCGTGAACCGGCGCCAGTATCGCGACCGGGCGCGCTCCCTCAATGCATCCGATGCTTCCGATGTCTCTTCGGCCCGTGCTTCATTGCCGTCTCACTGGTTCATCGGACGAGACCCCCGCATCGGTTCACGCGCGGGCACCTGAACGCAGAACGGGCCGCACCCTTGCGGGATGCGGCCCTTTCGCGCAGGTCTCAGCGGACCTCGGTGATCTCCGGCCCGCGCTGCAACTGCCCCATGCCACCGGAGAAGCGCGAACCGCTCTCCTCCTGCTGGACGCCCTCGGGGACCATCTGTGCGTCGTTCGGCAGCTTCAGGACGATCGGGTCACGGGGCGCCATCGGGCCCTCGCCGCGCACCACGACCGTGTCCCGGAAGATCTGCTCGAGCAGACCGGCCGCCTGCGGCTGCACCGCACCCTGGCCCGAGATCACACCACGCAGGAACCAGCGGGGACCGTCCACACCGACGAACCGCACGACATGGAAGCCCCCCGTGCCGTCCGGCAGCTGCACCGGCACCTGGGCCCGCAGCTCCCAGCCCAGCGGCCCCTCGACCTCGTCGACGATGCCGCCCTGCTGGGTGATTCCGGTGGCGATCTCCTCCCGCACCTCGCCCCAGATGCCTTCGCGCTTGGGCGCGGCGAAGGCCTGCAGCTGGACGGCGCTGTCGCGCAGCACGACGGTCGCCGCGACGATCGCGTCGCCCGCGACCTCCACCCGCAGCTCCATGCCGTCGACGCCGGGCACGAAGAGCCCGCCCAGGTCCACACGGCCCTCGCCGGGCTCGCGCACCTCCGAGCTGTCCCAGGGCCCGTCGGGCCGCGGCTCGGGCTCGAGCCTCACGCGCTCGCGCTCGCCCTCTTCCTCGTCCGCCTCAGTGTCGACACTGTCGACGACCTGCTCGGCCTCGCCGGCCGCGTCCTCGGCGGCACCCTTCTTCTTGCGACGTCCGAACACGTCACTGTCCTTCCCGGTCGGATACGACCGAAGCGTATCTATACCCACCCGTTGCGCCGCTCTCGGCGGCCTGACCGCTTGTGCTGCTCGTCCCGGCCACCGCGGCGTGCCCGCCGGTGGACCCGAAGCCCCCCTCGGCACGCGCCGAGTCGGGAAGCTCCGCGACCTCCTGGAAGCGGACCCTCTCGACCTGCTGGACGACCAGTTGGGCAATCCGGTCGAAGCGCTCGAACCGCACGGACTCGCGCGGGTCGAGATTCACCACGATCACCTTGATCTCTCCACGGTACCCGGCATCAACCGTCCCCGGGGCATTCACGAGGGCGACACCGCACCGTGCGGCGAGCCCCGACCGGGGGTGCACGAAGGCCGCGTACCCCTCCGGGAGCGCGATGGACACCCCCGTGGGCAGCACGGCCCGCTCGCCCGGCTTCAGTTCACAGCCCTCGGTGGTCCGCAGATCGGCTCCCGCGTCACCGGGATGCGCGTACGTCGGAAGCGGTACGTCCGGGTCGACGCGGCGGATCAGAACGTCCACGGCGTCACGGCTCACGGGGGTCACGGGTTCACCTCGAAGGCGCGGGCGCGCCGGACCTGGTCCGGGTCGCTCATGGCCGCCTGGATCTCTTCCTCGCGGCCGTGGTTGACGAAGTGGTCGACATCGACCTCGATGAAGAGGGCGTCGGCGCGGACGGCGACAGGTCCTTCGGGACCGCCGATCCGCCCGGTGGCGCGGGAGTAGATCTTCCGTCCGGACACCGCGGTCACCTCGGCCTCGAGGTACAGCGCGGTGCCGACGGGCACCGGCCGCACGAAGTCCGTCTCGAGCCGACCGGTCACGGCGATCGTCCGCAGCAGCCAGTTCAGCGAGCCGAGGGTCTCGTCGAGGGCGGTCGCGAGCACCCCGCCGTGCGCGAGTCCCGGCGCGCCCTGGTGGGCCGGCTGCACGGTGAACTCGGCGGTGACGGTGACGCCTTCCCCGGCCCGCGCCTCCAGGAGCAGCCCGTGCGGCTGCTCGCCACCACACCCGAAGCACTGTTCGTAGTGGGCACCGAGGAGTTCGCCGGGCGCGGGCGCATCAGAGTGCCGCACCGGTTTCACGGCGTCGGCGGGAGGCTCAAGAGCTGCGGAAGTACCACTCACAGCCGCAGACCTTACCCGCGCGTCGGCATTATCCGGACACCGTGCCAAGCTTGGCTCCATGCAGCTCTCCGCCACCCCCTACGAAGAACGCCTGACCGCCCCGCGCTCCTGGTGGCTGATCTCGTTCCTCGTGGGCGTTTCCATGGCCCTCATCCTGCTCCCCTTCGGCACGCTGCCGCTGCTGGCCGGCCTGGTCGGCGGCACGGCCGCCGCGGCCGTGGTGGCCAGCTCGTACGGCTCGATCCGCATCCGCGTCGTCGGCGACTCCCTGATCGCGGGCGAGGCGAAGATCCCGGTCACGGCCCTCGGCGAGGCGGAGGTGCTCGACGCGGCGGAGGCCCGCGCCTGGCGCACGTACAAGGCCGACACCCGCGCCTTTCTCCTCCTGCGCGCGTACATCCCGACGGCCCTGCGCGTCGAGGTCACCGACCCCGCCGACCCGACTCCTTACCTGTACCTCTCGACCCGTGACCCGGAGCGCCTCGCGGAGGCCCTCAAGGCGGCGCGGGCGACGACGGCGTAGACAGGGCTACGCACACAAGAACCCCTCGGGCACGGGTACGCAGGCGCGGCCGGGTGGCCCACGCGAAGCCGGTCATGACTCTGCGGCGAGGCCGCGCTCAGGGACCGAGTTCCTCGGACAGTTCCCCCAGCTTCAGCGGGTCGGCCGGTGCTTCCAGCGGGGGAAGGTCGGCCAGGGCGTCCCACGGCACCTGTATCTTCCGCAGATCCGCCCGGATGCGCGCCGCGACCTTCTTGGTGTCACGCCGGTTCATGACCGCGCCCACCGCGGCCCCCACCATGAACGGCATCAGATTCGGCAGGTCACGAACCATTCGTTTCATGATCTGCTGCCGCAGCTCGCGCTTCATCCGGCCCCCGAGGGCCGCGTCGACGGTCACGGGCTTCATCACGTCGATCCCGCGCTCACCCGACCACGAGCGGAGATAGACCGTACTGCGGTCCTTGAGATTCCCCGGCGGCCGCACGCCGTACACCTCGTGAAGCTCGGCGATCAGCTTCAGCTCGATCGTGGCAACCCCGGTGATCTCCGCGGCCAGTTCCGTCGGCATCGCGGGCGGCACGGGCAGCATCGCCGCCGCCCCGATCCCGGCTCCCACCGTCGCCGTCGCGTTCGCTGCGCCCGCCACGAGCTTGTCCGCGAGTTGTTCGGGCCCCAGCCCCGGGAACTGCCTGCGGAGCGTCTGAAGGTCCCGCACCGGCACGCGCGGGGCCATCTCGATGATCCGGTCGGCCAGGCGCGCCAGTCCCGCCCTGGCGCGGTCGCCGCCCTTGCGGACGCCCTGCTTGGCCAGGTCCCTGGCCCTGTCCCGAATCGCCACGGCCCGCCGCATGGCGGCGGGCGTGGGACCCACCAGCGGCGCCGGAAGGTCGCCCGGGTCAACCACCGGTTCGAGCGAGGCCGACCCCGTAGGGATTCCCGTACCGGGTGAGCCCCGCTCGTCGTCACGCACGCCGTGAGGGCCGTCGAACTGCCCTTTGTCCGCTCCCTGCAAGAGGAAGCGGCGCTTCCGAGGAGAGGTCGAGCCAGCCACGGCCGACCCGTCCTCAGTCGCAGTCGCGGCAGATCGGCTGACCGTTCTTCTCCCGGGCCAGCTGGCTGCGGTGGTGCACCAGGAAGCAGCTCATGCAGGTGAACTCGTCCTGCTGCTTGGGCAGCACCCGGACGGCCAGCTCCTCGTTGGAGAGGTCGGCTCCGGGCAGCTCCAAGCCCTCGGCGGCCTCGAACTCGTCGACGTCGACCGCGGAGGCCGACTTGTCGTTGCGCCGGGCCTTCAGCTCTTCAAGGCTGTCCGAGTCGACGTCGTCGTCGGTCTTGCGTGGGGTGTCGTAATCGGTTGCCATGGTCGCTCTCCCCCTCTGGGTGTCTGCGGTGTCTCCAGCGCACGTAACGCGTGAGAGGCCGGACTTGTGCCCGACCCGAGGCGGAGATTTTGCCTCACATCAAGGTCTGTTACTCAATCGACACCCAACCGGACTCCTCAAGAGTGATCGGCTTGGATGGCGAACGGGACCGTACACGGTCCGAAGGCCGCACATCAAAGGCGTCTCACCGTGTACTTCCCGTGATCAAGACCCCCGAAAACCAGGATTTTCCCGGCTTTCCGACGCCTCGCATGATCACGGAAAGTAGATGGCCTGAAAAACGCCCCTGTGATCGATCACACACGATGCCGCCGGGTCAGTGCCCCGGAAATTCCGCGCAAAGCGAACAACCCCGTGTGTCGGCGACATGATCTCAGACGGGCAGGGTCACCCGCATCACGAGCCCACCCCCTTCTCGGGGCGTGGCCGAGATATGGCCGCCGTGCGCCCGGGCCACGGACCTGACGATGGACAGACCCAGGCCCACACCCTTGTCGCTGCCCGTGCGCTCGGTACGCAGCCGCCGGAACGGCTCGAAGAGATTGTCGATCTCGTACGCCGGCACCACCGGCCCCGTGTTCGACACGACCAGGACCGCCTGGCCGTGCTGGACATCGGTGGTGACCTCGACCCAGCCGCCCTCGGGGACGTTGTACCGCACGGCGTTCTGCACGAGGTTCAGGGCGATCCGCTCCAGCAGCACACCATTGCCCTGGACGACCGCGGGCTTCTGCTCGCCCCGGATCACCACGCCCTTCGCCTGTGCCTCCGCGTACACCTGGTCGACGGCCTGCGAGGCGACCTCCGCGAGATCCACGGGCTTGCGCTCGACGATCTGGTTCTCGCTGCGGGCCAGCAGCAGCAGACCCTCCACGAGCTGCTCGCTGCGCTCGTTCGTGGCCAGCAGCGTCTTGCCGAGCTGCTGCAGCTCCGCGGGCGCGTTGGGATCGGAGAGGTGCACCTCGAGCAAGGTGCGGTTGATCGCGAGGGGCGTTCTCAGCTCGTGCGAGGCGTTGCCGACGAAGCGCTGCTGCGCGGTGAAGGCACGCTGGAGGCGCTCCAGCATGTCGTCGAAGGTGTCGGCCAGCTCCTTCAGCTCGTCGTCCGGGCCGTCCAGCTCGATACGGCGGGACAGGTCCGAGCCCGCCACCGAGCGCGCGGTGCGCAGGATCCGGCCGAGCGGGGACAGGACGCGGCCGGCCATGGCGTAGCCGAAGGCGAAAGCGATCACCGCGAGGCCGAGCAGGGCCAGCAGGGAGCGGCTGAGCAGGTCGTCCAGGGCGTGCTGGCGCTGGACGGCATCGCACCGCTTGAGGAACTCGTTGAACTCGCCCTGTGTGGTCGCCGTGTCCAGCTGGGGGCAGGTCGAACTGGTGATGTCGAGGTTGCTCCCGGTCACCTGGAACGACTGACCGCTTCCCTCATGGAGGGCCTGCGCGGCCAGCAGGTAGATGATCGACAGCAGCAGGATGCCCGCGATCAGGAACATGCCGCCGTACAGCAGCGTCAGCCGTATCCGGATGGTCGGGCGCAGCCAGGGGAACGGGGCCTGTGGCCTTCTGGGGTCCCATGTGGGCTTCGGGGGCGCCTGGGGAGGCGCGGGTGTCGCGGCCATGGTCGGGTCAGATCCGGTAGCCGGAGCCGGGGACGGTGACGATGACCGGAGGCTCACCCAACTTGCGGCGCAGGGTCATGACCGTCACACGCACGACATTCGTGAACGGGTCGGTGTTCTCGTCCCAGGCCTTCTCAAGAAGCTGCTCCGCGGACACGACCGCGCCCTCGCTGCGCATCAGCACCTCCAGGACGGCGAACTCCTTGGGCGCCAGCTGGACCTCCTTGCCGTCGCGGAAGACCTCGCGGCGGTTCGGGTCGAGCTTGATCCCCGCGCGCTCCAGCACGGGCGGCAGCGGCACGCTCGTACGGCGGCCCAGGGCACGCACGCGTGCCGTCAGCTCGCTGAACGCGAAAGGCTTGGGGAGATAGTCGTCGGCGCCGATCTCCAGACCCTCGACCCGGTCGCTGACGTCGCCGGACGCCGTCAGCATCAGCACGCGCGTGGGCATGCCCAGCTCGACGATCTTGCGGCAGACGTCGTCGCCGTGCACCAGCGGGAGGTCTCGGTCGAGGACGACCACGTCGTAGTCGTTGACGCCGATGCGCTCCAGGGCGGCCGCACCGTCGTACACGACGTCGACGGCCATGGCCTCCCGGCGCAGTCCGGTGGCCACCGCATCGGCGAGCAGCTGCTCGTCCTCGACGACGAGTACGCGCACGTCGCTTGTCCTTCCTGTGTCCACCCGCGTAGCGCTCCGTGAGCGCACGTGGGCAGGGCTTGGTGAGTGTGTTGACCTCCATCCTGCCCTTTTCGGCCATAAGTCGGCTGTAAGTCGGGTGAGCGCCCGTGGAGGAACCGTGCGGGACGCGGGAATGCGGGATTTTCTCGCGTGGTTGAGGTTTCCGCGGAAGGGAGCGGGGGGAGGACGGCATGTACACCCCGCGATCACGCTCTGCATGTGCCGCAACACCATGCGGTACGCCGCGATCCGCTTGCCGCAGAGCGGGCGTGGGTGTCCGGCACCGTCGCCGCCCAGCAGGGCAGCACGCTGGGCATCTACCGGAGACGTGATCGCCCCTTCCGAATGGCACACCCCCGTGCCACCGACCCACGACCCAGGACGAGGGGGCGCAGCATGGACGCATTCACCGCAGGACTTCTGCAGCGCATAAAGGCGACCGAGTCCGACCTGACGCGGGCTCGTGACGAGGGCGACGACTTCCTCGTCGAGGTGGAGCAGGGCGAGCTCGACGACCTGCGCCGCCTCGCCGCCGAACACGGTGTGGAAGTCGGCGTGTCCGGCGTCTGATCCAGCTCGCACGCACCGCAGCGGAGCCCCGGCGAATCCAGCGCCGGGGCTCCGCTTTTTGCTCTTTCGCCTACGGGGCGCTCTCAGCCGGTGTCGAGAGCCCGACCGTGCTCAGCCCCTCGGGCCTCCGCGCTCCCCCACTCTCGGCTTCGCTCGAGCCGGGGGGACCCCCATGGGCTCTCGACACCGGCGCGGCGCTTCGGCTCTCTCGGGGCCGGCGCATGGGGACGGTGAGCCTCGGTGGGCCCTTGCCGGGGAGGAGGCTCCCGTACGGCGTTCCCGGCGGCCGGGACCTGCAGGTGGCCGTCCGCCCAGCCGTCAGTAGTGTGCTTTCCCGCCCGAAGGCCGCCCGGAGCCCTCCGCCCTCCCGCACTCCCCTCAGTCGTGCCAGGCCCCGAAGTCCTCCAGAAGGCGCTGCAGGGGCTCGAAGACGCCGGGCGTCGCTGCGACCGTCAGGTCGCGTGACGGGCGCTCTCCGGGGCGACCGCCGGTCAGCGCGCCCGCCTCCCGGGCGATCAGATCACCCGCGGCCAGGTCCCATGCGTGCAGACCGCGCTCGTAGTAGCCGTCGAGGCGGCCCGCGGCGACGTCGCAGAGGTCGACCGCGGCCGAGCCGCCGCGCCGGATGTCGCGCAGGAGCGGGATCAGCTGCTGGGCGACATCCGCCTGGTGGGCGCGGACCTCGGCGACGTAGTTGAAGCCGGTCGACACCAGGGCCTGGTCCAGCGGCGGCGCCGGCCGGCAGGTCAGCCTGCGCTCGCCCTCCCAGGCTCCGGTGGCCCAGGCTCCGCCGCCGCGGACCGCGTGGAAGGTCTCGCCGCGCATCGGGGCGAAGACCACGCCCACGACCGTGTCGCCGTTCTGCTCGGCGGCGACGGAGACAGCCCAAGTGGGCAGTCCGTACAGGTAGTTGACGGTGCCGTCGAGCGGGTCGATCACCCAGCGGATGCCGCTCGTGCCCGCCGTGGAGGCCCCCTCCTCGCCGAGGAAGCCGTCGTCGGGGCGGTGGTCGGAGATCAGGCCGGTGATCAGCTTCTCCGCCGCGATGTCCATCTCGGTGACCACGTCGATGGGGCTCGACTTGGTGGCGGCCACCGCGAGATCGGCCGGGCGGCCGTCCCGCAGGAGCTCGCCGGCTCGCAGGGCGGCCTCGTGGGCGAGCTTGAGCAGGTCCGTGTGCAGGGGGTCGATCACGGGATTCCTCACGCGTAGGGGCTGTCGGCGCCCGCGGCGGCGGGCCGGGGTGCGCGGGACGGGCAGCAGCCGACCGGGCAGAGGTCGTGACTCGCGCCCAGGGCGCCCAGCGCACAGGGCGCGACCTCCCGTCCGCTCTCGGCCGCGGCTCGTTCGAGGACCAGTTCGCGGATCGCGGCGGCGAACCGCGGGTCGGCGCCCACGGTGGCGGAGCGGCGCACGGGCAGGCCCAGCTCCTCGGCCTTGGCCCTGGCCTCGGTGTCGAGGTCGTAGAGGACCTCCATGTGGTCGGAGACGAAGCCGATGGGGGCCATCACGACGGCCGGGACTCCGGCGGCGTGCCGCTCCTCCAGGTGGTCGCAGATGTCGGGCTCCAGCCACGGGATGTGCGGGGCGCCGGAGCGGGACTGGTAGACGAGCTGCCAGGGGCGGTCGACTCCGGTGCGCTCGCGGACGGCGTCGGCGATCAGCTGCGCGACGTCCAGGTGCTGTCTGACGTACGCCCCGCCGTCGCCGTGGTCCTCGACGGGACCGGAGCTGTCGGCCGCGGAGATCGGGACGGAGTGGGTCGTGAACGCGAGGTGTGCGCCGTCCCGGACGTTCTCGGGGAGGTCGGCGAGGGACTCGAGCACCCCGTCGATCATGGGCTCGAGGAAGCCGGGGTGGTTGAAGTAGTGCCGCAGCTTGTCGATCTTCGGCAGCTCGAGACCTTCGGCCTGCAGCGTCGCGAGCGAGTCGGCGAGGTTCTCGCGGTACTGGCGGCAGCCCGAGTAGGAGGCGTAGGCGCTGGTGGCGAGGACGAGGAAGCGGCGGCGGCCGTCGGTGACCATCTCGCGCAGGACGTCGGTCAGGTACGGCGCCCAGTTGCGGTTGCCCCAGTAGACCGGCAGATCCAGGCCGTGGTCGGCGAAGTCCTTGCGGAGGGCGTCCAGCAGGGCGCGGTTCTGGTCGTTGATGGGGCTGACACCGCCGAACAGGAAGTAGTGCTGTCCGACTTCCTTCAGCCGTTCCTTGGGGATGCCGCGCCCTCGCGTCACGTTCTCCAGGAACGGGACCACGTCGTCCGGGCCTTCCGGGCCGCCGAAGGAGAGCAGGAGCAGGGCGTCGTAGGGGGTGGCATCGAGCGCGTCTGGCATGACTCGATCCTGCCACTCCGTACTGACAGCCGGGAAACGGCGGGGTGACGTCGTGGGGTCCGGCATCGCCCCACAGGTGCATTTAGGGTGACCTAACTCGTAAGCTGTATCAGCTGTATTCGCGCCTTACTGAGCCACCCCGCTTCCCGTCCGACCGGAGACCCCCGTGCCGAGCCCCTACCGCGCCCTGTTCGCCGCCCCCGGCTCCAAGGGCTTCTCCGCCGCGGGGTTCCTCGGCCGGATGCCGTTGTCGATGATGGGCATCGGCGTGGTCACGATGATTTCCCAGCTGACCGGACGCTATGGGCTCGCGGGCGCACTCTCGGCGACCATCGCACTGGCCGCCGCGGTGGTCGGACCACAGATCTCCCGGCTGGTGGACCAGCACGGGCAGCGCAGGGTGCTGCGGCCGGCGACGCTCGTCGCGCTGTCCGCGGCGGCCGGGCTGCTGCTCGCCGCGCACTTCGGCTGGCCGGACTGGGTGCTGTACGTGTGCGCCGCCGGCATCGGTTCCGTCCCGAGCCTCGGCGCGATGATCCGCGCGCGCTGGGCCGCCCTGTACCGGGGGACCCCGCAGCTGCACACCGCGTACTCATTCGAGTCGGTCGTGGACGAGGTCTGCTTCATCTTCGGGCCGATCATCTCCATCGGCCTGTCGACGGCCTGGTTCCCGGAGGCGGGGCCGCTGCTGGCCGCCTGCTTCCTGGCCGTCGGCGTCTTCTGGCTGACCGCCCAGCGGGCCACCGAGCCGGAGCCGCACCCGCGCGAGCACCGGGGCGGGGGCAGTGCGCTGCGCTCGCCGGGGCTGCAGGTTCTGGTGGCCACGTTCGTGGCGACCGGAGCAATCTTCGGGGCGGTCGACGTGGTCACCGTCGCCTTCGCCGACGAGCGCGGCCACAAGGGCGCCGCCAGTGTCGTCCTGGCGCTGTACGCGGCGGGCTCCTGCGTGGCAGGCGTCGTGTTCGGGCTGATGCACTTCAAGGGGGCACCCGAACGTCGCTGGCTGCTGGGCGTCTTCATGATGGCCGTGAGTATGATCCCCCTCCTACTGGTCGGAAACTTGCCGTTTCTGGCCGTGGCGCTGTTCGTTGCGGGCCTGTTCATCGCACCCACGATGATCACCACGATGTCCCTCATCGAAGAGCACGTACCACGCGCACAATTGACCGAGGGCATGACCTGGGTGAGCACCGGGCTCGCGGTCGGCGTTGCGCTCGGCTCCTCCATGGCCGGCTGGGTGATCGACGCGGCCGGCGCGAGGACCGGGTACGGGGTTCCGGCGGTGTCCGGAGCCGTCGCGGTCGCGGTCGGTTTCCTCGGGTACCGCCGGCTCAGCAGGCCGGTTCCGCGTCGGGGAGGCACCCTTGAGCAGCACAACGAGCGGGAAGAACGGCACGTGGCGTAACTGGGCCGGCAACGTCGCCACGCGCCCCGCGCGGGAGGTCACGCCCGCCTCCGTCGAGGAACTGGTCGCGGCCGTGCGGCAGGCCGCCGAGGACGGGCTGAAGGTGAAGGCGGTCGGTTCCGGCCACTCCTTCACGTCGATCGCCACCACCGACGGCGTGTTGATCCGCCCTCAACTGTTGACCGGGATCCGCCACATTGACCGCGAGGCCGGGACCGTCACGGTCGAGGCGGGTACTCCGCTCAAGAGACTCAACATGGCCCTCGCGCGCGAGGGTCTGTCGCTCACGAACATGGGCGACATCATGGTGCAGACGGTCTCCGGAGCCACCAGCACGGGCACGCACGGCACCGGCCGTGAGTCGGGCTCGATAGCCGCGCAGATCAGGGCCCTGGAACTGGTGACGGCCGACGGCACGGTGCTGACCTGCTCCGAAAAGGAGAACCCGGAGGTCTTCGCCGCCGCCCGCATCGGCCTGGGTGCGCTGGGCATCGTCACCGCGATCACCTTCGCCGTGGAGCCGATCTTCCTGCTCACCGCCCGCGAGGAGCCGATGCCGTTCGAGAAGGTTCTCGCCGAGTTCGACGAACTCTGGTCCGAGAACGAGCACTTCGAGTTCTACTGGTTCCCGCACACCGGCAACACCAACACCAAGCGCAACAACCGCAGCGCGGGCCCGGAGAAGCCGGTGGGGCAGCTGGCGGGCTGGTTCGAGGACGAGTTCCTCTCCAACGGCGTCTTCCAGGTGGCCCAGTGGGTCGGCCGAGCGGCGCCCGGCACGATCCCGGCGATCGCCCGGATCTCCAGCAAGGCCCTGTCCGCGCGCACCTACACCGACATTCCCTACAAGGTCTTCACTTCCCCGCGCCGGGTGCGTTTCGTGGAGATGGAGTACGCGGTGCCGCGCGAGGCCGTGGCCGGGGTGCTGCGCGAACTGAAGGCGATGGTCGACCGCTCCGCCCTCAGGGTCAGCTTCCCGGTGGAGGTGCGCACCGCCCCTGCCGACGACATCACCCTCTCCACGGCGTCCGGCCGCGACAGCGCCTACATCGCCGTACACATGGTCAAGGGGACGCCCTATCAGGCGTATTTCACCGCCGCCGAACGCATCTTCACCGCCCACGAGGGCCGGCCGCACTGGGGCAAGGTGCACACGCGCGACGCGGAGTACTTCGCCGGGGTCTATCCGCGCTTCGGCGAGTTCACCGCGCTTCGGGACCGGCTTGATCCGGATCGGCGGTTCCAGAACGACTACTTGCGGAGGGTTCTGGGGGCGTAGCCGACTCTGCGTGCGCCCGGTGAACCCATCGGGCGCCGGGGGGCGTTACGAATCTTCTCGCCCGTGCGCTTGAAGAAGTGCCGGCACACCGAACCGCCACGCGGCACGCAGTCCGAGGCCTTGCGCGAGAAGGGGACACGAGAAGGGGACGTACGGACGGAACCTTGGTTCCATTTCCGGCGATTGCGTGAAGTGCGCCACTTCCAAGATCGGAAATCCCGCGACGGACGGCCAAGTCCCACCCCTTGCGAGAAGTTGAGCGGCGTGCCAATCCACGCACGTGGCCCAAATGGAGTACTGTTGCGAGCCCTGGGCCAGGTCTCCCGCCAGGGTGTCCTGGGCCTTGCTGGACCGCCGGGAGGGGGCTAGTTGCACAGGGTGACGGAGTTGGTCACTTAGCGTTGCGAATAGGTAACCGTGCCATAACGGCGATCCAGGGCCCGTGCCCGACACGCCGGGCAACTCGGCAAGGTTGTGGCAGGCTGCACCCGGGCAGGCCACACTCGACTAGCGGAAGCAGCGACGCACGTGACGTCGGCAGGCACCACCCGGGAGGTCCCCATGCCCGAACTGCGTGTCGTGGCCGTCTCCAATGACGGCACACGGCTGGTGCTGAAGGCTGCGGACAGCACGGAGTACACGCTTCCGATTGACGAACGGCTCCGCGCCGCCGTGCGCGGCGACCGTCCCCGCCTCGGCCAGATCGAGATCGAGGTGGAGAGCCATCTCCGCCCCCGAGACATCCAGGCGCGGATACGCGCGGGTGCGACCGCGGAAGAGGTCGCCCAGATGGCCGGCATCCCCGTCGACCGCGTACGGCGCTTCGAGGGCCCGGTCCTGGCCGAGCGCGCCTTCATGGCCGAGCGGGCCCGCAAGACTCCCGTCCGCAGGCCCGGCGAGAACGCCGCCGGGCCGCAGCTCGGCGAGGCCGTCCAGGAGCGTCTGCTGCTGCGCGGCGCCGAGAAGGACACCGTGCAGTGGGACTCCTGGCGCCGCGACGACGGCACCTGGGAAGTCCTCCTGGTCTACCGGGTCGCGGGTGAGCCGCACTCGGCGAGCTGGACGTACGACCCGCCGCGGCGGCTCGTCCAGGCCGTGGACGACGAGGCGCGCTCGCTGATCGGCGAGTCCGACGACCTCGCCGCGCCGGAGCCCAGCTTTCCGTTCGTGCCGCGTATCGCCCGGCTGCCCCGCGACCGCCCGCTGGACCGTTCCACCGAGCGGGAACGGCCGAGTCTGCCGTCGCAGGCGTCCGAGCCGCCCGAGGAGACCACGTCCGAGCGGGACTCGCTGACCAGCCTGCTGGAGGCGGTGCCGAGCTTCCGGGGCGACCTGGTGGTTCCGGAGCGCCCGGCGGAGGCCCCCTCGGAGGAGCCCCCCGCCGAACCCGAGGCGGAGGAACCCCCGGCGCCCGCGGCATCCGCCGGCTCCGCCTACGCGGACGTCCTCATGCCGCGTTCCGTCGGCAGCCACCGCGACCGGCTCGTCGGCGCGACCGACCGCCAGGCCGAGGCGGACGGCGTCCGCCCGGGCCGCAGAGCGGCGGTGCCGAGCTGGGACGAGATCGTGTTCGGGACGCGGCGGAAGAAGCAGGAGTAGTCGGTCGTACGCGGATGAGGGCCACGCTGATCGAGCGTGGCCCTCATCGTCGTACCTGCCCTGTCGCTGCCGCGGAAGCGCCAATGAGGAACCGCTACTGAGGATCCGCCCCCACCGCGACCGGCCGCGACGGATCCGACGACCACTCCGACCACGACCCCACGTACAGCGCCGCCGGAATCCCCGCCACCGCCAGTGCCAGCACCTCGTGGGCCCCCGAGACGCCCGAACCGCAGTAGACACCGACCTCGGTGCCGTCGGACGCCCCCAGCGTCTTGAAGCGCGCCCTCAGCTCCTCCGCGGGCAGGAAACGGCCGTCCGCCGCCACGTTCTCGGTCGTCGGCGCCGAGACCGCTCCCGGAATGTGCCCGCCGACCCGGTCGATCGGCTCGACCTCCCCGCGGTAGCGCTCCCCCGCGCGCGCGTCGAACAGGACCCCGGAGCGGGCCAGCGAGGCCGCCCCGTCCGCGTCGAGGAGCCCCACAGCGCCCGGCACCGGCTCGAAGTCGCCCTCCACAGGCTCGGGAACGTCCGGCGACAGCTCCCCCTCCCACGCCGGCAACCCGCCGTCCAGCACCCGCACGTCCGGGTGACCCGTCCAGCGCAGCATCCACCACGCCCGGGCCGCCGCCCAGCCCTGCCCGCCGTCGTACACGACCACCGACGCCCCCGAGGACACGCCCGCCCGGCGCATCGCCGCCCCGAACTCCGCCACGTCGGGCAGCGGATGACGGCCGTGGTCGCCGGGTGCGCCGGCCAGTTCGCAGTCCAGGTCGACGTAGACCGCACCGGGAATGTGCCCGGCCTCATACGCGGCCCGGCCGTCGAAGGGCGGCTCCCCGGCCGCCTTCGCGACGCTGAGCTGCCAGCGGACGTCGAGAAGTACTGGCGGATTCTGCCCTGCCAGGTCGCTCGCGAGTTCGGATGCGGAGATGATGGCGTTCATGGCCACCATCCTCGCGCACGGGGTGGCCGCATCGTCCTCGTCCGGCTACTCTGCTCGGCCGGGCAGGCCCGATCACGAGGCGTACGGGATCGGGCACATGCTGTACAACTGATCGACATCCATGGGCAATCGCGCGGAGACGGGAGAGAAACCGCGCATCGGGCATCCTCCGGACACGGGCCGGCCCGCGACGGCGCGCACAGGGGTCCGGGAGAGCGAAAGCGACACGGCCACCGCGAGGGGCCGAGGAGAGGGTGACGATGACCGAGGCACCGGGGTCGGCCGGCCCGAACGGCGAGGCGCACGCTCGGTACGCGCCCGGCACGCCCTGCTGGGTGAGCCTGATGGTGCACGGCATGGCCGCGACCCAGGACTTCTATGGTGAGCTGTTCGGCTGGGAGTTCCAGCCAGGCCCCCAGCAGCTCGGCCCCTACCTGCGGGCCCTGCTCGACGGGCGTGAGGTGGCCGGGATCGGGCAGCTGCCCCCGGACCGGCATCTTCCCATCGCCTGGACGCCCTACCTCGCCTCGGACGACGTGGACCTGACGGCCGAAACGGTACGGCTGTGCGGCGGGACGATCGGCGTGGGCCCCCTGGACGCCGCCGACGCCGGGCGCCTCGCGATCGGCTCCGACCCCTCCGGCGCGGTCTTCGGCGTCTGGCAGGCGGCCGCCCACCTCGGTACGGGCGTCACCGGCGTGCCCGGCACACCCGCCTGGAACGAACTGCTGACCTTCGAGTCCGCGAGCGTCGCCAAGTTCTACAAGACGGTGTTCGGCTACGAGGAGGAATCCGTCGTCTCCGCCGACTTCGACTACGTGACCCTGCACATCGCCGGCCGCCCGGTCGCCGGCATCCACGGGGTGGGCAGCGCGCTGCCCCGCGACCGGGGACCTCACTGGATGACGTACTTCGAAGTGGCCGACACGGACGAGGCATTGGCCCGTGTGGTCGACCTGGGCGGCCACATCCTGCGACCTGCCCGGGACAGCACCCATGGCCGCGTGGCCACGGTCGCCGATCCCGAGGGGGCACGGTTCTCCCTGATCCAGAGCCCGCGTTGACGCTCGCGGGTCCAGGGCCCGCTGGGAGCCGGGAACAGCTTGGAGCGGAAGTCGGTCGTGACGCCGAAGGCAGCCGTCCATCCCCAGGTCGTCGACCACGCGCGCGAGTTGGTCGATCTGCTCCGGCGCCAGGGCTGCAGAGCCGGCGTCCCCTTCCAGATCCGAGATCCGACGGCTTGGCGAAACGCTCCGTAATGGCTGCTCGGTTGTTCCCCGAGGCCGGAATAGCCGTGGCTCGCCCCGTGTTGCCGCGACCATGACGACGGACGCCCCGCGGCCCGAGGTGCTGCACTACACCGCCTTCTCCAGTGACCCCGACGGCGGGAACCCCGCCGGTGTCGTCCTGGACGCCACCGGCCTGGACGACGGTGACATGCTGGCCATCGCCGCCGAGCTCGGATACTCGGAGTCAGCGTTCCTGACCGCGCCCCCGGAGGGTCTCGGCGGCCGGGAGGGGCGGGCGTACGGCATCCGTTACTTCAGTCCCAAGGCCGAAGTACCGTTCTGCGGGCACGCCACCGTCGCGACCGCCGTCGCGCTCGCCGAGCGGATAGGCCCAGGGGAGCTGGTGTTCGCGACGCGCACCGGCACCGTGCCGGTGGAGGTGACCGAGGAGGGCGGGACGGTCAGGGCCACGCTCACCAGCGTCGAGCCGCACGTCGAGGAGATCGCCGGCGCCGACCTCGCGGAGGCGCTCGCCTCGCTCGGCTGGCCGGCCGCCGATCTCGATCCGGCCTTCCCGCCCCGCATCGCGTTCGCCGGCGCCCGCCATCTCGTCCTCGCGGCGGCGACCCGTGCCCGCCTCGCGGACCTCGCGTACGACTTCGCGCGCCTCGAAGCCCTGATGCACCGCCTGGACCTGACCACGGTTCAGTTGGTGTGGCGGGAGTCGGCCGCCGTGTTCCACGTCCGCGACCCGTTCCCCGTCGGCGGCGTCGTCGAGGACCCTGCGACCGGCGCGGCGGCCGCCGCGTTCGGTGCGTACGCCCGTGAACTGGGCCTGGTTCCCGAGGATGCCGTCCTCACCCTGCACCAGGGCGAGGACCTGGGCCGCCCCGGCGAGCTCACGGTGACACTGCGCGCGGGCGACCCGCGCGTCCGGGTCGGCGGCACGGGGGCTCGCATCGGCTGAAGCGCCGGTGACGCGCTGCGGACGGCTGTCGAGCGCCGGCAGGGGGAGGCACAGCGCCGAACGGCTTCGCCTCCTGAACGGGGGTCAGGCCGGAGTGATGGGCAGCACATCCGGCGACAGCGCGGCCGCCCGTGCCGTCGCCGCGGTCATACGGCGACGGTGATGACGGCGGCAGAGGACCTCGTAGCCGATGTCGTCGGGCTGGTTCACGTCGCCGACGACGACCTGGGCGCCCTCGACGACCATGTGGCCGCCTATGGTGCGGGCGTTGTGGGTGGCGCGTGCGCCGCACCAGCACAGGGCCTCGACCTGGAGCACCTCGACGCGGTCGGCGAGCTCGACCAGGCGCTGGGAGCCGGGGAAGAGCTTGGAGCGGAAGTCGGTGGTGATGCCGAAGGCGTAGACGTCGAGACCCAGGTCGTCCACGACTCGGGCGAGTTGGTCGATCTGCCCGGGGGCGAGGAACTGCGCCTCGTCGGCGATCACATAGTCCGCGCGGCGGCCCTGGGAGAGGTGGTCGACGAGGTAGGCGTAGAGGTCCTGGCCGTCCTCGACCTCCACGGCGTCGGTGACCAGGCCCAGCCGCGACGACAACTTGCCCTCACCGGCGCGGTCGTCACGCGTGAAGATCATGCCCTGCAGTCCACGCGCGGAACGGTTGTGCTCTATCTGCAGAGCCAGCGTCGACTTCCCGCAGTCCATGGTTCCGGAGAAGAACACCAGCTCGGACATGGCGAGTTGAGCACCTTTCGGCGAAGGAGCGGAGAAAAGGACGTGTGGGGCTTCAGGAGCGTACTTCGAGCAGGGGGACCAGCTGCTCACCAGGGGTCATGGAACCGTGGTTGCCGACCATCGTCGACTCCTTGGGCTCCCGCTCGGAGGCGATGATGAGCACGTCGTCGTGCGCGGCCGCGACCACGTCGCCGATGCGCGCGTACACACGCTCGTCGATGTGCGGACCGAACCAGCCCGCCGCGATCGCCTCGTCCCGCGAGGCCACCCAGAACTGCTCGCCGAGCACCTCGCGCCAGCAGGTGAGGACGTCGTTCGCGGCGCCCGGGACCGCGTAGACGTGCCGCGCACGCCCCTCGCCACCCAGCAGCGCGACCCCGGCGCGCAGCTCCCAGTCCTCGTCGAAGTCGATGCGGTGCTGCTCGTCGAAGGGCACGTCGATCATGCCGTGGTCGGCGGTGACGTAGAGCGCGCTGCGCGGCGGCAACTGCTCGGCGAGGCGCTGGACGAGCCGGTCGACGTACATCAGCTGGCCGCGCCAGGTGTCCGAGGCGACGCCGTAGCGGTGGCCGGAGCCGTCCAGCTCGGAGTAGTACGTGTAGACCAGGGAGCGGTCGGCTGCCGCCAGTTGCTCGGCGGCGAGGTCCATGCGCTCCTCGCCGGTCAGCCGGCCGAGAAACGTTCCGCCGCTGAGGGCGACCTTGGTCAGCGGGGTGGTCTCGAAGGTCGGCGACGTCACCTGCGCGGCGTGCACGCCCGCGTCGTGGGCCAGCTGGAAGACCGTGGGGTACGGCTGCCACGGACGCGGCGGGGTCCACGGCTGCCAGCGGAGCTGGTTCATCAGCTCGCCGGTTTCCGGGTTGCGCACGGTGTAGCCGGGCAGGCCGTGCGCGCCCGGGGGCAGGCCGGTGCCGACGGAGGCGAGGGAGGTCGCGGTGGTCGCCGGGAACGCGGCGGTGATCGGGCGGCCGGTGGCCCCGCGGGACGTCTCCAGGAGCGAGGTCATGAAGGGCGCCTCTTCGGGGTGCGCCTTCAGCTGCTCCCAGCCGAGACCGTCGATCAGGAACACGCAGTTGCGGTCGGCCGCGGTCAGCTCCGGGATCGCGGACGGCATCCCGGGCACGCCCATACCGGTGGCCAGCGTGGGCAGCAGGTCGGCGAGCGAGCCGCTGCCGTACTCGGGCAGGGGTGCGGAGCCGAGGGTGAGCGGTTCCGGGGGGTCCCAGGCGGTGGGCTGGGACATCAGCGTGTGGGGTCCGCGGTCGCCTCGGAGACGGCCTGGGCGAAGGCGAGCGCCTGGCGCACCGTCTCCGGGCCGTCCCCGGCCTCGCTGACGCGCAGGCTGAGGTCGTCCGCCGTCGAGCTGCCCGTGTAGCCGTGGTCGGCCTCGCAGTTGGGGTCGCCGCAGGCCGCGGGCTCCAGGTCGATGCGGGAGACGGCGCCCCAGCCGATGGTCAGGACGATCTCGCGGGGCAGCGTGCCCGGCTTGTACGACTCCGGGTTGGCGACGACGCGGCTGACGACGACCGACGAGATCCGGCCGAGTTTCACGGACTCCGTGGACGTCGTGGCGTACGGCGTCGGCGAGGTGCTGTCGGCGGCCTGCTCGTCGGTGTGGCTGACGATGAAGCGGTTGCCGGTGAGGACCAGCACGGTCACGTGCCGCCGCACCTCGTTCTGGTCGAACGTCGTCTCCTGGTGGACCAGGTACGACCGGATGGGCTCGCCGCCCACAGCGGCCTCCACCGCCTCGGCCACGAGGGCCGGGTAGTAGCCGCTGCGCTCGATCGCCGCACGCAGCCCCTGGGTCGTCGTACTGGTCTTGGCCATGACGCCCATCCTACGGGGGTGCACTGACTGCGAAGCACCGCTCACGGCGGTCCCGGGACGTCTCAGTAGGCGGGAAGCGTCCTCGGGCCGAGGTCGTCGCGGGCGGGCGGCGGAGCCAGCCGCACGGAGGCGCCGAGAACAGTCAGGCCACGCGGAGCGACGACGACCGGCTCCAGAGTCACCGCGACGACCTCCGGGTGGTCGTCGACCAGCCGCGACACGCGCAGCAGCAGCTCTTCCAGCGCAGGCGTGTCCACGGGCGTCGAACCGCGCCAGCCGAACAGCAGGGGCGCCGTCCGGATCGACCGGACGAGCGAGACCGCCTCACGGTCGGTGACCGGGATGAGCCGGTGCGCCATGTCCCCGAGCAACTGGGAGGCGGCTCCGGCGAGCCCGAACGACAGCACCGCCCCCGCCGCCGGGTCGATGACCGCGCGTACGACCGTGTCGACACCGCGCGGCGCCATCTCCTGCACGACCGGCCTCAGGTCCTCCGGCTTGCCGAACAGCTCGGTCAACTCGGCGTATGCCCGCCTCAGTTGTTCCTCGTCCGCGAGATCCAGCCGTACGCCGCCCAGGTCGGCGCGGTGCCGCAGGTGCGGGGCGGTCGCCTTGAGGACCACGGGGTAGCCGAGGGTGCGGGCGGCCCGGGCCGCGTCGTCGGGTGTGAGCGCGGGAACGGCCTCACGTACGGCGATCCCGTACCGCCCGAGCAGCTCGCGCGTCGCCTGCGTCCCGAGCGTGAGCCCCTGCCCCCGCGCGAGCAGCCCGCCGATCAGCTCGGCGGCACCCTTCTCGTCGACGTCCTCGTACTCGGGCACCTTGCCGGGGTCGGCGGCCTCGCGCCGCCACTGCGCGTACTTGACGGCTTCGGCGAGAGCACGGACGGCACGCTCGGCGGCGGGGTAGGCGGGGATCAGGCGGGAACAGGTGCCGGTGCCTGATGGTGGTTCCGGTGCCGCGGTGGTCGCCCGTTCCGCAGGGAGGACGGGGCGGGCATCGCCACCGGCGCCGGGTGCCCTGGTACCAGCCTGTGGTGCGGTACTCGCCGCGGCCGACAACGCCTCCGCGAGCCCGCCCAACTCGACGTGCACGACCACCACCGGCTTCGCCGCAGCCGCGCCGGCGGCCGACAGCGCCTCCGCGAGCTCCGCGTCCCCCGGGGACACTTCCCCGATCGCCGGGATCGCCGTCACGACCACCGCATCGCACGCCTCGTCGGCCAGCGCGCGCGACAGTGCGACCCGGAAGTCCTCCGCCGAGGCCCCGGTCGTCAGATCCAAGGGGCGCAACGGCCGCAACCCCTCGGAGAGACACGCGTCGTACGTCAGCTGCCCCAGCGACTCCGAGTTCCCCAGGATCGCCACGCGCGGCCCCGCCGGCAGCGGCTGCCGTGCCAGCAGCAGCCCCGCGTCCACCAGCTCGGTGATCGTGTCCACCCGGATCACGCCGGCCTGTCGCAGCAGTGCGGACACCGTCGCGTGCGGCAACCGTGTCGCCCGTACCGTGTGCCCCTGCGGAGCGGAACCGGCGCCCTGGACCACGACCAGTGGCTTCGCCGCCGCGGTCCGGCGGGCGAGGCGGGTGAACTTGCGGGGGTTGCCGATGGACTCCAGGTACATGAGGACGACGTCGGTGTCCGGGTCGTCGTACCAGTACTGCAGGACGTCGTTGCCGGAGACGTCCGCCCGGTTGCCGGAGGAGACGAAGGTCGACACCCCGGTGACACCGGTGACGCCTCCCCCGCGCCGGTGGAGCCGGGACAGCAGCGCGATGCCGATGGCGCCGGACTGGGCGAACAGCCCGATCCGGCCGGGGCGCGGCATCTGGGGGGCCAGGGACGCGTTCAGCCGTACCTCCGGGGAGGTGTTGATGATCCCGAAGGCGTTCGGCCCGATGATCCGCATGCCGTACGCGCGTGCGTGCCGGACGAGTTCGCGCTGGCGCTCGCGTCCCTCGGAGCCGCTCTCCGCGTAGCCGGCGGAAACGACGACGAGGCCCTGGACGCCGTGTTCCCCGCACTCGGCGACGACTTCGGGCACCCGGTCGGCCGGGACGGCGACGACCGCGAGGTCGACCGGGCCGTCGATGTCGCGCACCGAGCGGTACGCGGGCACCCCGTCGAGCTCCTTCCGCCCCTCGGGGAAGGCCTTGTTCACGGCGTACAGGTGTCCGGTGAACCCGGCGTCCCGGATGTTGCCGAGGACTCCGCGGCCCACGCCACCGGGTGCGCGGCCGACGCCGACAACGGCGACGGAGCCGGGCATCAGCAGCCGCTGCACGGAGCGGCCCTCGGCCCGTTGCTCGCGCGCGTACTGCACGGCCAGCGAGCGCTCGGTGGGTTCGAGGCCGAACTCCAGGCGCACGACGCCGTCCTCGAAGCTGCGCTTCTGGGTGTAGCCGGCGTCCGTGAACACCTTGATCATCTTGGTGTTGGCGGGCAGCACCTCGGCGGCGAAGCGGCGGATGCCGCGCTCGCGCGCGACGGCCCCGATGTGTTCGAGGAGGGCCGAGGCGACGCCCCGCCCCTGGTGCGCGTCCTGCACCAGGAAGGCCACTTCGGCCTCGTCCGCGGGTGCGGAGGCGGGCATGCCGTCGGCGCCGATGCGGTCATAGCGTACGGTGGCGATGAACTCGCCGCCGACCGTGGCCGCGAGTCCCACCCTGTCCACAAAGTCGTGGTGCGTGAAGCGGTGGACGTCCTTGGCGGACAGGCGCGGGTAGGGCGCGAAGAAGCGGTAGTACTTCGACTCGTCCGAGACCTGCTCGTAGAAGCTGACCAGGCGCTCGGCGTCATCAACGGTGATGGGGCGGATGCGCGCGGTGCCGCCGTCGCGCAGCACCACGTCGGCCTCCCAGTGGGCGGGGTACTCGTGCCGGTCCGACGCGCTCTGCATGGGCCCCAGCGTAAGGCTCGCGTCCGACAACGGCGCGAGGCAGTCTGTGGAGGACGGAAGTCGGGCCGAGGCCGCGGCCCGAAGACCACGCCGGAACGGGACACCGACCCGTTCCGGGCACGCTTCGCGTGTGGAACACTGGTCTAGACAACCTTGAAAACCGAAGGGCAGCATCACATGGCTGAGCGCCGCGTCAACGTCGGCTGGGCCGAGGGCCTCCACGCCCGCCCCGCATCCATCTTCGTCCGGGCCGCCACGGCCGCAGGTGTCCCGGTGACGATCGCCAAGGCCGACGGCAACCCCGTCAACGCGGCCTCCATGCTGGCCGTCCTCGGCCTGGGCGCCCAGGGCGGCGAGGAGATCGTCCTCGCCTCCGACGCCGAGGGTGCCGACGTGGCCCTCGACCGTCTGGCCAAGCTGGTCGCCGAGGGGCTCGAGGAGCTCCCCGAGACCGTCTGAGCCCCGCGCGCGGCGCACGCCGGAGCCGCGTCACCCCTGGCGGGTGGCGCGGCTCCGGCGTTCTTCGCCCCGGTCACGGGTTTTCGCACCCCGCGAACGGAATTACCACAGGCATACTCCGGGACCGCCGCGCGGGCATACGAATGGCGCGCGCACAGAAATTCCCGGCACGCGAGAAAAAGGGCAGCGGAAATACGCCTCCACCGAATAGCCCCTCTTTGTATACGGTGCCCGTGTTAATGCCGCAGACTCGACATGTTTACGGGAGGTTGCGAAGTCCTCACACGGTCGGGGCGGTCCGCGCCGCCGGAAAAACGCAGCCGGTGCGCCGTCGTCGCGCGCTCGGTGTGCAGGGCCGTGATCGCCCGCGCGCGCTCGCCGTCGCCGCGCGCCACCGCGTCCACGATCGCGCCGTGCTCCGCCCACGACTCCACGGGGTTGGCGGGCGCCTCCACCGCGTACATCCATGCGATCTTGTGCCGGAGCTGGGTCAGCATGGAGGTCAGCGCCTGGCTGCCGGAGGCCTGGGCGAGCGTCTCGTGGAACCAGCCGCCCAGGGAGCGCAGGTCCTCGTTGCTGCCGCGCCGGGCCCGCTCCTGGCCGAGCCTCACGAGCCCGCGCAGCACCTTCAGATGGGCCTCCGTGCGCCGCTGGGCCGCCCGGGAGGCGCCGAGCGGTTCCAGGAGCATGCGCATCTCGAGCAGGTCGGCGGCCTCCTGCTCGGTCGGTTCCGCGACGCACGCGCCCGCGTGCCGCCGGGTCACCACGAACCCCTCCGCCTCCAGCGTCCGCAGGGCCTCGCGTACGGGGACGCGCGAGACGCCGTAGCGACGCGCGAGGAGTTCCTCGGTGAGTCGGCTGCCACGCTCGTAGACACCCGCGACGATGTCGTCCCGGATGGCCGTGCACACCGAGTGCGCCGGAATACGCATGACCGACCTCCGCCTTAATCCCCGTGAAACGTCGACGATAGACGTGTGTCCAGTGACTCTATTGCAATGAGCCGGAATTTCCGATGGCGGGCCGGAATCCAGGGATATTTTTTGGACAGCCGGGTGTCCAAAACGACGAAAGCCCCGGCTCGGGGAGCCGGGGCCTCGGGAGTCGTCCCGTGTGTCGTCAGACGTTCACGCCGTGCTTGCGGAGGTAGGCGACGGGGTTGATGTCGGAGCCGTACTCCGGGGTCGCACGGACCTCGAAGTGCAGGTGCGGCCCGGTGACGTTGCCGGTCGCACCGGAAAGGCCGATGCGCTGGCCCGGGGTGACCTTCTGGCCCACCGAGACGGCGATGGTCGACAGGTGGCCGTACTGCGTGTACGTGCCGTCGCTCATCCTGATCACGATCTGGTTGCCGTAGGAGCCGGCCCAGCCCGCCTCCACGACGGTGCCGGTCCCGACCGCGTGCACGGGGGTGCCGCCGGCGGCGTGGAAGTCGACGCCGGTGTGGCTGCCGGAGGACCACACGGAGCCGCCGGTCTTGTAGCCCGTGGAGACGTAGGAGCCGGTGATCGGCAGAACAAAGGTGTTGAGGCGCTTGCGCTCGGCCTCGCGGGCGGAGCGCTTGCGCTCGGCCTCGCGGGCGGCACGGGCCTTGGCCTCGCGCTCCGCCCTGGCCTTCTCCACGGCCTTCTTGCGTGCGGCCTCCTCGGCCGCCTTCTGCCGCGCGGCCTCCTTCTGGACGGCGGCCTGTTCGTCGATCCGGTCGGCGAGGGAGTCGCCGATGGTGACGACGGGGATCAGGCCGGTGTCCTCGACGGAGGTCTCGGTGGCGAGTGCCGGAGCGGACAGGGTGCCGATGACGCCGGTGGTGGTGAGCGCCGCGATGCCCGCCGCGCGGGCGGTGGTGCGCTTCATCCGGCTGGGACGCCGGTGCTTCCCGGTGGCGCAGGTGAACGCCATGAAGTTGAGCGGTCCTTTCCTTCCCTCTCGCCTACCGGGTTAGCTGACGGGTTCGGAGCAGGAAGGTCTCCTACGGGCACCCTCGCGGTACGCGCGGGCGTCCGATTCACCCCAGGGACTTCGATGGGTCCCCGGCTCCCCTGGCTCGCGCCGTACGGGGACTCGGCGATGGCTGTCCGGTGCCGCGGATGCGGCGCACTGCCTGACGGACAGCCCGGATGACGCTAAGCGGGACAACTTTCAATCCCCAAACCGATCACGACTTTTGTAGCGCATCCCACAGGGCAGACAGGCAACCTCCGCCTCAATTCGGACATCAAAGGGCCCTGGTGACGCCTCCGTCACCAGGGCCCGTACGCGCGCGTGCCGCTATTCGGCGCTGACGACGGTGACTTCGCCGATGCCGAGGGCCTCCACGGGCTCCTTGATCTGTGCGGCGTCACCGACGAGGACGGTCACCAGGCGGTCCACCGGGAAGGCGCTCACGGCGGCCGCGGTGGCCTCCACGGTGCCGGTCGCCGCGAGTTGCCGGTACAGGGTGGCCTGGTAGTCGTCGGGCAGATGCTGCTCGACCTGGTCGGCCAGCGTGCCGGCGACGGCCGCCGCGGTCTCGTACTTCAGCGGCGCCACACCGACCAGGTTCTGCACGGCCACGTCGCGCTCGGCGTCGGTCAGGCCGTCGGCCGCGAGCGTGCGCAGCACCGTCCAGAGGTCCTGCAGGGCGGGGCCGGTGTTCGGGGTGTCGACGGAGCCGCTGATGGCGAGCATCGCGGCGCCCGTGCCGTCCGGGGCGGATCGCAGGACCTGCCCGAACGCGCGCACGCCGTAGGTGTAGCCCTTCTCCTCGCGCAGGACGCGGTCCAGGCGGGAGGTGAGGGTGCCGCCGAGGCAGTACGTGCCGAGCACCTGCGCGGGCCACACGCGGTCGTGCCGGTCCGGGCCGACGCGGCCGATGAGCAGCTGTGTCTGGACGGCGCCGGGGCGGTCCACGATGACCACCCTGCCGGTGTCGTCGGCGGTCACCGGGGGCACGGGACGGGGCTGGGCCGGGGAGCCCGACCAGGCGCCGAGCGTCTCGTCGAGCAGTGCGTCCAGGTCCAGGCCGGTGAGGTCGCCGACGACCACGGCGGTGGCCGTCGCGGGCCTGACATGACGGTCGTAGAAGGCACGCACGGCCGCCGAGTCGATCTTGGCGACCGTCTCCTCGGTGCCCTGGCGCGGGCGCGACATGCGCGCGGTCGCCGGGAACAGTTCCTTGGAGAGCTCCTTGGCGGCGCGGCGGGAGGGGTTGGCCAGCTCGTGCGGGATCTCGTCGAGGCGGTTGCGGACCAGCCGCTCGACCTCGCTGTCGGCGAACGCGGGCGCCCGCAGGGCG
The DNA here is from genome assembly GCF_040782645.1 of Streptomyces sp. HUAS ZL42. GTDB lineage: Bacteria > Actinomycetota > Actinomycetes > Streptomycetales > Streptomycetaceae > Streptomyces. The sequence goes on from NZ_CP160403.1 coordinate 2,862,435, forward strand.
TCGGAGAGCAGGCCGAGCCCCTTGGCCAGGCGCGAGGCCGGCACCTCCAGGCTCAGCCGTACGCCGGGGTGGTCGGCGTGCGAGTCGAGCGTGGCACCGGCGCGCTCCAGCTCGGCGGCGAACTCCTCGGCCGAGTGCTTGTCGGTGCCCTCGGAGAAGGCCCGCGCCATGATCGTGCCGACGCCGTCGAGACCGGCCGGTTCGGCGTCCAGAGGCGCGTCCAGCAGCACCTCCACGGCGACGACCTGCTGTCCGGGGCGGTGGCAGCGCAGGACGGTCAGGCCGTTGTCGAGGGCGCTGCGCTCGGGGGCCGGGAAGGCCCAGGGCTTGGCCTCGCCCGCCTGGGGCTGGGGGTGGAATTCCATCGTGGCGAGCTCGGTCACTTGGCCGCCTCCTCGTTGTCGTCGGTGGCTTCCACGGTGGCCTCTGCCTCCGGGTCCTCCGGGGGATCGGCGTCCTGGGTGTGCTCCGCGACCTCGGCGGAGAGGGGCTCGTAGACGAGCACCGCACGGTTGTCGGGGCGCAGGCGGGCCTTGGCGACCTCCTGGACCTCCTCGGCCGTGACCTCGAGCACGCGCTTCACGGCGGTGAGGGCGAGCTGGGGATCGCCGAACAGGACGGCGTACCGGCACAGTTCGTCGGCGCGGCCCGCGACCGTGCCGAGCCGGTCCAGCCACTCGCGCTCCAACTGGGCCTGGGCACGCTCCATTTCCTCGGCCGTGGGCCCCTCCTCGGCGAACCGGGCGAGCTCCTCGTCGATGGCGGCCTCGATCACCGGCACCTCGACGTCACCGGACGTCTTCACGTCGAGCCACCCCAGGGAGGGCGCCCCGGCGAGCCGCAGCAGGCCGAAGCCGGCCGCGACCGCCGTGCGGTCGCGGCGTACGAGCCGGTTGTAGAGGCGGGACGACTCGCCGCCGCCGAGGACGGTGAGCGCCAGGTCGGCCGCGTCGCACGCGCGCGTGCCGTCGTGCGGCAGCCGGTAGGCCGCCATCAGGGCGCGCGCCGGGACCTCCTCCTCGACGACATGGCGCAGCTGCTCGCCGATGATCTCCGGCAGCGCGCCGTCGCGCGGGGCGGGCTTCCCGTCGTGCGACGCAATGGATCCGAAGTACCTCTCGATCCAGGCGAGCGTCTGCTCCGGGTCGATGTCGCCGACGACCGACAGTACGGCGTTGTTGGGCGCGTAGTACGTACGGAAGAACGCGCGCGCGTCCTCCAGGGTCGCCGCGTCCAGGTCGGCCATGGAGCCGATCGGGGTGTGGTGGTAGGGGTGCCCGTCCGGGTAGGCCAGGGCGGTCAGCCGCTCGAAGGCCGTGCCGTAGGGCACGTTGTCGTAGCGCTGGCGGCGCTCGTTCTTGACGACGTCACGCTGGTTCTCCATGGACTCGTCGTCGAGGGCGGCGAGCAGGGAGCCCATGCGGTCGGCCTCCAGCCAGAGGGCGAGCTCCAGCTGGTGGGCGGGCATGGTCTCGAAGTAGTTGGTGCGCTCGAAGCTGGTGGTTCCGTTCAGCGAGCCGCCCGCGCCCTGCACCAGCTCGAAGTGGCCGTTCCCCTCGACCTGGGCGGAGCCCTGGAACATCAGGTGCTCGAAAAGGTGAGCCAGACCGGTGCGTCCCTTGACCTCGTGGCGTGAGCCGACGTCGTACCAGAGGCACACCGCCGCGACCGGGGTCAGGTGGTCCTCGGAGAGCACCACGCGCAGGCCGTTGGCCAGGCGGTGCTCGGTCGCTGTCAGGCCTCCGGAGCCTGCCTGGTCTGTGGCCGTGTGACCCATGGGCATGTACGTCCCTTCGATCGCGGACGCGGTCGTCGAAACCGCGGTTCTCCTGCCGGTCCTGCCACTGTATGCAAGCGCGCGGACGGTCGGCGAAGTTCCCGGACGACGTACGCCGACAGCGGATCGCGTAGCCTGCGGGCAGCCGCGGGGACGTGCCTTTCCGCGCCTGGCGGGGCGGTCGACGCCGGGTCCCGGCCCGCACTGTCAGTCCCGCGGTCCACAATGGTCCGCGTCAGATCCCGTCAAACGCTCGAGCGACGAGAAACAGAAGGAGCCGGCAGCGATGGCCCGCCGCAGCACGAAGACCCCGCCGCCCGACGACTCGTACGAGGAGAGGATCCTCGACATCGACGTCGTCGACGAGATGCAGGGCTCCTTCCTCGAGTACGCGTACTCGGTCATCTACTCCCGCGCCCTGCCGGACGCCCGCGACGGCCTCAAGCCCGTGCACCGTCGCATCGTCTACCAGATGAACGAGATGGGCCTTCGCCCCGACCGCGGCTATGTGAAGTGCGCCCGCGTCGTCGGCGAGGTCATGGGCAAGCTCCACCCGCACGGCGACGCGTCGATCTACGACGCCCTGGTGCGCATGGCGCAGCCGTTCTCCATGCGCGTGCCGCTCGTCGACGGCCACGGCAACTTCGGCTCGCTGGGCAACGACGACCCGCCGGCCGCGATGCGGTACACCGAGTGCCGGGCCGCCGACGCCGCGAGCCTGATGACCGAGTCGATCGACGAGGACACGGTCGACTTCGCGCCCAACTACGACGGCCAGGAGCAGGAACCGGCGGCACTGCCCGCCGCCTTCCCGAACCTGCTGGTCAACGGCGCCTCCGGCATCGCCGTCGGCATGGCCACGAACATGCCGCCGCACAACCTCGCCGAGGTCGTCGCGGCCGCCCGCCACCTGATCCGCTACCCCAACGCGGATCTGGCCGCCCTGATGAAGCACGTCCCGGGCCCCGACCTGCCCACCGGCGGCCGGATCGTCGGCCTCTCCGGCATCCGGGACGCCTACGAGACGGGCCGCGGCACCTTCAAGATCCGCGCCACGGTGTCCATCGAGACCGTGACCGCCCGGCGCAAGGGCCTCGTCGTCACCGAACTGCCCTTCACCGTGGGTCCGGAGAAGGTGATCGCCAAGATCAAGGACCTGGTGGGCTCGAAGAAGATCCAGGGCATCGCCGACGTCAAGGACCTCACCGACCGCGCACACGGCCTGCGCCTGGTCATCGAGATCAAGAACGGCTTCGTGCCGGAGGCGATCCTGGAGCAGCTGTACAAGCTCACGCCGATGGAGGAGTCCTTCGGCATCAACAACGTCGCGCTGGTCGACGGCCAGCCGCTCACGCTGGGCCTGAAGGAACTCCTCGAGGTCTACCTCGACCACCGCTTCGACGTCGTGCGCCGCCGCAGCGAGTTCCGCCGCGGCAAGCGCCGCGACCGGCTGCACCTGGTCGAGGGCCTGCTCACCGCCCTGATCGACATCGACGAGGTCATCCGCCTGATCCGCTCCAGCGAGAACTCCGCCCAGGCGAAGGAGCGCCTGATGGAGCGCTTCTCGCTGTCGGACGTCCAGACCCAGTACATCCTGGACACCCCGCTGCGGCGGCTGACCAAGTACGACCGCATCGAGCTGGAGGCGGAGAAGGACCGGCTCAACACCGAGATCGCGGAGCTGACCCGGATCCTCGAGTCGGACGCGGAGCTGCGCAAGCTGGTCTCCTCCGAACTGGCCGCGGTGGCGAAGAAGTTCGGCACGGAGCGGCGTACGGTGCTGCTGGAGTCGTCGGGTGCCCCGGTGGCCGCCGTGCCGCTGCAGGTGGCGGACGACCCGTGCCGAGTCCTGCTGTCGTCGACGGGCCTGCTCGCCCGCACGGCGAACGGCGAGCCGTTCCCGGGGGACGCCGACGGCAGGCGCGCCAAGCACGATGTGATCGTCTCGGCGGTGCCGGCGACGGCCCGCGGTGAGGTGGGCGCGGTGACGTCGGCGGGTCGGCTGCTGCGGATCAACGTCGTCGACCTGCCGCAGCTGCCGGAGACGGCGTCGGCGCCGAACCTTTCGGGCGGCGCGCCGCTGGCGGAGTTCGTCTCCCTCGAGGACGACGAGACGGTGGTGTGCCTGACCACGCTCGACGAGTCCTCCCCGGGTCTGGCGCTCGGCACGGAACAGGGTGTCGTCAAGCGCGTGGTCCCCGACTACCCGGCCAACAAGGAGGAGCTGGAGGTCATCACCCTCAAGGAGGGCGACCGGATCGTCGGCGCGGTCGAGCTGCGCACCGGTGAGGAGGACCTGGTCTTCATCACGGACGACGCGCAGCTGCTGCGCTACCAGGCGTCCCAGGTCCGCCCCCAGGGCCGCCCCGCGGGCGGTATGGCGGGCATCAAGCTCACGGAGGGCGCGAAGGTCATCTCGTTCACGGCGGTGGACCCGGCGGTGGACGCGGTCGTCTTCACGGTCGCGGGCTCCCGCGGCACGCTGGACGACTCCGTCCAGACGACGGCCAAGCTGACCCCGTTCGACCAGTACCCGCGCAAGGGCCGCGCCACCGGCGGCGTCCGCTGCCAGCGGTTCCTGAAGGGCGAGGACTGCCTGTCCCTGGCCTGGGCCGGCGCCGTTCCGGCCCGGGCCGCACAGAAGAACGGCTCCCCGGCCGAACTCCCGGAGCTCGACCCGCGCAGGGACGGCTCGGGTGTGTCGCTGGCGAAGACGGTGGCCGTGGTGGCCGGGCCGGTCTAGGCCTCGAAGGCCTCTTCCTCGGGGTCTTGTACGTAGCGCAGGACGCCCCACATGCCGTGCTCGTCGGCGTGTGGGGCGTCGCTCCTGCACGCGTCGAGCTCCTTGCCGAGGGCCGCGGCGTCGATGCCCGAGCCGATGAGAACGAGCTGGGTGAGTCGCGGTTCGGCGGCCGCCACGGGCTCCGGGTAGAAGCGGAGGAAGCGCCCGACCGCGTGGACGCCGTAGCGGTTGCGGACATCGTGCGGCCCGAAGTCGACCTGCCCCTTGATCCGGTACAGCCCCTCGGGCCGGCTGTCGAGGAACTCCATCAACCGCCTTGGGTCAAGCGGCACTTCGGAGGCGAAGGACAGGCTGTCGTAGGCGGTGTGCAGGTGATCGGTGCCGTGGCCTTCCTCGTGATCATGCAGATCGTCGAAGGAGAGCTGCCCGATGCGCTCCTCGCTCGGCCTGCAGTCGAAGAAGAGTTCGGGATCGATGCGACCGTAGGTCGCGGGGACGACGGCGGCCCGGTCGGTGAGGGAGCGGACGAGACCGAGCACGCGCTGGGCATCGGACGTCCTGTCGAGCTTGTTCACCACCACGAGGTCGGCGAGAGCGAGGTGGCGGTCGATCTCGGGGTGACGCGCACGTGTGTCCTCGAACTCGGCCGCGTCGACGACCTCGACGAGCCCGCCGTACACGGTCCCCGGTTGTTCGCTGGCCAGCACCATGCGCACGAGTTCCTGGGGTTCGGCGAGCCCACTGGCCTCGATGACGATGACGTCGATGCCGGCGGAGGGCCGGGCGAGACGTTCCAGGTAGCCGTCCAGCTCAGCGACGTCGACGGCGCAGCACAGACATCCGTTGCCGAGGGAGACCGTGGAGTCACCGAGCGCGCCGGCCACGGCCATGGCGTCGATCTCGATCGCACCGAAGTCGTTGACGACGGCACCGATGCGGCTGCCGCCGCTGCGGTGGAGGAGGTGGTTGAGGAGGGTGGTCTTGCCGGATCCGAGGAAGCCGGCCAGCACGACGACCGGGATCTGCTGCGGACTGCTGTGACCCAATGTGCGACCTCTCTCACACCGACGCGCACACCGGCTCGCGACTCTGCGCACGTACGGAAGTTGAATGCCGCCCCAGGATACGAGCCGGAAGAATCCCTGCGAAGTGAACGATTGTTAGCAGCAGTTGCGGGGCAGACGTTGGGCAAGGCGCCGGAGTGTGCGACCCTCGCTTCCCTCTGTGCGCCTCCTCTCCGCCTCCCCGCCGATCAGAGCCGCTCGGCACCCTGGGAGACGGCAAGCGCCGCCCATCGCTCGCCGGTCCCCTCCAGTCGACCCGCACCCCGACGACCGGCGGACGGCCGCCTGATTCGGGGGTTGACATGGTCACACAGAGCTTTTGGATGCGGGGACTGAGCACGGCAGCCGCAGTGGGTGTCGGCGCGGCGGCGGGTGTCTTCGCCTCCCTCGCCACCCAGCGCCGCACGGTGGAATCGCTCCGCGCACGCCTGGATCACCTGGAGCAGAGCGCACATCTCCAGCTCCACGCCAACCTGGCCAGTCAACAGCGACAGCACTGGGAACTGCTCAGCAAGGCCATGGACGACCCCGAACTCGCCGAGGTCCTGGACCTCTACGAAGGGCACGTGTCCCCCAAGCAGCGTCGCCAGTACCTGTTCGCCAACGCCTTGTACACGAACCTGCTCTTCTACTACCGCATCGGCAACCTGACCAAGGACGAGTTCTTCAAGCACGTCCGAGGCATTTTCCAGAACCCGATCGTCAGGGAGTACTGGTACGCCACCCAGCAGCAGCGCGCGAGCCTTGCAGACACCGACGAGGCGGAACTCGGACAGCTGGTCGACGACCTGCTGCGACAGCTGGAGGAGGCGGACACCGAGGAGTGGTGGGTCGTCGGCGACCCGCCGAGCGCGTAGCAGCGGACATAGCCCACGCCTGCAGAATCACACCCTCGGGCGATAACGAACAGGTCAAGTTTCCCGTTGTCCCAGGCGCCGCTGAGGTTGACTCAGCCGCCGGGGTTGACTCACACGTGATCGCGTAGAGCAGCTCCACATGACTTTCGCCCACGTCGCCGGATGAGGAGTGCACCCCACCGGGCAGCTTCGCCTTGCAGCCGTCGTGCGCGTGCTCATCACTCGTGAGACCAGAGGGAAACCAACAGTGAGTCAGATCATTCGCCGCCTCGGCGCATCACCGCGCGAACGGGGCAGCACGTCCGGCGCGACGTGCCCGGACATCTTCGAGTTGGCCGACGGCAACTTCGCCGTCATCGGTACGGACGCCACCGACTCTCTGGACTCCCACCTCCCCGAAGACGCGGCACGGGCCGATTACGAACGCATCGTCGTCATCACCCGCGAAACGCTCGTGAGAGCCAAGGCCGACATCCCTGATGCTTGACACAACCGCGCTTGTCGGGGCCATCGGTGGCGCCCTGAGCGGCGTCGCGGCGGTCGTCATGGCGGTCCTCGCGATCCGCAGGCGGCCGCGCGTTCCCGAGGACCCACACGAGTGAGGACCGGAACGGAGCCCAGCACCGATGCGGTGCCGGGCTCCGTTCATCAGGCCGCGCTCGGCACCGCCACCGGCGCCCCCGGCCCCACATACCGTGCCACCGGACGGATGATCTTCTTGTCGTGGGCCTGTTCGAGAATGTTGGCGCCCCACCCGACCACACGCGCCGCAGCGAAGGTCGGTGTGAACATCTCACGCGGCAGGCCGCAGAGCTCCATGACGACGCCTGCGTAGAACTCGACGTTCGTGTGGAGTTCCCGGCCCGGCTTGAGTTCGGCCAGGATCGCCTCGACCCGGCGCTCGACCTCGATCGCGAAGTCGACGCGCGGCCCGCCGAAGCGCTGGGCGATCTCGCGGAGCATCCGGGAGCGCGGATCCTCCGTGCGGTAGACGGCGTGCCCGAAGCCCATGATGCGTTCGCCGGCGAGGACGCGTTCGCGGATCCACGTGTCGATCCGTTCCGGGGCGCCGATCGCGTCCAGGGTGTCCAGCGCACGACTGGGCGCACCGCCGTGCAACGGCCCCGACAGCGCACCGACCGCCCCCACCAGGCACGCGGCCACGTCCGCCCCGGTCGAGGCGATGACCCGCGCGGTGAAGGTTGATGCGTTGAACCCGTGATCAATGGTTGAGATCAAGTACTGCTCGACGGCCCGGGCCTGCCGGGGATCAGGTTCGGCGCCCGTCAGCATGTAGAGGTAGTTCGCCGCGTACGAGAGGTCCTCACGCGGCTCCACGGGTTCGAGCCCCTTCCCCAGCCGGTGCAGGGCCGTGAGCAGGGTCGGTACGGCCGCGGCGGCCTCGACCGTGTCCTGACGGCGCCGGTCCGCATCGATGTCGAACACCGGACGCAAGCCCTTGGCCGCGCCCAGCAGCGACAGAGCCGTGCGCATGCCGGCGAGGGGACCCGCCTCCCCACTGGCCGCCGCGATGGCGGGCAGGGCCGCCCGCACCTCGCCGGGCAGCCGGCGCAGCGCCGCGGTCTCGGCGGCGAAGGCGGCGGCGCGCGCGGCGTCCGGCAGTTCGCCGTGGACCAGGAGATGCCAGACGTCCTCGAAGCCGCGAGCCTGCGCGAGTTCGACGGCCGAGTACTGGCGGTAGTGGTAGAAGCCCTCGAGTCCCCGGACGTCACCGATTTCGGTGTCGGTGACGACGACACCCGCGAGTCCCCGCGGCACGTCGACAAGCGTGGCTACGGACCTGTTGACGGACATGATTTTCCTCCCTGGGCTTGATTTGACTGTCCATGCTTGACTTGTTCATTGTCAATATTGATTCAGTCAATGTATGGCGGGGAGCGGATACGGTGACCCTCATGCGCGATCAAGAACCCGGCACCGGCCACCCGGACCGGCGGCTCAGCACCAGGGAGGCCGCCGAACTGCTCGGCGTGAAGCCCGAGACCGTCTACGCGTACGTGAGCCGAGGCCAGCTCAGCAGCCGGCGCGCGCCCGGCGGCCGGGGCAGTACCTTCGACGCGAAGGAGGTGGAGGCTCTCGCCCGGCGCAACAGGCGGGAGAGCGGCGCGAGTTCGGGGCCGGGCACCGAAACCGCCGTACGCACGCGCATCACGCTCATCGAGAAGGACCGGTACTACTTCCGGGGCGTCGACGCGACCGAACTGGCCGCGCGCCACACCTATGAGGAGATCGCCGAGTGGCTGTGGACAGGCCACCTGCGTCCCGGCGTCGCCTTCACCGCGCCCGAGGCCTCCGTCACCGTCGCCCGCCGCGCGGTGGAGGCGCTGCCCGAACACACCGGTCCCACCGACCGGCTGCGCGTCGCCGCCATCGCTGCCGCGACCGCGGATCCACTGCGTTTCGACCTCTCCGAGGAAGCCGTCCTCGGCACCGCGCGCACCCTCATCCCCACGCTGGTGGCGTCCTTGCCGCCGCAGCGGCGCGCCCACCAGGACGAGGGCCCGCTGGCCCACCGCCTGTGGGCGCGGCTCAGCGGACGCGCCGCGGACGAGGCCTCACTGCGCACCCTGGACACGGCCCTCGGCCTGCTCGTCGACCACGACCTGGCCGCCTCCACCCTCGCGGTGCGAGTCGCGGCGTCGGCCCGCGCACACGCCTACGCGGCCGTCTCCGCCGGGCTCGGCGTGATCGAGGGGCCCCTGCACGGCGCGGCCAGCGGCCTCGCCCACCGGCTGCTGCTGGAGGTCCTCGACCACGGCACCGCGGCACCCGTCATCGCGGAGGAACTGCGGGCCGGTCGCCGCATCCCCGGACTCGGCCACCGGCTCTACCCCGGCGAGGACCCACGCGCGCGTGTCCTGTTCGCCCTGCTCGACGAGATGCCGCACGCACAGCCCGCCCTCGCCGCCGCCCGCGACATCGTCGCCACGACCGCCCGTCACACCCCGCTGCATGCCAACGTGGACCTGGCCCTCGCCGTCTTCACCGCGTCCTGCGGCATGCCCGCCACGGCAGGCGAGACGATCTTCGCCGTCGCCCGGACGGCGGGCTGGATCGCCCACGCTCTGGAGGAGTACGGAGAACGCCCGCTGCGCATGCGTCCGAGCGGGCACTACGTGGGTCCGCGGCCGCCACAGCCGCTGCCGGAGTAGGACATTCGCCCGTCCGGAAGCCACCGTCGGCAAATCAGGTTAGGCTCACCTTCGTGAGTACGTGCGCCACCGTCTCGCAGGACCTCGACGAGCCCGTTTCCGGAACAGCGGCCACGGCGAGCACCTGGCTCCTGCTGGAACAGCCCGGCCCCTGGGGTGCCAAGGCGCTCACTTCGAGCCACCTGGATCCCGAGCTGGGCCGTGCCCTCGATGCGGCCGCGCGGGACACCGGCGTGCGCATCGCGCTCATCCGCCGCCCCGGCCGCCACGCGGACTTCGGCACGACTCCGCTCCGCCAGGTCTTCGCCGCCCACACCATGCCCGGCAGGGTGTGGCTGCACAGCGCCACGACCCACGACCCGCGGCAGTTGCTCGACCTCGACTTCGCGGCCCTCGGCAGGGGGGACCACCACACCTTCGACACCGTGCTGCCGGGCCGTCCCCACACGGGCGACCCGCTCGCCCTCGTCTGCACCAACGGCAAGCGCGACCGCTGCTGCGCGCTCCTCGGCCGCCCCCTGGCGACCGAGCTGGTCGCCTCCGGCGTGGAGGGCGTCTGGGAGGTCACCCATCTGGGTGGTCATCGCTTCTCACCGACGGTGCTCGTCCTGCCGTACGGCTACGCATACGGCCGCGCGGAGGCCCACACCGTCAAGGAGGTTCTCCACGCCGCCCAGGAAGGGCGGATCGTCCTGGAGGGGTGCCGCGGGAGCTCGGCCTGGGAGCGGCCCGCCCAGGCGGCCGAACTGGCTGTGCGCAGAGCGGAGGGCGAATTCGCCGCGGAAGCGCTGAGCGTCGTACGGACGCACGGCGCGGCGCCGCACTGGGAGGTGACCGTCGCGCACACCGACGGACGCCGGTGGCTCGTCCTGGTGGCCCAGAGCGCCTCCCTGCCGCCCCGGCCGGAGAGCTGCGGAACGTCGGTCCTCGGCGCGCCCGCGCGGATGGACGTCGTGGCGGTGCACGAGCTGGCGGCGAGCGCGCTGGCGGGATGACCCCGCCCTGCGCACACCACAGGCTCTTGCGCCGGCCCGGTCAAGAGATCCATGCCACACCCCTACGGCAACGCCCACAGGCCCACGTACCGTCTTGGGGCATGAGCCCCACTCCCCCCGCACGCCGTCTGCGCCTCGGTCTGCCGCGGCGGGTGTTCTCGCAGGTTCTGCTGATGCAGCTGGCGATCGCCGCAGGAGTCGCCGTGCTCGCCACCGGGCTGTTCCTGGCGCCGCTCAGTCACCAGCTGGACGACCAGGCGATGCGCCGCGCCCTGGCGATCGCGCAGACCACCGCGGCCATGCCGCAGATCGCCAAGGACCTCCAGAGCACCCCGCCGTCGGTCCGCGGGCCCGTGCAGCGGGAGGCCGAGCGGATCCGCAAGGCCAGTGGGGCCGAGTACGTGGTGGTGATGGACACGCGCGGCGTGCGCTGGTCGCACACGGATCCGAAGCAGATCGGCCGTCTCGTCTCGACGGACCCCAGGCGGGCCCTGGCCGGCCAGGACGTCATGGAGATCGACAGCGGGACCCTCGGCCGCTCGGCCCGCGGCAAGGTGCCTCTGCGCGACGGCAACAAGCAGATCATCGGCGCGGTGTCGGTCGGCATCGAGTACGACAGCGTCCGGGCCCGGCTGGTCCACGCGATCCCGGGGCTCCTGGCGTACGCCGGCGGCGCCCTCGCCGTCGGCGCGCTGGCCGCCTGGCTGATCTCGCGGCGGGTCCAGCGCCAGACCCGGGACCTGGCCTTCTCGGACATCTCGGCGCTGCTGGCGGAGCGCGAGGCCATGCTGCACGGCATCCGGGAGGGCGTCGTCGCGCTGGACCGGGCCGGGCGCATACGCCTTCTGAACGACGAGGCACAGCGCCTCCTGGGCATCGGGGAGGAGGCCGTCGGCCGCTCGCCCGACGAAGCGCTGGGTGAGGGACGTACGGCCGATGTCCTGGCCGGCCGGGTGACGGGCACGGACCTGCTCACCGTCCGAGGACAGCGCGTGCTGATCGCCAACCGCATGCCCACCGACGACGGCGGCGCCGTGGCCACCCTGCGCGACCGCACGGAGCTGGAACAGCTCGGCCGCGAGCTCGACTCGACGCGCGGCCTGATCGACGCCCTGCGCGCGCAGGACCACGAGCACGCCAACCGCATGCACACGCTGCTCGGACTGCTCGAACTGGAGATGTACGACGACGCCGTGGAGTTCGTCGGAGAGGTGGTCGGCGACCACCGGGCCACCGCGGAACAAGTGACCGAGAAGATCGAGGACCCGCTGCTCGCCGCCCTGCTGGTCGGCAAGGCGACGGTCGCCGCCGAGCGCGGGGTCGCCCTGTGGGTCTCGGACCGCACACGACTGCCGGACCGGCTGGTCGATCCCAGGGGACTGGTCACGGTCGTCGGCAACCTGGTGGACAACGCGCTCGACGCCGTCGGGGGCAAGCCCCACGCGCGCGTGGAGGTCGAACTGCACGCCGAGGGAAGTACCGCCGTCCTCCGCGTCAGGGACACGGGGCCCGGAATCCCCGAGGAACAGCGCGAGCTGGTCTTCACCGAGGGGTGGTCCACCAAGAAGCCGCCGGCGCACGGCAAGCGCGGGATCGGGCTCTCCCTGGTGCGCAGGCTCGCCGAGCGGCAGGGCGGGAGCGCGACCGTGTGCGAGGCGCACGGCGGAGGCGCGGAGTTCACCGTCGTGCTGCCGGATGCGCTGGCCGAGCGGGACCTGGAACCTGCTCTCACCGGCGCCGTGGAGACCGCTGTCGAGGAGGAGTCGCGATGATCGAGGTCCTGGTCGTGGACGACGACACCAGGGTCGCGCGGGTCAATGCCGCCTACGTCGAGAAGGTGCCGGGCTTCCACGTCGTCGGCGAGGCGCACAGCGCGGCCGAGGCGCTGCGCCGGCTGGAGACGCTGCCCCGCCTCGATCTGGTCCTCATGGACCACTATCTGCCCGACGAGACGGGCCTGGAGGTCGTCCAGGAGATGCGGCGGCGCGGCCACCAGACCGATGTGATCATGGTGACGGCGGCGCGGGACGTCTCCACGGTGCAGGCCGCGATGCGGCAGGGCGCACTGCAGTACCTGGTCAAGCCGTTCGCCTTCGCGGGCCTGCGCGCAAAGCTGGAGGCGTACGCGGAGCTGCGCCGCACCCTCGACGGCGGCGGCGAGGCGGAGCAGGCGGACGTCGACCGCATCTTCGGAGCCCTGTCGGCCTCCTCGGAGCCCGGGCTGCCCAAGGGGCACTCCCCCACCACCGCGGAACTCGTACGCCAGTCGCTGATGAACGCCGAAGGGCCCCTGTCGGCCCAGGAGATCGCCGACCGGACCGGGGTGAGCCGCCAGACCGCCCAGCGCTACCTGAAGCTCCTGGAGCGCACGGGACGGGCCCGGCTGACCCTGAAATACGGCGACGCGGGCCGCCCGGAACACCGTTACGTGTGGGCGACCCGCGCCTGAGGCACGGCCCGTGGGGGCGGGGGAAGGGAACCGTGCCCCCCTCGGATACGGAGCGCGCCCGCCCCCTGCTCGACCGTCAGCCGGCCGCCTTCTCGACGAACTCCGTCGTGTACGTCTTGCTCAGGTCCACGTCGGCGTTCTGAATGTTGGGGTTGAACGCCTTCAGGACCTTCTCGACGGTCTCGGGGCCGTTCTTGGGCATCACGCCGTCGTCGGTGAACATCGGCAGCGTGCTCTTGATCGCCGCCGCGTAGAGAGTCTTGTTGCCCTGCGAGTAGTCGGCCGGCATCTTGTCGGCGATCTCCGTCGCGCTGTGCGTGGACATCCACTTGAGCGTCTTGACGAATGCATTGGCCAACTTCTGCACGGTGTCCTTGTGGCCGTTCACCCAGTCGGTCTGCATGTACAGACTCGACGACGGGTACGGCCCGCCGAGCGCCTCCTCCGATCCGGCCGGGGTCCGCATGTCGAGGAGGATCTGACCCGCGTTCTTGGCCAGGATGTTGGCGACGGTCGGGTCGGTCGTCATACCGCCGTCGATGGCGCCCTGCTGGAGCGCCGAGATGAACGTCGGCCCCGCGCCCACGGCGACCGGCGTGAACTCGCTGACCTTCACGCCGTTCTTCACCGCCAGGTACTTGGTGAGGAAGTCGGTCGAGGAGCCGAGGCCGGTGACACCGAGCTTCTTCCCCTTGAAGTCCTTGGGCGAGCTGATCTTGTCGGCCATCTTGTTGGAGACGATCTCCACCTCACCGGGCGCGTGCGAGAACTGCACCACGGACTCCACGGCCTTGCCCTTCACCTGGAGGTCGAGCGTGTGGTCGTAGAAACCGACCGCGCCCTGGACCTGCCCGGAGACGAGCGCGGTCTCGGCCTGCACACCGGCCGGCTCGCTCAGCAGCTCCACGTCGAGGCCCTCGGCGTCGAAGTAGCCGAGCCGCTGGGTCAGCATCGCGGGCAGGTAGATGACCTTGTCCAGGCCACCGACCATGATCTTGACCTTCGTACCCTTGCCGTCGCCCCTGCTGCCGGAGCCGGTGGAGGCGGTGCTGGCCGCGTCGTTGGCACAGGCGGTGAGCGTGGAGAGGGCGAGCAGGCCGGAGGCGGCCAGGGCGGCGTATCTGGCGGTCTTGCGCATGGTTCACGTCCTTGTGAGAAAGCGGTGAAGAAGGTGCGGAAGGGAGAGGAAGGCGGAAATCCCGAGGGGGAGGTCAGCTGTCGGAACCCGACGGCTTCCAGCGGAAGATGCGGCGCTCGGCGAAGGTCAGCAGGCCCTCGGCGACCAGTGCGACGACGGCGAGGATGACCATCGCGGCATACACACCGGCCGCGTTGAAGGTGCCCTGCGACTGCGCGACGAGCAGGCCGATGCCCTTGGTCGCGCCGATGTACTCGCCGACGATGGCGCCGATGAGCGCGAAGCCGAAGCTGACGTGCAGGCTGGTGAAGATCCAGGAGGTGGCGGACGGGATGACCACCTGAAGCGTCACCCTGCGGTCGCTCGCCCCGAGGATCCGGGCGTTGGCCACCAGGTTGCGATCGACCTCACGGGCGCCCTGGAAGGCGTTGAAGAACACCGGGAAGAAGACCAGGACCACCGCCGACGCGACCTTGGAGGCCGGTCCGAGCCCGAACCAGATCACGAAGATCGGCGCGAGGACGATCCTCGGTATCGAGTTGAGCACCTTGATGTATGGACCAAGAACATCGGCGAGGAAGGTGATCCGCCCCAGTGCGATGCCGAGGATCACGCCGGCGATCACACCTATGACCCAGCCGACCAGTGCCTCGTACAGCGTGTACCAGATCTGCTCGCCCAGGGAGCCGAGGGCGGTTCCGTGGGTCACCCACGTGTAGGTCTGGTCCCAGATCTTCGAGGGCATCGAGAAGTTGAACGGATCGATGGCCTTGGTCCGCGAGAGGACCTCCCACAGGGCGAGCACGCCCACCAGGAGGAGGAGGCGGGCGCCGGTGACGACGAGCTTGCGTCTGCGCGCCGCCCGGGCCCGTGACTGGGCGCGGTCCGGAGCCTTGACGGTGTCGACGACCGGCGTGCTGAGAACGTCAGGCGACATTGGCGGCACCCCTCTCGCGAGTGATGCGGACCTCTTCGCCGAGCGACTCCCAGATCTCGCGGTAGATCTCGATGAACCGCGGCTCCAGGCGCACCTGCTCGACCTTGCGGGGCCGCGGCAGGTCGATGTCGAAGACGTGCTTGACGGTGGCGGGTCCGGCCGTCATCACCACGACCTTGTCGGCCAGGGCGATGGACTCCTCCAGGTCGTGCGTGACGAAGACCACTGAGGCGCCCGATCCTTCCCACAGCTCCAGCAGCTGGTCCGACATCAGCGCCCTGGTCTGCACGTCGAGCGCCGAGAACGGCTCGTCCATCAGCAGGATTTCGGGATCGTTGACGAAGGTCGCGGCGAGCGCGACACGCTTGCGCTGGCCGCCGGAGAGCTGGTGCGGGTAGCGGTCCTCGAAGGACGCGAGTCCGACCCGGGCCAGCCACTCGCGGGCCTTCTCCTTGGCCTGCGCCTTGGGCACACCGCGGAAGCGAGGGCCCGCCATGACGTTGGACAGAACCGTGCGCCAGGGGAATGTGGCGTCCTGCTGGAAAACGAAACCGACCTTGTCACCGACGCCGCGGACCGGCTGCCCGGCGACCATGACCTCACCCTCAGTGGGCTCCTCGAGTCCGCTGACCAGCGTCAAGGTGGTCGACTTGCCGCAGCCGGTCGGTCCGACGACCGCCACGAACTCGCCACGCCCGACCGTGAGGTCCAGTTCCCTGACGGCTGTGTGCAGACCCCCCGACGGGGTCTTGAAGATTTTGCTCGCGCCCCGCAGCTCGATGGCGGGGCTGGTGTCTGCGCTCATGGGCCGGGACCGTAGATGTGGCCCGGGCCACAGCAGCAGTCTTCTGGGCACATGCCGTTCTTTTGCCTACAGCAGCCTGTTGTGCTCGTTTTGCTCGCGCTACAAAAACGGAGCCGAAACATGGGCTTAACGCTCGCCTGGCCTTGACAGAAAGAGGCCCGATGATTGACGTCCTGGTCGTGGACGACGACTTCCGCGTCGCCGAGATAAACGCCAAGTACGTGGGGAAGGTTCCCGGCTTCCGGGTGGCCGCCCGCGCGCACAGCGCCGCCCAGGCCCTGGCCTCCGTCGAGCGTGGGGCCATCGATCTGGTACTGCTCGACCACTACCTGCCCGACCAGACGGGCCTGCAACTCGTCCACCGCATGCGCGAACAGGGCCACGGCACCGACGTCATCATGATCACGGCGGCCAGTGACGTGGCCACCGTGCAGGCCGCGATGCGCCTCGGTGCTCTGCACTACCTGGTGAAGCCGTTCACCTTCGCGGCCCTTCGCACCCGTCTGGAGTCGTACGCCGCCCTGCGCCGCACCGTCGACCGCGTGGGCGGCCGCGGCATCGCCGGGCAGGAGCAGGTCGACCGGATCTTCGGCGCTCTGCGCACCGCCGCGGCACCGTCGTCCCCGGGCCTGCCGAGCGGCCACTCGGAGCCGACCACGGACCTGATCTGTGCCGTGCTGCACCGCGCGGAACACCCGCTCTCGGCCCACGAGGTCGCCGTCGAGACCGGCCTGAGCCGCTCCACCGCCCAGCGCTATCTCCGCCACCTGGAACAGGCCGGCCGCCTCCGCCTCTCCCTGAAGTACGGCGACACAGGACGACCGGAGCACCGCTACGCGTGGGTGGCTCCGTAGCCGTACACCGGCTCACGCATGCTCCCGTCAGAGGCGTGTACGGCAGCGAAGGCGCGTTTGCTACACGGCCCCCGCCCCCGTCAACGACCGCACCTCGGTCTCCGCGTGCTTGGCCTCGTCCGGGGCCTCGGCCGAAGTGACCGCCCCCAGCCAGCCCGCGACGAAGCCCAGGGGGATCGACACCAGGCCGGGGTTCTGCAGCGGGAAGTACTGGAAGTCCACATCCGGGAACAACGACTCGGGGCCGCCCGACACCATCGGTGAGAGCAGCACCAGCACCACGGCCGGGATCAGCCCGCCGTACACGGCCCATACGGCGCCGCGCGTGGTGAAGCCGCGCCAGAACAGCGAGTACAGCAGCACGGGAAGATTTGCAGACGCTGCGACCGCGAACGCGAGGCCCACCAGAAAGGCGACGTTGAGATCACGTGCGAGCAGGCCGAGGGCGATCGCGACCACACCGATGGCGACCGCGGCGATCCGCGCCACGGCGACCTCGCTGCGCGCTTTGGCCCGTTCGTGCCGCAGTGAGGCGTACAGATCATGGGCCACGGACGCCGAGGAGGCGAGCGTGATCCCGGCGACCACCGCGAGGATCGTGGCGAAGGCGACGGCGGCCACGATCGCGAAGAGAACGGTTCCACCGGTGGAATTCGCGCCGCCGCCCAAGTCGAGCGCCAGCAGCGGCACCGCCGTGTTCCCGGACGCGTTCGAGCTGCGTACGGCATCCGGCCCCACGATCGCAGCCGCGCCGAAGCCCAGGACGATCGTCATCAGATAGAAGCCACCGATGAGTCCGATCGACCAGACGACCGAACGACGAGCGGCTCGAGCGGTGGGCACGGTGTAGAAGCGGGACAGGATGTGCGGCAGCCCGGCCGTGCCCAGCACCAGCGCGAGCCCCAGGCTGATGAAGTCGAAGCGCGCGGTCCAGTCCCCGCCGTACTTCAGTCCCGGCGCCAGGAAGGCGTCACCGTGGCCGCTGCGCTCCGCCGCGCTGAGCAGGAGCCGGTCGAGGTCACCGTGGAAGCGCATCAGGACGAGAGCGGTGAGCGCGATGGTGCCGCCGAGCAGCAGGACCGCCTTGACGATCTGGATCCACGTGGTGGCCCGCATCCCTCCCAACGACACATAGATCACCATGAGCGCACCGACACCGATGACGGTCCAGGCCTGCGCCGCCTCGCTCCTGCCCCCGAGCAGCAGCGCGACCAGGCTGCCCGCGCCCACCATCTGCGCCACCAGATAGAGAACGGACACGGCGACCGACGAGGTTCCCGCCGCGATGCGCACCGGCCGCTCGCTCATTCGCGCGGCGACCACGTCGGCGAGTGTGAAGCGCCCGCAGTTGCGCACCAGTTCGGCGACGAGGAAGAGCACCAGCAGCCAGGCCACGAGGAAGCCCACGACGTACAGCACCCCGTCGTAGCCGAACAGCGCGATGAGCCCCGTGACACCGAGGAAGGAGGCGGCCGACATGTAGTCACCTGCGATGGCAAAACCATTCTCCATCGGGGTGAAGAGCCGCCCGCCCGCGTAGAACTCCTCCGCCGAGCCGTGCCTGTTGCGGCTGACCCACGTCGTGATCCCCAGTGTGACGGCGACGAACGCACTGAACAGCAGCAACGCCAGCGCCTGATGGTTGTCCGTCACGACACACCGCCTCTCGCCTCACGTGTCAGCTCCTGGGTGTCCCAGCGCAGTTCGAGCGCGGCGTGATCGCGGCGCAACCGCGCATGCCGCGTGTACGCCCAGGCAAGCAGGAACGTGCTGAGGAATTGTCCGAGCCCGGCGAGCATCGCCACATTCACCGCGCCCGCCACGGGCCGCGCCATGAATCCCGGCGCCGTCGTCGCCGTCACGACGTACCCCACGTACCAGGCGAAGAACAGGGCGACCGCAGGCACTACGAAACTCCGGTACCGGCGGCGCACCTCCTGGAAGGCCTCACTCCGCTGAACCTCGAGGTAGACGTCTGCCGCGGCCACATCCCCGCCGCTCGCCGGCTCCCCGCGCGCCGCCTGAACCAGGGGATCGGCCGTGTTCACCGTGCCCGACTCGCCCCAGCCCGAGGCGAGTGCGTCGTACCAGGGGTCGTCGTAGCGCACGCCTCCGGCCGCCTCGGCGGATGCCGGAACATGACCACGGTTGTTCTCGGCCGGACTCTCGGGACCGCCCCCGCCGTCGCGGGCAGGACCGTTGCTTGACTGCATGCCCAAGGATGGACAGAACGGGAAGATCCCCGACTCTTCTTCCCTGCGCTCTTCACCCCATCAGGTGACTAACCCGCTGGTGGCCGCGCCACTCCCTTCGCATACGCGTAACGCACAGCCTGGGCCCGGCCCTTGAGTCCCGTCTTGGCGAACATGTTGTTGATGTGGGTCTTCACGGTCGCGGTGGACACATGCAGCTTGCGGGCGATCTGCTGATTGCTGAGGCCTTCGGCGATCAGCACGAGCACCTCGGTCTCCCGCGCGGTCAGCCCGTCCGGCGCCTCTGCCGGTTCCGCCGGTCGCGGCTCGGGGTCCGACAGCCGCTCCAGCAGTCGCCGTTGGATGCTCGGCGACAGCCCCGCGTCCCCCGACAGCACACTGTGCACGGCCCGCACGATCTCGTCCCCGCCGGCGTCCTTGGTGAGGTACCCGCGCGCCCCCGCTCTCAGCGCGGGGAACAGCGAGTCGTCGTCGGCGTACGTCGTGAGCACCACCACCTGCGTCCTGGGATGCTCCGCCCGGATCCTCCGCGTTGCCTCGACCCCGTCACAGCGGGGCATCCGCAGGTCCATCAGGACCACGTCCGGGTCGAGTTCTGCCACCAGCTTCACCGCTTCGTCCCCGTCCCCCGCGGCGCCGACGACCTCGACCCCGGGCAACAGCCCCAGCAGCATCACGATGCCCTCCCTGACGACGGTCTGATCGTCCGCCACCACCACGCGCGCCGGCTTCCTGCCGTCCTCCTCCGTCATGCCGGCACCTGCAACGTCACCACGAACCCCTCCTCGTCCGGCCCGGCCCGGAGCGAACCGCCGAGCAGCTCGGCGCGCTCCCGCATCCCCAGCAGACCGTACCCAGCCCCAGCCCCGTCCAGCTCCCCCGGCAGGCCCCCCGAGTCCCTCACATCCAGCGTCACCCCGTGCGCGCCATAGTCCATCTGTACGTGCACCTTGGCGCTCGGGGCGTGTTTGCGGACGTTGGTCAGGGCTTCCTGAGCGACCCTGCGCACGGCCTGGGACGCCTCGGCGGAAAGAGGTCTGCGTTCACCCGTAATGGTGAGCTCGGCGCCGTCCGCCGCGCCGACGACCCCGCGTAGGAAGTCCTCCAGCGGGGTCAGCTCGCCGCGCAGCGCGGAGAGTGCCTGCCGGGTCTCGGCGAGACCGTCGCGGGCCATGCCCCGCGCAGCCACCACACGGTCGAGGATCTGCTCCCGATCGGCTCCGCGCTCGATCAGCAGTCGCGCCGCCTCCAGGTGCACGAGCTGCGCCGAGAGGCTGTGGGCCAGCACATCGTGGATCTCCCGCGCGATGCGGGCCCGCTCCGCCAGCGCCGCCGACTGCGCCTCTGCCAGGCGCGCGGCACGCTCCTGGGCGAGCAGCCGCTGTGCGTTGCCGCGCGCCTCGGCGTCGAGGCGCAGCGTGTATCCGGCGAGGGCGATACCGATGCCGGTGACCAGAGTCGTCAGCAGGTCGTCATTGCTGACGACGCCGTACGAGCCGAGGGCCATTCCTGCGGCGGGCAGAGCGACAGCCGCGGGGAACCGCTCCAGTGCCGAGACCGCGCACCCGCACCAGATGACGAGTGCCGGCACCCGGAACCCCGTGACCTGGGCCACGACGGCGACGCCCTGCAGCAGCGCGAACGACCCCAGCGACGGCCAGAACCGGTGCTGGAGCGTGCTGCGGAAGAACGCCCAGGCGAGCAGCGCCGCCAGAAGCACCCCCACCGCTCCCGCGAACGCCTCCCAGCCGCGCACGTGGTCGCCGGTGAAGGCGCCCCACAGCAGCAGGCCCAGAACGAGCAGCCGCACCGTCCAGGCCAGCAGTCGCCGGGGCCGTGAGATTCCCTCGCGCCCGAGCGCCTCCTGGGAAGGCCAGCGTGTCCAGACGTTCTCCGTCACACACGCTCCTTCCTCGCGGACCGGGTCATGTCGTCACCGTAGGCCGAGCCGCGCGCAGGAGTCGGCTGCAGGGACCGCGCCCGCAAGGCCAGGAGCCCCGAGCGGACCAGCAAGGTACCGGCAAGCGCCGGCAGCAGGGCCGAGCCGTCCTGATGCACACCCAGCACCGAACCGCCCGCGAAGAGGCCGATGCGCAGGCCGATTCCGACGATCCAGACCGCCGCGCTCGCCTTGGTGCTCCTGCTCCACACGGAGCCGTCCGTCTCCACCCACACGCGGGTGGTCCAGGCCCAGCCGGCGCCGGTGG
Source organism: Streptomyces sp. HUAS ZL42 (assembly GCF_040782645.1). Classification (GTDB taxonomy): domain Bacteria; phylum Actinomycetota; class Actinomycetes; order Streptomycetales; family Streptomycetaceae; genus Streptomyces. Next base: position 2,883,647 of record NZ_CP160403.1, read on the forward strand.
CCAGGCCGATGAGCAGTTCGGCGCCGAGCAGGAGGGCCGACTCGGTGCGGTGGTGGGCATCGAGTATGCCGGGTTCGCGCAGGGCTATGACGGCCAGGACCACGGGCGCCAGCCACCGGCGTCGGTCTGTGCCGACCTGTTGGGCGCGGAACTGGCGCACGATCACCAGGACGGCAACGGCCACGATCAGCAACGCCTCGACAAGCCCGGACACCACAGCCTCCGTGAACGGCAAAGGGGATGCCGACAGCGAGTGCTGCCGACGCCTTCGACGCTACGGAAATGCGCTGGGCTGCAGATCGGAGCCCGGGTGGATCACGGGTGGATCCCCGAACACCGGCGGGCTCCACCCACGGGTGGAGAGGCCCGCGGGGCGCCCTTCGCCGGCCCGAGTCCGCGGCACCGGCCCCTGCTGAATCCACCCGGCCCTACGCCCGGCCCAAGCCGAGCGCAGCGGCTACGCGTCGATGCGCGACCGGTCCAGCGTCGCCGCCGAGTTGGAGATGAACTCCTTGCGCGGCGCCACGTCATTGCCCATCAGGAGGTCGAAGACCTGCTCGGCGGCTTCCAGGTCGGAGAGGTTGATCCGGCGCAGGGTGCGGTGACGCGGGTCCATCGTCGTCTCGGCCAGCTGGTCGGCGTCCATCTCACCGAGACCCTTGTAGCGCTGGATGGAGTCCTTGTACCGGATGCCCTGGCTCTGGAATTCCATGAGCTTGTCCCGCAGTTCGCGGTCCGAGTAGGTGTAGACGTACTTGTCCTGGCCCTTCTTGGGCTGGACGAGCTCGATGCGGTGCAGCGGCGGTACCGCGGCGAAGACCCGGCCCGACTCGACCATGGGCCGCATGTATCGGTGGAACAGCGTCAGGAGCAGGGTGCGGATGTGCGAGCCGTCCACATCGGCGTCGGTCATCATGATGATCTTGCCGTAGCGGGCCGCGTCGATATCGAAGGTCCGGCCCGACCCCGCCCCTATGACCTGGATGATCGCGCCGCACTCGGCGTTCTTCAGCATGTCGGTCACGGACGACTTCTGGACGTTGAGGATCTTGCCGCGGATCGGCAGCAGCGCCTGGAACTCGGAGTTCCGGGCGAGCTTGGCCGTACCGAGCGCGGAGTCGCCCTCGACGATGAACAGTTCGCTGCGGTCGACGTCGTCGCTGCGGCAGTCCGCGAGCTTGGCCGGCAGTGACGAGGACTCCAGCGCGGTCTTGCGGCGCTGCGCGTCCTTGTGCTGGCGGGCGGCGATGCGCGTCCGGGCGGCGGCGACGGCCTTCTCCAGGACCACACGGGCCTGGGCGGCGGCGTCCCGCTTCGTGGACGTGAGGAACGCCTTGAGTTCCTTGGAGATCACGGTGTTCACGATCCGGCGGGCCGCCGAGGTTCCGAGGACCTCCTTCGTCTGGCCCTCGAACTGCGGCTCGGCGAGGCGGACGGTGACGACCGCGGTGAGGCCCTCCAAGGCGTCGTCCTTGACGATGTCGTCCTCGGCGACGCGCAGCAGCTTCTTGGCGCGCAGGACCTCGTTCATCGTCTTGACCACGGCCTGCTCGAAGCCGGCGACGTGGGTGCCGCCCTTGGGGGTGGCGATGATGTTGACGAACGACCGGAGGGTCGTGTCGTAGCCGGTACCCCAGCGCAGCGCGACGTCGACGCCGAGCTCGCGAGTGACCTCGGTGGGCGTCATCTGGCCGTGCTCGTCGAGGACCGGCACGGTCTCCTTGAAGGTGCCCTGGCCGGTGAAGCGGAGGACGTCGCAGACCGGCTTGTCGGTGGCCAGGTACTCGCAGAACTCACTGATGCCGCCGTCGAAGCGGAAGGACTCCTCGCCCTTGCTGCCGTCCTCGCCGAGGCCGTACTCGTCGCGGACGACGATGGTCAGACCGGGGACCAGGAACGCCGTCTGGCGTGCGCGCTGGTGGAGGGTCTCCAGGGAGAGCTTGGCGTCCTTGAGGAAGATCTGTCGGTCGGCCCAGTAGCGCACGCGCGTGCCGGTGCGCGTCTTGGGGATCTTCTTGGCCTTGCGCAGGCCGCTCTTGGCGTCGAACTTGGCGTCGGGCCCATCCGCGGTGAATGCGCCGGGGACGCCGCGCCGGAAGCTGATCGCGTGGGTGTACCCTCCGCGGTCGACCTCGACGTCCAGACGGGCGGAGAGAGCGTTCACCACGGAGGCACCGACGCCGTGCAGACCGCCGGAGGCCGCGTACGAGCCGCCGCCGAACTTGCCGCCGGCGTGCAGCTTCGTCATGACGACCTCGACGCCGGAGAGGCCGGTCTTGGGTTCGACGTCGACCGGGATGCCCCGGCCGTTGTCGCGCACCTCCACGGAGGCGTCGTCGTGGAGGATCACCTCGATGTGGTCGCAGTAGCCGCCGAGGGCCTCGTCCACGGAGTTGTCGATGATCTCCCAGAGGCAGTGCATCAGACCGCGACTGTCGGTCGATCCGATGTACATGCCCGGGCGCTTGCGCACGGCCTCGAGGCCCTCGAGGACGAGCAGGTGCCGCGCGGTGTAGTTGGAACCGTCCCGGTCTGCTCCTGCCAGCAGCGCTGTGGACGGCACGGACGTCTCGGCGGTCACGCGGTTCGCTCCTCGCTGAATTTCAGATGAGGCCCTCTTGGGTAAGGGCGCGGCTTCGGTAGCCGTTCAGAGGGTACCGAGGCCTGGTAGAGCCGTTGTAACGCAACCCTCGTCTGAACTCAGGGTAGTCCAGAGTCGTATGCATGTTCGATCCCTCGATGGAGTGAAGTACATATCACGTTCCCTTGGAGGCATGAACCATTTAGGCTCCGGGCACGTCCTCATGAACAAACCGGCAACCCAGCCGGGGAGGACCGACCTTGACCGACAGCGCGAAACCGTAAGACACGACAGACACGCAATACGGCACATTCGCCGCCAAACCGGCAGCAGACGGCCACCTCGGGAGAGATTTTTTCGAGGAGAAGCCACGAGCGGGAACGTTTTGGGGCTGGTTGGATGTTGACCCTGGTACGACAGCTCGTCGAGCTAGAGAAGAGGCGACGTGACTACTGTTCTGACCCCCGCGAGCCCGCTGACGGCCGCTGATCGCTGCGACCGCTGCGGCGCACAGGCGTACGTGCGCGTCGTCCTGTTGAGCGGCGGAGAACTGCTCTTCTGCGCCCACCATGGCCGCAAGTTCGAGCCGGAACTCAAGAAGATCGCCGCTGAGATACAGGACGAGACGGAGCGGCTGACAGTCGTTCCCGCAACCGCCTCCGCCGAAGAGCGCTGATCTGCGCGTCCACGACGAGCCAGCTCCGGCACAGGCCGGTGTACGGGCGGCCGCCCCTGACCCCAGGGGCGGCCGCCCGTCGTGGTAGGCAGTTGTAGCGTTCAGGACCCGCTGGACGCCGTGTGCGCGCCCCGCGACCCCCCGCTGCGACTCAGGACCCGCACGGCGTCCGAGACGCGTGTGTAGACGCCAGGACTCCCGGCCCGACCGCAGCCGCTCCCCCACGACACAAGCCCGATCAGCCGGCCCTGGGCGACCAGCGGCCCACCACTGTCCCCCTGGCAGGCATCGGGGCCTCCCTCCGGCTTCCCGGCACAGACCATGGTCCGTGCGCGGTACGTGCCGTTGCCGTTGCCGTTGCCCGGGTACGCCGCCTGGCACCGGGCGTCGGGCAGCACCTGCACGCGCGCCGCCCGCAGGCCGTGCGCGTAGTCACCTACGCCGGTGGTGTCCCCCCAGCCGTAGACCGTGGCCCCCGTACCCGGTGCGTACGCAGGATCGCCCGAGGCGGCCATCCTGATGACCGCGGCCCTCGGGAGGGGTTCGGCAAGAGTGAGTACGGCGAAGTCCCCGCCATTGCTGAAGGCGTCGTAGCCCGGATTCACCCAGATGTCGCGTACAGGGATCTCCTGCCCTTGAGCCGACAGCAGGTTGGTGCGCCCCGTGATGACCTTGAAGTCGCGCACACGGTTCGGTGGCGCGCCCAGGACGTCGTCGCCCACACAGTGGGCCGCCGTGAGCACGATTCTGGGGCCGATCGCCACGCCGCCGCAGAACTGCCCGGATCTCATACCTCCGAACCGGTCACGGCTGGACAGCGCGACCGCCCACGGGCTCGCGGAGATGTCGACCGGGAAACCGCCGACGACAACACTGCCGGCGGACACGGGGACAGCGGACACCAGCGGTAGGGCCGCTGCCGTGGTGGCCAGGATCAGCTGCCGGGCCAGCGCCCGCGGGAAGGGACGACGCATGCGCGCTCCTCACTCTGGGGTGATCATGGGACACCCAGAGTGATCCCGATCGCTCGGCCCCGCACCCGGGACTCGCCACAAAGGCCCGGCTCCCTGACGGAAGACCGGGCCTTCGGCGCCGTACGACTGCGACCTAGTCGAGGTAGTCGCGCAGGACCTGGGAGCGCGACGGGTGGCGCAGCTTCGACATGGTCTTGGACTCGATCTGGCGGATGCGCTCGCGCGTGACGCCGTACACCTTGCCGATCTCGTCGAGGGTCTTCGGCTGACCGTCGGTGAGACCGAACCGCATGGAGACCACACCGGCCTCACGCTCGGACAGGGTGTCGAGCACGGAGTGCAGCTGCTCCTGGAGGAGCGTGAAGCTGACCGCGTCGGCCGGGACGACGGCCTCGGAGTCCTCGATGAGGTCACCGAACTCGCTGTCGCCGTCCTCACCCAGCGGGGTGTGCAGCGAGATGGGCTCGCGGCCGTACTTCTGGACCTCGATGACCTTCTCCGGGGTCATGTCGAGCTCCTTGGCCAGCTCCTCCGGGGTGGGCTCGCGGCCCAGGTCCTGGAGCATCTGGCGCTGCACGCGCGCGAGCTTGTTGATGACCTCGACCATGTGCACCGGGATACGGATGGTGCGCGCCTGGTCGGCCATCGCGCGGGTGATCGCCTGACGGATCCACCAGGTGGCGTACGTGGAGAACTTGTAGCCCTTGGTGTAGTCGAACTTCTCGACCGCGCGGATCAGACCGAGGTTGCCCTCCTGGATGAGGTCCAGGAAGAGCATGCCGCGGCCGGTGTAGCGCTTGGCCAGGGAGACCACCAGACGGAGGTTGGCCTCCAGGAGGTGGTTCTTGGCGCGGCGGCCGTCCTCGGCGATGATCTCCAGCTCGCGCTTGAGCTTCGGAGCGAGCTTGTCGGCGTTGGCCAGCTTGTCCTCGGCGAACAGACCGGCCTCGATCCGCTTGGCGAGCTCGACCTCCTGCTCGGCGTTGAGCAGGGGGACCTTGCCGATCTGCTTGAGGTAGTCCTTGACCGGGTCGGCCGTGGCGCCGGCCGCGGCGACCTGCTGGGCCGGCGCGTCGTCCTCGTCCTCGTCGGAGAGCACGAAACCTGCGCTCTCGGCGCCCTCGGGCTCTTCGCCGCCCTTGGGGGTTTCCTCGAGGACCTCCTCCTCGAGCAGCTCGGCGTCGTCCTTCTTCGCACTGGTCTTCTTGGCCGCCGTCTTCTTGGCGACCGTCTTCTTCGCCGCCGCCTTCTTGGCGACGACCTTCTTCTCAGCGGCCTTCTTGGCCGGCGCGGCTTCCTCGGCGGGATCGACAGCGGGAGGGTCGGCAGGCGCGGCCGGGGCGGCCGTGGTGGCGGTGGCCTTCCTGGTGGTCACCGTCTTCGCTGCCACCGTCTTGGTGGCGGTGCGCTTGGCCGGACTCTTCGCTGCGACGCTCTTTCGGGTGCGCTTGGGCTCCGCGGCACTGACCATCAGCGTCACACCCTCTTCCTCGAGGATCTGGTTGAGGCTGCGCAGTACGTTCTTCCACTGAGTGGCCGGAATCTGGTCAGCTTCGAAGGCCCGACGCACATCGTCGCCGGCGATCTGCCCCTCAGCCTTTCCCCGCTCAATGAGCGCCATGACAGAGACGGACTCGGCGATCTCCGGCGGGAGCGTACGGGATGTGCTGGCCGACACGAACAACCTCTCGGAACGTTGGAAAACGGCTTCCGGCCCCATCCACGACGGACAGGAGCCGACCACCGGCCTGGGGATGGGCCGACGGCGCGGGCGGGGGCCGGGGAAGATTCACAGCGCCTGGAACGGCGTCCGTATTCCCTCCGCGGCTGTCACCTCTTAGGTCATCGCGCTGTTTCCACGAGCGTTACGCCCAATCTGCGTGGCCCGAGTCACACCCCGTAACCACTCAAAATCGGTCAGACAAGGGCAGAGAAGGTCATCAAGGGTCCTGAGCGGGGATCGTGGTGCCGCATTTACGGTCTCACCTCAGACTGTCTCCTCGCATCATCGGACCTCGCAGCAACCAGTAGGCCGCTGCGAGGTCCGACGGGGGCGGTTCGCCGGCCGAGTGGTGTCTCAGGAGGGGGGAGACACTTCCGGCGGCGCCACCCGCGGTGCGCGGTCAGTGCTCGCGCGGCGCGGGGACCACGCGCTCCACCTCGGGGTGGACCGTGAGTAGTTGGCGCATGGCCGCCTCCGCCGCCGCCCCGTCGCCCGTCGCGAGGGCGTCGACGATCCTTCCGTGGTGGACCAGGGACGCCTCGTTCGGCCTGTCACAGCCGGTGACGGGGCCGCCGGAGACCTGCAGGGCGGCCGACACGATCCCGGACAGGTGTTCCAGCATGCGATTGCCCGCGACCTGGATGAGCAGCGTGTGGAACTCGGCGTCGGCGCGGGAGAAGGTCAGCACGTCGCCCTGCCCCATGGCATGACCCATGATCTCGACCATGTCGGCCAGCCGCTGCTGGACGTCCTCGCGTCCGTGCCCGGCGGCGAGGCGCGCGGCGAGCGGCTCGATCGTCCAGCGCAGTTCGCTCAGCTCGCGGCGCTGGTCGTCGCGCTGCGGCCCGAACGCCCGCCATTCGATGATGTCCGGGTCGAGGAGATTCCAGTCACTGACGGGGCGCACGCGCGTGCCGACGTTCGGGCGGGCGCTGACCAGGCCCTTGGCCTCCAGGACGCGGAGAGACTCGCGGACGACGGTGCGGGAGACCTCGAAGCGCTGGCCGATCTCCTCGGGCACCAGCGGGCGGTCTGCGCCCAGGTCGCCCGAGACGATCATCTGACCGAGCTGCTGGACGAGTTGGCCGTGCAGCCCACGTCCGCGACTGCCCGCGGCGCGTCGGCCCACGCGGCCGAGCTCAGGTTCCGCGCTGTCCCACGCGGGGGCTCCGACGCGGTCGGCGACGGAGGCCTCGGCGTAGGGGTAGCGGTCGAGTTCGCCCGGGCCGGCCAGACCGGAGTCGGCGGAGCGGGCGGTGGTCATCATGGTGTGCGCAAGGGTAGTCACGGATCCTTTGTCGGCGCCGCTCCCAACTCCCTTGAGGTCTTTGGTGAAAAGCACACGAAAGGGTGATCGCTCACCCCGTCGCAATTGACGCCTTATCGGAAAGAAATGGGCGTTCTCCGGGGAGTTGTGCGCAGGCCGGGGAACGGATGGGCGGGGACGGTCGTCATCGGACCCTGCTGCGCAGGGTCGTGAGCAGAAATGCGCACAGGAGAGCGGTAAGCGACAACGTCAGCGCACTGCCCACGGGTTGGGCGATCAGCTTCGCCGCAGCGACCAGATAGCGGTCTCCCCCGAAGGGCCACTGCAGGAGGAGCACCTCCCGCAGCCGCATCGGAAGCCCGGCCGCGTCCCGTACGGACGGACCCTGCGCGAGCCTTTGCACGACGGGTACGACGACGATCGGCACGGCGACCACCGCCGCGAGCCCCGCAGTGGTGGACCGGAAGAGGCCGGCGGCCAGGACTCCGGCCCAGGCGCACCCCACCACCAGGCCGATCCAACTCGCGCTCTGCGAGAGCCAGTCCGCGGGAACCTGCGTGAGCTCCCGTCCGTACAGGAGATAGAGCACTTCGGCGTCGCAGCCCACCGTGAGCACGGCCAGCAGCAGAGCGGTGGCGCCGGCGACGAGAAGCTTCGCGGTGAGCAGCCCCAGCCGGCGGGGCACTGTGCCGCGGTCCACGGCCAGGGCGGGGTGGCGGAACTCGTCGCCGAAGGCGAGGGCGCCGAGCAGTCCCGCACCGAGGGCCGCAGGCGGCAGAGGCAGCGCCTGTGGCCAGGCGGCCAGCAGCCGGGGCTGCGGGGTGTGGCCGATGCGGGCCAGGAGCAGGGTGGTGAGAGCCGAGGTGACAAGCACGGCGGCACCCGTGACGAACCCGGTGCTGATTCCGGCGGCACGGCGGATTTCGTAGCGGAGGGGGCGCAGGGGGCTGGGGGCGGAGCGGACGGAGATGGGAGGTGGGAGAGGGGACGGGACGTCGGAGCGGACTTCGGCCCGACGGAGGGTCGAGGCCGCGGAGTGTGAGCCGGGGGTCGCGGAGGTTCGGGTGTCGTCGAAGGTGCGGACCGAGGTGGTCGGAGCCGGATCGAGGGCGTCGGCTTCGGTCGGCCGGTGGGATGTGATGTCTCCTGCTTCGGCGGGCTTCGGTGGGGCGATGTCGCCGATCTCGGTGGGTGAACGGCCTTCTGTGGCGTCGGCTTCGGCGGGCGGGCGTGGCTGGGTGGTGGTGTGCGCCTCGGCGGAGAGCACGTCCTCCGTGGATGCGGCGCCCGTCGTGGAGGACGCCTGTTCGGCGACCTCATCGCGCGCGTACGCGGATGAGCTGTGGGGATCACCTGCCGTGACGCCCTCGGCAGTCGCTGCGGGCGTGTGCGGCGACGCCGCGTCCTCAGCCGCAGGCGCATCGTCGCCGACAGCGCGTCCGAGCTGTTGCCCGTCGACTGAGCTCAACTCTGCCGTGCAGTGAGGCTCACCCGGGGCTGCCTCCTCCGCGCCCGGTCCCATGTCGCCGATCTCGTCGGCGATTTGGTGGACGAGGATGCCGTGGCGGAACGCGGTTTCGCCCACGGCGGCGCAGGTACTGCCGTACACGGAGAGCCGGCTGCCACCCTCCGCCACGACCTCGACAGAGCGGCGGGCGGTACGTGCCTCCTTGGTGAGCAGGGCGGCCAGGCGGGCGGCGTGCGGGGTGCGGACGGCGACGCGAGGACGCAGCCGTGTGCGGGCGAAGTCGGCGACCTCCTGGTCGGCGACGAGTCTGCCCCGTTCCAGGGTGACGACCCGGTCAGCGGTACGGGCGGCCTCCTTGGGGTCGGCTGTGGTCAGCAGAACCGTGCCGCCCTGGTCCGCGTGTGCGCGCAGCATGCCGTACAGCCAACGGCTTTCGCGGGTGGAGAGACCGTGGGCCGGCTCGTCGAGCACGAGGGTGTGCGGATCGGCAAGCAGGGAACAGGCCAGACCGAGGCGGCGGTCCATGCCACGTGAGAGCGTGCCGAGGCGTTCGTCGCGCAGACTGACGAGCCCGACCACCTCGAGGACTTCGTCGGCACGGCGTGCCGGAACGCCCGCAGCGGCGCAGAGCAGGCGGAGATGGCCACGCACGGTACGAGCCGGGTGACCGGGCACGTCGCCCAGCAGGACCCCGACCTCACGTGACGGATGGGCGATGCGGTGCAGGGGGCGGCCCCTGAAGTAGGTCATGCCACGGCCCCGTTGGAGTTCGAGCATGAGTCTCAGTGCCGTTGTCTTGCCCGCGCCGGGCACTCCCAGCAGCGCGGTGACACGGCCGGCGTGCGCCTCGAAGGAGACGTCGTCGACGGCGGGCGGAAGCTCCTTGCGGGGTTTGCTGGTCAGTCCGAAGGCCTGGATCACTCACAGCAAGATAGCGCGCTATATCCGGTTTTTCGGGCATCGCGCGGCCTGCTTCAAGAAGGGGATCAACCCTGTCGAGCCAGTGTGCGCAGGCGATTTCAGAGGCGGGGAGTCACACTTCGGGGCGCAGCATCGGAGGATTGAGCAGGGTCGCCCCGCCGGCCCGGAAGAGCTGGGCCGGACGGCCGCCCTGGCGGGTGGTGGTACCGCCGGTGGGGACCAGGAAGCCCGGCGTGCCCGTCACCTTGCGATGGAAGTTGCGGGGGTCGAGGGCCACACCCCACACCGCCTCGTAGACGCGACGCAGCTCGCCGACCGTGAACTCGGTGGGGCAGAACGCCGTGGCCAGCGACGAATACTCGATCTTGGAACGAGCGCGCTCCACCCCGTCCGCCAGGATCTGCGCATGGTCGAAGGCAAGGGGCGCGACCGGTTCGCCGTCGCGGCCGTAACCGGCCTGCTGCAGCAGTTCCTCGACCGGCGCCCAGCGCGCGTTGCTGGCGTCGCCGCCGGCGCGGGGCGCGGGCAGGTCCGGGGCGAGCGCGAGATGGGCGACGCTGACCACGCGCATCCGGGGGTCGCGCTTGGGGTCGCCGTACGTGGCGAGTTGCTCGAGGTGGGCGCCGTTGCCCTGGGCGGGGGCGGCAGGGTCGTGCGCGCGCAGCCCGGTCTCCTCGGCGAGTTCGCGTGCCGCGGCCTGCGCCAGGTCCTCGTCGGCCCGTACGAATCCGCCGGGCAGCGCCCACCGCCCCTGGAAGGGCGGCTCACCCCTGCGCACCGCCAGCGCGCACAGGGCATGGCGGCGCACGGTCAGCACGACCAGATCCACGGTGACAGCGAAGGGCGGAAAGGCTGACGGGTCGTAGGGCATGCGGCGATCATAGTCGTCTGCCTGACGATAAACACGCCCTTCACCAGCCGCATCGGCGACTGATCCACTTCGGCCCGATATGGGCTCTCACCTCCTTGTCCCGGCCTTCGCGCGAGCCTGCCCAGTGCGGGGCCGCAGTTCCCATCGCAGTCCGGCGGCCGCCTTGTCGACCATGGCGAGGCCGGACCGGCCGACACTACGGTGAGGGGCGCGTCCGCGGCGCGGCGGGTTCCGGCGAGCAGCCAACCGCCCAGCCCACCGGCGCCCGCGGGCGGCCCGTCCTGCCACTCGTGGCACGACACCGGGCCCTCGACCTGCCGCCGGCGACGGCGTTCATTCAGCCGGGCCGGCTGCCCGGACCCTCCCACCGGATCCTTCGGCGGTAACCGATGCTGCCCGGGCGTTCGGTTGCGCGCCTCCGCGTTGATCATCCCTCCCTGCCGCCGTCATGGCTCGCAGCGCCCGCCCCTCCGGAATCGCCGCTGTGGCGTCGTACGACTCCTTTCCCTGAGCCGCGCGGACGCGTACCTCCCGCCGCCCGCGCACGAGGACGGGCATTCATGCCGGGCACCGCTCCTTCCCCGGTGGCCCCGGCAGGACGTGCACGTCGGCGGCGACGCGCCGGTGCCTCGAGTGCCGGAAGGGCAGCGGGTTCGGGCGCGGCGTCGCGCGGCACCGAGCGTTCCCCACCGTCACTCGCGTCGGAGCCCTCGGCGCCCTCCGAACTGCCGGTCCTCTCATCGGCACCGCCGGACCCCTCGCCCGCCGGACGGCCACGCCCCCCTCGCTCCGAGCGGAGGCAGCGGCGGACGGATTCGGGGTCGAGGCCCTCGTTGCAGGCCTGATGCAGGAGGCGGGCGAAGAGATAGTCGGGATCGGCGCCCAACGCCATGGCCAGGGCTTCCCTGGCCTCGAGGTCGTCACCGGTCGACCAGGCGACCCATCCGGCGAGGGTGAGGGGCGCCGCGGCGTGTTCTCCGTAGGGACCGACGCAGCGGCGGGCCAGCGCCCGCCACAGGCGCAGGGCGGGTCCGGCTTCGTCGCCCTCCATCCACTCGGCCGCACGGTCGCGGGTCGTACGGTCCTGCAGGCCGAGGATCAGCCTCGCCGCTTCGTCGTGCCCGAGCAGTTCGTCGTCACGGCTGTCGGCCATGAGCGCGCCGGAGACCGGGGCCGCCTCGGCGAAGCGCCGCATGACCCGCTCGGCCAGTGCCACCGTCTCCTCGGTCACGGCCACGCGACTCGCATCGTCGAGGATCCTGGGCACCAGCGCCATTCCGGCGGTGTCCAGGGCGACCTCCTGCTCGAGTGCGGCGGCCGTCTCCTGGGGAAGCAGCCTGGCCCGCAACTCGCGGAGAGTGCCGCGGACCTGGATCCCGGCGTAGGTGGCCGCAGCGGCCAGCACGGAGGTTCCGGGCAGGCCCATCGGAGCGCCCTCGGCCGGACAGCAGCCCTCGCTCCCGCAGCAGTACGACCAGAAGCGCCCCTCGGAGATGCACAGCGCCTCGATCACGGGTACGTCTAGTACACCGCACGCCAGGCGCAGCTCGTGGGCCAGTGGTGCCAGCCGTTCCCTGACCTGCCGCCCAGACTCTCCCTTCGCGGGTTCCTGACAGAGGAAGACGACGATCTGCTCGGGCCGCGAGCCCCTGCGTTCACTGCCCGCCACCAGCCCTTGTGCCAGCTGCCGGGCCGCGGACTCCCAGTCGTCCCGGTTGGCGGGGATGCCGAGCCGGGCGCGTCCGCCGAACCTCCCCTTGCCGCCCCTGTCATGAAGGGCGACGAGGACGATGCTGTCCTCCGGGCGGTACCCGAGCAGATAGGGCAGGGCGTCGGCCAGTTCGGCCGGGGTGCGCAAGGTGACCTGATGACTGCCGGCCGCCGCGTCGTACGTCTCATGTGTGTCGCGGGATCCGCTCCTCTCGTATCCGGCAATCTCGCCGTTCTCGAAGGATCCAGTGGTTTCGCCGTGATTCGTCATGCGCCGACGATCTCGCGGATCATGAAGTTCCGCTTTGCCCTGTGGATAAGTCTGACCAGGGACATGCCACTCTGTCCGAGGCGAGGACGACCGCACCAGGATTGTCGGCGCCGTCCTGTTGTATGGACTCATGGAGCACACGAGCAACGCGGATCTCCGGGCAGCCGCCGATGCGGTCCTCGCCCGCCTCGTCGGGGACGTCACGGGCACGGCACGGCTGCGAGAGGACCAGTGGCGGGCGATCGAGGCTCTGGTCGCCGACAAGCGCCGGGCACTCGTCGTCCAGCGCACCGGATGGGGCAAGTCCGCGGTCTACTTCGTGGCGACCTCGCTCCTGCGCGCCCAGGGCGCAGGGCCCACGGTGATCGTCTCCCCGTTGCTCGCGCTGATGCGCAACCAGGTCGAGGCCGCGGCCCGGGCCGGCATCCATGCCCGGACCATCAACTCCTCGAACACCGAGGAGTGGGACACGATCCAGGGAGAGATCACCGCGGGCGAGGTCGACGTCCTGCTCGTGAGCCCGGAGCGCCTCAACAATCCCGACTTCCGGGACCAGGTGCTGCCCAGGCTGGCCGCCGCGACCGGCCTCCTCGTGGTGGACGAGGCCCACTGCATCTCCGACTGGGGCCACGACTTCCGTCCCGACTACCGGCGGCTGCGGACCATGCTCACCGACCTTGCGCCGGGCGTTCCCGTCCTGGCCACCACCGCCACCGCCAACGCGCGCGTGACGGCCGATGTCGCGGAACAGCTCGGCACCGGGGGTACGTCGGACGCGCTGGTGCTGCGCGGCTCGCTGGACCGGGAGAGCCTGAGCCTGGGTGTGCTGCGGCTTCCGGACGCCGCGCACCGGATGGCCTGGCTCGCCGACCATCTCGACGACCTGCCGGGCTCCGGAATCATCTACACGCTCACCGTGGCCGCCGCCGAGGAGGTCACCGCCTTCCTGCGGCAACGCGGGCACACCGTCGCCGCGTACACCGGCAAGACGGAGAACGCCGAGCGGCAACAGGCCGAGGACGACCTGCTCGCCAACAAGGTCAAGGCGCTGGTCGCCACCTCCGCCCTCGGCATGGGTTTCGACAAGCCCGACCTCGGGTTCGTCGTGCATCTCGGCTCGCCGTCCTCCCCCATCGCCTACTACCAGCAGGTCGGCCGCGCCGGACGTGGCGTCGAGCACGCGGAGGTGCTCCTCCTTCCCGGGAAGGAGGACGAGGCGATCTGGGAGTACTTCGCCTCGCTCGCCTTCCCGCCCGAGGACCTTGTGCGCCGCACGCTGGACGTGCTCGCGCACGCGGACGGGCCCGTGTCGCTGCCCGCCCTCGAGCCCCTGGTGGAGCTGCGTCGCTCCCGGCTGGAGACCATGCTCAAGGTCCTCGATGTGGACGGCGCGGTCAGGCGGGTCAAGGGCGGCTGGATCGCCACCGGGCAGCCGTGGTCGTACGAGTCGGAGCGATACGAGTGGGTCGCGCGCCAGCGGAAGGCCGAACAGCAGTCGATGCGCGAGTACGCCTCGACGGCGGGCTGCCGCATGGAGTTCCTGCAGCGCCAACTGGACGACGAGGGCGCGAGGCCCTGCGGGCGCTGCGACAACTGCGTGGGCGCCCGTTTCACCGCGGCGACCTCCACGGCCGCTCTGGACGCCGCCCGGGTCGACCTCGGCCGGGCGGGTGTCGAAGTGGAACCCCGCCGCATGTGGCCGACGGGGCTTCCCGCAATCGGCGTCGGCCTCAAGGGACGCATTCCGGCGGGTGAACAGGCGGCGTCGGGGAGGGCGTTGGGGCGTCTGTCGGACATCGGCTGGGGCAACCGGCTGCGGCCGATGTTCACGCCGCAGGCACCTGACGGGCCCGTTCCGGACGATGTCGCGAAGGCCGTGGTGAGAGTACTGGCCGACTGGGCCAAGGGGCCCGGCGGCTGGGCCTCGGGAGCGGCGGACGCCCAGCCCCGCCCGATCGGCGTGGTCACCGTCGCCTCGCGCACGCGTCCCCAGCTGATCAATTCGCTGGGCGCGCGCATCGCGGACATCGGCCGGCTGCCGCTGCTGGGCACCGTGGAGCACTCCGGCGACGCCTCCCGGGCCTCCCGGAGCAACAGCGCCCAGCGTCTCAAGGCACTCGACGGGGCACTGAGCGTGCCGCCGGGACTCGCGTCGGCTCTCGCCGAGAACAGGGGCCCGGTCCTCCTCGTGGACGACTACACCGAGACGGGCTGGACCCTCGCGGTCGCGGCCCGAATGCTCCGACAGGCCGGTGCCCAGGGGGTGTTGCCCCTGGTCCTGGCCGTCCAGGGATGACCTGCGCCTCGGGGTGACGCGGCCCGGAGCCTCATCACTCTGGACGCTCCGCGCCACAGGAGGTACGAACGTGCCGTGCACTGACGGCCCACGCGTCGCCCGTCGAATCACCGGGTAGGGATATAAGGCACACACCGCCAGATAAGAGACGGTGGCCCCAATTGCTCGTTGCCGCATCCAAGTTCGACAGGAAGAATTGAAGTCCGCTCCCCGCGCGGCTCGTCCGTGGTCCGGTAGGGCTCTGCTGCGGTGCGCGCTCCCCCGTATCCGACTCGCCCGCAGTGTGGGCCGTAGCCGAAGGGAGGATCGTGACCTTCGGATTCGCGCCGTCCTCGGCGGCACCGTTGTCGACGTCCGCGTCCGCCGCTTCCGCCAACCGCTTGCTCGAGCCCGCGGAGTGGTCCGCCGCCGGCATTCCCCTGCTGCGCAACCCTCGTGAGGTCGTCAGCGGACTGCACGCCCGGCACCTTCCGAAGCCTGCGACCGCGATCGTCGCCGTGCTCGACCCGGACGAACGGCTGCGGGCGAGCGCCTCGTTCACCCGGCGGTCGGCCCCTGCCGACGGCTGGATGTTCCGCAACGCGCTGCTGGCCCAGCTGCGCCGGGTCATCCCGCACGACCTGCGGCGACGCACACCTGTCCGCACCGCTGTACTGCTCTACTGCCGCGAGGGCGACGCCCGCTGGACGGAGGAGGACGGCGCGTGGATGTGGGGCCTGCGTGACGCCTGCACCCTGCACGGGCTGCGCTGCGGGGCGTACATCACGCTGACCAGAGACGGCTGGCAGGTTCTCGGCGAGGGCCGCGGCGGCCGCCGTCCCAACGCGGATTCGGCGCCGGAGCCGTTCGCCATGTCCGACGCACCGCTGCCACTGCCCCGCACCGGCGGTGCCGCCTCGGAGGTACTGCGGCGCGCAGCCGCCCGCTGAGGGCGACCCACTCGGCACCTGCGCTGAGGATCGGCCCTCGTGCCCGCGCGAACGAAATCTCGCGGGCAGCACGACATCGCAGTCCGGCATACGGCGACGAGGACCCACAGCAGCGGGGCCCGCTGGGGCCAGACGAGGGCCTACAGCGGCGGGGCCCGCGAGGGGCCCGTGGATGCGGAGCACAACGGCCGACTCGGCAACTCGGTGCACGCACCGGGCACCCGCGGTCCTCCGCGCATGCCGAAACCCCCACCGCGCAGGTGCCGCCGCGGCACCGGCTCCGTCACCCCCGGGCGCCCCGCGCCCGGGCGTATCGGAGCCGATTCAGACGCCTGCGCCCAGCACCGAGTTGATCTGCTGAGGATCGCCGCAGACGATCAGCAGGGCACCGGCCCGGCCGAGAGCCACGGGCAGGGCGGTCGCGGCCGCGGTGTCGGAACCACCGTTGACGGCGACGACGACCACGGGGCGGGACGCGGCACGGCTCGCCACGGCGGCGTCGGCGTAGAACACGTCGTCACGGGCATCGTGCTGGGCCCAGTAGGACGTTTCACCGAACGACAGCTCGTGGGCGGCCCAGGGGTGGGCTTCGCCGGTGGTGATCACCAGCACGTCGCCGGGGGCACGGCCGGACTCCAGAAGCAGGTCCACGGCCTCCTCGGCGGCGTCGAGCGCGCCCTCGACCGAGGCCGGGATCAGCTGGATCTGGGGGGTCGCCGAAGCCTGAGCGGCAGCGGCAGGGGCGGCCGGGCCCGAAGGGCCGGGCTTGGCAGCGGCCACCTCGCGCGGCGTACGTTGCACCGGCGGCGCGGGCCGGACGAGGCCGGGACGGCCGGGGCGCAACGGAGCCGCGGGACGGGGGCCGGGTACAGGGCGAGGGGTCGGCGCGGTGCGGCCGCTGGCCGGAGTGGCGCGGGGACCCTGGGCACTCTCGTGAATCTGAGGCTCCTCGGGAATGAGAGGCATGAGGTGTTATTTATCAAACGTTGGTGCGGCTCGCGCCAGCGGGTGGCACAACAGTGCGAGTGGAATCGTCAGAAGTCGAAGCCGAGCTGACCCTCGATCTCCGGAACGCTTCCGTCCGCCCAGGTGCGGACCTTCTTGAGGTGCCGCCACTGGGGCAGCGCATCAAGATACGCCCACGACAACCGGTGGTACGGGGTGGGGCCCCGCTCCTCCAGTGCGGCCTTGTGCACGGGCGACGGATACCCGGCATTGTCCGCAAAACCGAAGTCTGCATGTTCGATACCCAGTTCGGCCATCATTTTGTCGCGCTGAACCTTGGCGATCACCGAGGCCGCCGCGACCGCCACACACGATCGGTCCCCCTTGATCACCGTACGGACCCGCCAGGGATTACCGAGGTAGTCGTGCTTCCCGTCGAGGATCACCGCATCCGGGCGGACCGGCAGGCTCTCCAGAGCGCGCCCCGCCGCGAGCCGCAGCGAGGCCGTCATCCCCAGATCGTCGATCTCCTCCGGGGAGGCGTGCCCCAGGGCGTAGGACGTCACCCACTTCTGCAGTTCTCCGGCGAGCAGCGTACGCCGTTTGACGGTGAGCAGTTTGGAGTCGGTGAGGCCTTCCGGGGGCCGGCGCAGTCCGGTGACCGCCGCACAGACGGTGACGGGACCGGCCCACGCACCGCGCCCCACCTCGTCGACACCGGCAATGACCTTCGCTCCGGTCGTGGCGCGGAGGGAGCGCTCGACGGTGTGAGTAGGAGGTTCGTACGGCATGGCGCCCTTAGCGTACGCCGCCGGAATCACCCCGCGACACCCTGGTCCGCCAAGCAGGCTCAGGCCCGCCGACGGCTGTACTCACACGCCGCTCGGACGTAGCAGCGGCAACATCAACTGGTCGACCATCTCCTCGAGATCTTGGTCATTCCATTCGCTTGAGCACACTTTCGATCGGTACATCATCATGGCGGGCATGGCGTCAAAAACGTAGCCGTTCGCCGCGTCCGGACGCACCTCGCCTCGCTCTATTCCACGGCCGATGACCTGACGCAGAAGCTGGATCGTCGGCTCCACCACACCCCCGAAGATGACGCCATGAAAGCGCTCCACCTGAGCAGGGTCGCATTCGTGAATGACTGACCGCAGAGCGAAGCCGGGCCGCGAGAACATCGCGTCGCGCGCGTTCCGGCACAGCGCGAGCAGGTCCTCGCGCACGTCGCCCAGATCGGGCGCCTCGTCGAAGCGCGGCAATCCGGCCCGCAACGCGTCTGCGACGAGATCCTCCTTGGACGGCCAGCGGCGGTAGACCGCGGCCTTGCCCGTCTGGGCACCGGCCGCGACTCCTTCCATCGTCAGGCCGTTCCAGCCGACCGTGCTGAGTTGCTCCAGCGCGGCATCGAGAATCGCGCGTTCGAGCACGGCGCCGCGCCGGCGAAGGGAGGCCGTCTGAGCGGGGGCGGCCGTCCAGCGCGAAGTAACCATCTGAGTGTCTCCAGCGAGCAGGGGGGGTGGGATTCCGGGGAGCGGAGAAGGCGCCGCACGGCAGTGGGGGACGCCGCCACACGACGACGGACACAGTGAACGCTTGCGTTCACTACCGGGGACTCACTACCGTTGACGCGACAGTGAACGCGAGCGTTCACTAAAGCCTTTGTGGGGGACCCATAGTGACAACCTCTCAGTTGATTCAGGACCAGAAACCAGGTGCGGCTCGCCGGGAGGGACATCCCGGCATCGCTCTCACCGTCATCGCGGCCTGCCAACTCATGGTGGTACTCGACGCGACGATTGTGAACATCGCGCTCCCGCACATTCAAGACGCGCTCAAGTTCAGCACCACCGACCTCACCTGGGTCGTCAGCGCCTACACCCTCACCTTCGGCGGGCTGCTGCTGCTCGGCGGCCGGGCCGGTGACATCCTGGGCCGGCGCCGGGTCTTCATGACCGGCATCCTGCTGTTCACCTTCGCCTCGCTGCTCGGCGGACTTGCCCAGGAACCCTGGCAGTTGCTCGCGGCGCGCGTCCTTCAGGGCATGGGTGGAGCCATCGCGTCGCCCACCTCGCTGGCGCTCATCACCACCACGTTTCCCGAGGGCCCTGAGCGCAACCGCGCGTTCGGCGTCTTCGCCGCCGTCTCCGCGGGCGGCGGCGCCATCGGCCTGCTCGCCGGCGGCATGCTCACCGAGTGGCTCGACTGGCGGTGGGTGCTCTTCGTCAACGTCCCGATCGGCGTACTGATCGCCGTGCTCACACCGCTGTACATCAGCGAGTCCGAACGACACACCGGCCGCTTCGACATCGCGGGCGCGCTCACTTCGACGGCCGGAATGGCGACCCTCGTCTACGGCTTCATCCGCGCTGCGGACGAGGGTTGGCGGGACAGTCTGACCATCGGGTCCTTCGGCGCCGCAGTGGTCCTGCTGCTGGCCTTCGCGTTCATCGAGACGCGGGCCAAGGAGCCCATCACCCCCCTGCGGATGTTCGCCGACCGCAACCGGTCGGGCACGTATGTGATCATGCTGAGCCTGGCCGCGGCGATGTTCGGCATGTTCTTCTACATCGTGCTCTTCGTGCAGACTGTGTGTGTGTGTGTGTGTGTGTGTGTGTGTGTGTGTGTGTGTGTGTGTGTGTGTGTGTGTGTGTGTGTGTGTGTGTGTGTGTGTGTGTGTGTGTGTGTGTGTGTGTGTGTGTGTGTGTGTGTGTGTGTGTGTGTGTGTGTGTGTGTGTGTGTGTGTGTGTGTGTGTGTGTGTGTGTGTGTGTGTGTGTGTGTGTGTGTGTGTGTGTGTGTGTGTGTGTGTGTGTGTGTGTGTGTGTGTGTGTGTGTGTGTGTGTGTGTGTGTGTGTGTGTGTGTGTGTGTGTGTGTGTGTGTGTGTGTGTGTGTGTGTGTGTGTGTGTGTGTGTGTGTGTGTGTGTGTGTGTGTGTGTGTGTGTGTGTGTGTGTGTGTGTGTGTGTGTGTGTGTGTGTGTGTGTGTGTGTGTGTGTGTGTGTGTGTGTGTGTGTGTGTGTGTGTGTGTGTGTGTGTGTGTGTGTGTGTGTGTGTGTGTGTGTGTGTGTGTGTGTGTGTGTGTGTGTGTGTGTGTGTGTGTGTGTGTGTGTGTGTGTGTGTGTGTGTGTGTGTGTGTGTGTGTGTGTGTGTGTGTGTGTGTGTGTGTGTGTGTGTGTGTGTGTGTGTGTGTGTGTGTGTGTGTGTGTGTGTGTGTGTGTGTGTGTGTGTGTGTGTGTGTGTGTGTGTGTGTGTGGGGGGGGGGGGGGGGGGGGGGGGGGGGGGGGGGGGGGGGGGGGGGGGGGGGGGGGGGGGGGGGGTGTGTGTGTGTGTGTGTGTGTGTGTGTGTGTGTGTGTGTGTGTGTGTGTGTGTGTGTGTGTGTGTGTGTGTGTGTGTGTGTGTGTGTGTGTGTGTGTGTGTGTGTGTGTGTGTGTGTGTGTGTGTGTGTGTGTGTGTGTGTGTGTGTGTGTGTGTGTGTGTGTGTGTGTGTGTGTGTGTGTGTGTGTGTGTGTGTGTGTGTGTGTGTGTGTGTGTGTGTGTGTGTGTGTGTGTGTGTGTGTGTGTGTGTGTGTGTGTGTGTGTGTGTGTGTGTGTGTGTGTGTGTGTGTGTGTGTGTGTGTGTGTGTGTGTGTGTGTGTGTGTGTGTGTGTGTGTGTGTGTGTGTGTGTGTGTGTGTGTGTGTGTGTGTGTGTGTGTGTGTGTGTGTGTGTGTGTGTGTGTGTGTGTGTGTGTGTGTGTGTGTGTGTGTGTGTGTGTGTGTGTGTGTGTGTGTGTGTGTGTGTGTGTGTGTGTGTGTGTGTGTGTGGTGTGTGTGTGTGTGTGTGTGTGTGTGTGTGTGTGTGTGTGTGTGTGTGTGTGTGTGTGTGTGTGTGTGTGTGTGTGTGTGTGTGTGTGTGTGTGTGTGTGTGTGTGTGTGTGTGTGTGTGTGTGTGTGTGTGTGTGTGTGTGTGTGTGTGTGTGTGTGTGTGTGTGTGTGTGTGTGTGTGTGTGTGTGTGTGTGTGTGTGTGTGTGTGTGTGTGTGTGTGTGTGTGTGTGTGTGTGTGTGTGTGTGTGTGTGTGTGTGTGTGTGTGTGTGTGTGTGTGTGTGTGTGTGTGTGTGTGTGTGTGTGTGTGTGTGTGTGTGTGTGTGTGTGTGTGTGTGTGTGTGTGTGTGTGTGTGTGTGTGTGTGTGTGTGTGTGTGTGTGTGTGTGTGTGTGTGTGTGTGTGTGTGTGTGTGTGTGTGTGTGTGTGTGTGTGTGTGTGTGTGTGTGTGTGTGTGTGTGTGTGTGTGTGTGTGTGTGTGTGTGTGTGTGTGTGTGTGTGTGTGTGTGTGTGTGTGTGTGTGTGTGTGTGTGTGTGTGTGTGTGTGTGTGTGTGTGTGTGTGTGTGTGTGTGTGTGTGTGTGTGTGTGTGTGTGTGTGTGTGTGTGTGTGTGTGTGTGTGTGTGTGTGTGTGTGTGTGTGTGTGTGTGTGTGTGTGTGTGTGTGTGTGTGTGTGTGTGTGTGTGTGTGTGTGTGTGTGTGTGTGTGTGTGTGTGTGTGTGTGTGTGTGTGTGTGTGTGTGTGTGTGTGTGTGTGTGTGTGTGTGTGTGTGTGTGTGTGTGTGTGTGTGTGTGTGTGTGTGTGTGTGTGTGTGTGTGTGTGTGTGTGTGTGTGTGTGTGTGTGTGTGTGTGTGTGTGTGTGTGTGTGTGTGTGTGTGTGTGTGTGTGTGTGTGTGTGTGTGTGTGTGTGTGTGTGTGTGTGTGTGTGTGTGTGTGTGTGTGTGTGTGTGTGTGTGTGTGTGTGTGTGTGTGTGTGTGTGGTGTGTGTGTGTGTGTGTGTGTGTGTGTGTGTGTGTGTGTGTGTGTGTGTGTGTGTGTGTGTGTGTGTGTGTGTGTGTGTGTGTGTGTGTGTGTGTGTGTGTGTGTGTGTGTGTGTGTGTGTGTGTGTGTGTGTGTGTGTGTGTGTGTGTGTGTGTGTGTGTGTGTGTGTGTGTGTGTGTGTGTGTGTGTGTGTGTGTGTGTGTGTGTGTGTGTGTGTGTGTGTGTGTGTGTGTGTGTGTGTGTGTGTGTGTGTGTGTGTGTGTGTGTGTGTGTGTGTGTGTGTGTGTGTGTGTGTGTGTGTGTGTGTGTGTGTGTGTGTGTGTGTGTGTGTGTGTGTGTGTGTGTGTGTGTGTGTGTGTGTGTGTGTGTGTGTGTGTGTGTGTGTGTGTGTGTGTGTGTGTGTGTGTGTGTGTGTGTGTGTGTGTGTGTGTGTGTGTGTGTGTGTGTGTGTGTGTGTGTGTGTGTGTGTGTGTGTGTGTGTGTGTGTGTGTGTGTGTGTGTGTGTGTGTGTGTGTGTGTGTGTGTGTGTGTGTGTGTGTGTGTGTGTGTGTGTGTGTGTGTGTGTGTGTGTGTGTGTGTGTGTGTGTGTGTGTGTGTGTGTGTGTGTGTGTGTGTGTGTGTGTGTGTGTGTGTGTGTGTGTGTGTGTGTGTGTGTGTGTGTGTGTGTGTGTGTGTGTGTGTGTGTGTGTGTGTGTGTGTGTGTGTGTGTGTGTGTGTGTGTGTGTGTGTGTGTGTGTGTGTGTGTGTGTGTGTGTGTGTGTGTGTGTGTGTGTGTGTGTGTGTGTGTGTGTGTGTGTGTGTGTGTGTGCGTGCTGGGGTACAGCCCGATCGAGGCCGGTCTCGCCTTTCTGCCGGTGACGATCGTGATCGCGGCCGGAGCAGGGCTGTCGCAGCGCTTCCTGCCGGTGCTCGGGCCCAAGCCCTTCATGCTCACCGGCTCGGCCCTCGCGGTGATCGGGCTTGCCTGGCAGAGCCTCATCAGCTCCGACAGCTCGTATGCCGGCGGAGTGCTGGGACCGATGCTGGTGTTCGGCTTCGGCATGGGCCTCAACTTCGTGACGCTGACGGTCACCGCGGTCTCCGGTGTCGCCCAGCACGAGGCAGGCGCCGCGTCCGGACTGCTCAACGCCACGCAACAGGTGGGTGGTTCGCTCGGGCTGTCCATCCTGACGACGGTGTTCGGCTCTGCCAGCAAGGACGAGGCGGAGAAGCAGCTGCCCGGCTTCCTCGCCGACGGCTCGGCGGAGCAGAAGGCGGAGTTCGCCAGGACGCACCAGCTGCCCGCGCCGTGGGGCCACGAGGTGCTCGCCCAGGGCATCTCGACGGGCTTCGTGGCGGCCGCCGCGATGGCCGTGCTCTCCCTGCTCACCGCCTGGCTGGTGATCCGGGTCCGCAAGAGCGACCTGGAGGCCCTGGCAGGCACCGCCGGCCCTGTGGCCGGCTGACGAGACCGCACCGCGGGCCGGCCCCGACGGCTTGCCGAGGGGCGTCACGGGGGTACGTCCGCGGCGGCGCGGCCGGCTCGCGAAGGACGGCGCACGATCCGGGAGAAACCGCGTATGGCCGGACCCCGTCCGGGGGACCGACGGCGAGGACGCCGGTCCGGCCATACGCATCCGGCGCACCGGATGCGCTCCTGCGCAGCCCGCTGAGGCCAAGACCAGCACAACAACCGCCAGAACCAGCGCCAACCCCATGACCACGACCACCCCCTGCACCCCTGCGCGCCATACATCCGCGCGCCCACTCGTCACACGACGGACGACCGAACAACGCGCAGGCGGTCACGCAGAGTTCCCGACATGCACAGAGAGTTTCCAGCAGTGGGGGCAGCCGCGTCACACGGACGTCGGCATCCACCCCGGCAGCGCCTCCGTGCGCTCCACCCAGGCGGCGGGCGGCGTCCCCGCCTTGCCGCAGGCGAGCACCCCGCCGACGATGGCGCACGTCGTGTCCACGTCCCCGCCGACCTGTGCGGTCGTCCAGAACGCCTCCTCGTAGTCACCGAGGGCCCTCGCGGCCGACCAGAGGGCGAAGGGCACGGTGTCGTGGGCGGTCGTACGGCGCCCGCAGCCCAGTACGGCAGCGACTGTGCTCGCATCGTCGAAGTCGAGCATGTCCCGGGCGCGGCGCAGGCCCGCGCCGACGGCGCCCTTGGGAACGAGGGCGACTACACCGTCGAGGAGCGCCCCGGCGCTGGGCGGGCCACCGGGGGCCGCCGCCAGCGCGGCGGCAGCGGCGACGGCCATGGCGCCGGCCACGGCCTCGCGGTGCTGATGGGTGGGGTAGGCCGAAATCTCCGCCTGATGGGTCGCCTGCTCCGGGTCGTCCGCGTACCAGGCGCCCAGGGGGGCGATCCGCATCGCGGCACCGTTGCCCCAGGACCCCTGCCCGTTGAAGAGCGCGGCAGCCAGCTCGCGCCAGTCGCCGCCTTCCCGGACCAGCCGCAGCAGCCGGTTGACCGCGGGACCGTACCCGCGGTCGAAGTCGTGGTGCGTCGCGAAGGAGCGGGCCAGTGCGTCCTGGTCGATGCGGTGGTGGGTGGCCAGGACCGCGACCACGGAGCAGGCCATCTCCGTGTCGTCCGTCCACTGCCAGGTGCCCGCCGGCAGCTCGCGGCGCTTGAGCAGCGGGTAATGCGCGGGGACGAAGAACTGTGAGCCCAGGGCGTCGCCCACCGCCAAGCCGCGCAGGCTCGCCAGGGCGCGGTCCAGGCGCCCGCCGGGTGTGGAGTCAGCGGTCATCGCCCTGCCACTCTATTCAGTGCTCCCATACGATTCCGGATCCCGCCATCGTTCGAACGGCCGGTCAAGCGTGTACTTGCCGTCGTCCCCGAGAACGAGCATCCGCATCTCGGCGTTCCCGGGGTTGGACAGAGACTCGAATTCCGCGACCGTCCAGTGGAACCAGCGCATGCAGAACAGGCGCATGGCGAGGCCATGGGTCACCAGGAGCACGTTCGGCGGATGGTCGGGGGCCTCGAAGCTGCGGAACAGGCTCTCCAGGAAGTTTCCGACCCGGTCGTACACGTCCGCCCCGCTCTCGCCCTGGGCGAAGCGGTAGAAGAAGTGCCCGTAGGCGTCCCGGTAGGCCTTCTGCAGGGTCACGTCGTCGCGGTCCTGCCAGTTCCCCCAGTCCTGCTCTCGCAGCCGGGGCTCCTCGCGCACACGTATGAGTTCCGGGTCGAGGTGGAAGGCGCGCAGGGTCTCGTGCGTACGGCGGTACGGGGAGACGTACACGCTCACCCGCTCGCGGCCGAACAGCTCCCGCAGCGTCTTGCCGGTCTCCTCGGCCTGCTGCCAGCCCCGCTCGGTAAGTGCCAGAGCGTGGTCGGGCTCACGCTCGTACACGGTGTCATCAACATTGCCCGTTGACTCCCCGTGTCGGACAAGGACGATGCGCCGTGGTCGTGCCATGCCGAAACCCTAGATCGAGTTGCCGGTCGTCGAGGACTCCCACGGGCTCCATACGGCGTAGGTCACACAGTTCCTGCACCACAGGTCACGCCAGGCGCACTGTCGACGCGCCGGGGTCAGACCGTCCAGACCGGTTCCAGCTCCACGATGTCCCCCGTCAGCGACGCGACGTCCGCCTCGGTCTGGGCCCGCAGAGCGAGCCGTTCCACCCGCTCGGTGCGGTACTTGCCGTGCTCGGCCGCCGAGCGCCACATCGACAGCACGAGGAACTCGTGCCCCGGCGCCTCGGCGAACAGCCCGCGGATCATGCCGGGCGAGCCGGCCATCGCGGGGTTCCAGACCTTCTCCTGCATGAGCGTGAAGTGCTCGGCACGGTCCTCGTGGACCCTGCACAGCGCCACCCGCAGCAGGTCTGTGTCCGTGAAGCGCGGCTCGAAACCGGTCTTCACGTCGAAGCGGTAGTCGAACAGCCGGACCTGGGCGTCCTTGAAGGTGCCCGACTGGGCCGCCGCCAGCCGGTCGTGGGATCGGGCCATGAAGGAGTCGTAGAAGGCACGGCTCTCCCAGAAGGCGAAGACGTGCGCCACGGAGGACTGCCGACGGCTCCAGCCTCCGCCCTGTCCCCGAAACCCCGGCTCCCCCAGAAGCCCCGCCCACTTTCGCTGCCCCCGCTCGAAACCGCGGCGGTCCACCACGGTGCAGCGAATCCACTTGACCAGCACCGCGCCATCGTAAGGCCACCGAGCGTGGCCTTGGTCACCCTCCGGCCCGGAGCACCCGCACGCGCGCCGCCACGCGCGTGGCAGGATGGACAACCGGCTCTGACATACGGGCAGTTGGAGCCGCAGAGAACGGGGACACGGGGAAGGGTGGCGGTCGTGAACGGTCTCAGCAAGGGGATCCGCAAGGTCGAGATCGCGTTGAAATGGGACCCCAGTCCGATGGGGCAGCATCCCAGCGACCTGGACATCGTCGCCGCGACGTACCTGGCGGGCGATCCGTACGGAGACCCCGCCTATGTGGTGCACTTCGACAGCCGCTCCCCCGACGGCACCATCTATCTCAACCGGGACAGCAAGGACGGCAAGGGCTTCGGCTGGGACGAGGTCATGACGGCCGAGCTCGAGCGGCTCGACAGCCGGTACGCGCGCGTGGTGGTCGGCGTCGTCATACAGCAGCAGCGTTCCACGCTCCGGACCTTCGTCGGCGTGATCAACCCGGCCTTCCGGATCCGCGAGGGCTACACCGTCCTGGCCGAGGACGACTTCGGCGGTGTCCTCGGCGCGACGGCGGCGACGATAGCCGAGTTCGTGCGCGAGCCCTCCGGCGGATGGACCTTCCACCCCGGTGTGCAGGGCTTCGAGGACGATCCGGTGACCTTCACGAGGACGATGGGCAGCGCACGGCAGCCCTGACCCTCAGCCCGTAAAGGGCGCAACGATCACGAGCGTCGCGGCGAGGGCGTCCAGCACCGGGCCGCGGTGGGTGAGCGGACGTGCCGGTTCGTCGGTGTTGAGCGCGTAGGCGATGCGGTCGTCCTCCTGGGCGTCGAAGAGGTGATCGGTGGGGGCCAGCAGCCGGGCGACCGCCAACTCGGCGAGTGGTACGAGGTCCTGGCCGGGGAGCCGGGACCGGGCCGCCAGGGGGTCGGCCCCGTGTGCTGCGGCGTGCAGCCAGCCGAGTTCGGGGTCGTGGCCACGCAGGTCCCGCTCCATCGGATACCAGTCGGAGAAGGCACGTACCAGTCGGAGAAGGCACGCCACCACTCCTGACGCCTGTCGCCCGCCTCGGCGATCCGCGCCAGGATCAGCGGCGCGAAGGTGCGGGCCTGGAGCGCGGGATCGGTGAAGTGCGCGGCCACGCGGTCGCCAAGGCCGAGCCGTTCGACCGGGTCCAAGGCGGGTATCCAGCGCGCGGCCGTGACATGGGCCCGGTCGTCGCGCACGACCGGGTCCGCAGAACGAAGATCGACGACGAGGGCCTCGAGCGCTGGGGCGCGGTGCGGCCTCGAGAGGGCGCCGATGTCACCGCCGTACCTCTGTGATGCGTTCAGGATCGGCGGCTACGAGGCTCACGGCGCCAGTGAGCGGAGAACGCCGTGGGACGCCGGTGTGGCACGCGGCCTCTCGTCAGCCCGCGGTCCAGCCCGGGATCGTCGGCAGCACCTTCTCCGCGACGCGGAGCAGGGCCGCGTCATCGGGCAGTACGTCGTCCTGGCGCCAGATGGAGATCTCGAAGTAGTCGCCGCCGTCATTCGCGCTCCTGGAGACCACCAGGCTGCGGGCGATACCGCCGGGGCCGGCGTCGGCCTTTCCGCCGTTGAGGTCGAAGGTGAGGGCGATGGTCCGGTTCGAGTAGAGAACTGCCGGGTGTCCCAGGACCGTCTTCGGCTGCACCGTATCGCCCAGGAGGTCGGTCAGGTCTGCGACCGAGTAATCGTCGTAGGAGGCCGAAAGCTTCACGGAGTAGGTCTTCAGCGTGACCTCGGCCGCGGGGGTGGTGAACTTGGTTCCGCCGGCGAGGGTGGTCGTATTTTCGCTCCCTCCGGCGGTCTCTGCCTGCTCTGTCGGCGTTCCGAGGATGGTCGGCAGGTCCGGACGGTTCAGCGCCGTGCACAGCTGATCTCCGGAAACGCGTTTCGACGGCGTGGCATGGTGTGTGCTCGAGCAGGTGGCCGGCTCACTGACATCAGCATTCTGCGGAAAGACTTCCCCAAGTCCCCACAGGCCACCGGCAAGGCCGGCGACCACGACCACGGCCGCCACAGCCTGGGCCCCCGCTCTTATGCCGTTCTCGGAATCGGCGAAATCGTCGACCATGTCCCCCATACCCCCCTGCCGTACACGCCTGTTGCGCGCTGGGGAGCCTAACCGGCGATCGCTGCGCAGGGAAACAGAGATTCTTCCCGGCTGCCGGACACTCGGGGCCGGACGTGGCCGACAACACGCCCAGGGCGGTGGAGCCCGCAAGCTCCACCGCCCTGGGCAGCCGGTTCATGTCCGGCAGGGGCCGAGATCAGCTGCAGCCGCTGGTCGAACCGCACCCCTCGCAGATGTAGCAGGACCCGGCCCGCTGCATCTTCGTACCGCAGGAGAAGCACAGCGGGGCGTCGGCCTGGATGCCCAGCTGCATCTCCACCAGCTCGGCGCTGGTGTGTGCCTGCTTCGGGGCGGGCTTGGCCGCCTCGGAGTCGGCCTTCGGCGTGGCGACCGCCTTCAGCTCCTGGGCGCGCGGCGCCGACTGGGCCAGACCCTCGACGTCGACATCGTCATCGTCGATGGACTGCTCGTACGAGCCGGTCTCCAGGTGACGCTGGCGCTCCTCGGCGGAGTGGATACCGAGCGCCGAGCGCGTCTCGAAGGGCAGGAAGTCCAGCGCGAGGCGGCGGAAGATGTAGTCGACGATCGACTGTGCCATCCGCACGTCGGGGTCGTCCGTCATGCCGGCCGGCTCGAAGCGCATGTTGGTGAACTTCGAGACGTACGTCTCCAGCGGCACGCCGTACTGGAGGCCGACCGAGACGGCGATGGAGAAGGCGTCCATCATGCCCGCGAGGGTCGAGCCCTGCTTGGACATCTTCAGGAAGACCTCACCGAGACCGTCGTCCGGGTAGGAGTTGGCGGTCATGTAGCCCTCGGCGCCGCCCACCGTGAAGGACGTCGTGATGCCGGGACGGCCCTTGGGCAGGCGCTTGCGGACGGGGCGGTACTCGACGACCTTCTCGACCTTGGTCTCGACGGCGACGGGCTCGTCGGCCTTCTCCTCCTTGGTGTCCTTCGTCTTGGCGGAGAGCGGCTGGCCGACCTTGCAGTTGTCGCGGTAGATCGCGAGCGCCTTGACGCCCAGCTTCCAGGCCTCGAAGTAGATCTCCTCGACCTCCTCGACGGTCGCCGTCTCCGGCATGTTGACCGTCTTGGAGATGGCGCCGGAGATCCACGGCTGGATCGCGGCCATCATGCGGACGTGGCCCATCGGGGAGATGGCGCGCTCGCCCATGGCGCAGTCGAACACCTCGTAGTGCTCGTGCTTCAGACCGGGGGCGTCGATCACGTTGCCGTGGTCGGCGATGTGGGCGACGATCGCCTCGATCTGCTCCTCCTGGTAGCCCAGGCGGCGCAGGGCCTGCGGGACGGTGCCGTTGACGATCTGCATCGAGCCGCCGCCGACCAGCTTCTTGAACTTGACCAGGGCGAGGTCGGGCTCGACACCGGTGGTGTCGCAGGACATCGCGAGGCCGATGGTGCCGGTCGGGGCGAGCACGGACGCCTGGGCGTTACGGAAACCGTTCTTCTCACCGAGACGCAGCACGTCCTGCCAGGCCTCCGTGGCCGCGGCCCACACCGGCGAGTCCAGGTCGTCCATGTGGACGGCCGTGCCGTTGGCGTCGGCGTGCTGCTTCATGACGCGGTTGTGGGCGTCCGCGTTGCGGGCGTAGCCGTCGTACGGGCCGACGACCGCGGCCAGTTCGGCGGAACGGCGGTAGGCCGTACCCGTCATCAGGGAGGTGATGGCGCCGGCCAGGGCGCGGCCGCCGTCGGAGTCGTACGCGTGACCCGTGGCCATCAGCAGGGCGCCGAGGTTGGCGTAGCCGATGCCGAGCTGACGGAACGCGCGCGTGTTCTCGCCGATCTTCTGGGTCGGGAAGTCCGCGAAGCAGATGGAGATGTCCATCGCGGTGATGACGAGCTCGACGACCTTCTGGAAGCGCTCGGCCTCGAAGGACTGCTTGCCCTTGCCGTCGTCCTGGAGGAACTTCATCAGGTTCAGCGAGGCCAGGTTGCAGGACGTGTTGTCCAGGTGCATGTACTCGCTGCACGGGTTCGACGCGGTGATCCGGCCGGACTCGGGGCAGGTGTGCCAGTTGTTGATGACGCCGTCGTACTGGATGCCGGGGTCGGCACAGGCCCAGGCGGCCTCGGCGATCTTGCGGAAGAGCGCCTTGGCGTCGACCTCCTCGATCACCTCGCCGGTCATCCGGGCGCGCAGGCCGAACTTGCCGCCCTGCTCGACGGCCTGCATGAACTCGTCGTTCACCCGGACCGAGTTGTTGGCGTTCTGGTACTGGACGGACGTGATGTCGTCGCCGCCCAGGTCCATGTCGAAGCCCGCGTCGCGCAGGACGCGGATCTTCTCCTCTTCCTTGACCTTGGTCTCGATGAAGTCCTCGATGTCCGGGTGGTCCACGTCGAGGACGACCATCTTGGCGGCACGGCGGGTGGCGCCACCGGACTTGATGGTGCCGGCGGAGGCGTCGGCGCCACGCATGAAGGAGACCGGGCCGGAGGCGTTGCCGCCCGAGGACAGCAGCTCCTTGGAGGAGCGGATGCGGGAGAGGTTCAGGCCGGCTCCGGAACCGCCCTTGAAGATCATGCCCTCTTCCTTGTACCAGTCGAGGATCGACTCCATGGAGTCGTCGACGGCAAGGATGAAGCAGGCGGAGACCTGCTGCGGCTGGGGCGTACCGACGTTGAACCAGACGGGGCTGTTGAAGCTGAAGATCTGGTGCAGGAGGGCGTACGCCAGCTCGTGCTCGAAGATCTCGGCGTCGGCGGGCGAGGCGAAGTACTTGTGGTCCTCGCCGGCCTTCCGGTACGTCTTTACGATGCGGTCGATCAGCTGCTTGAGGCTGACCTCGCGCTGCGGGGTGCCGACGGCGCCCCGGAAGTACTTGCTGGTGACGATGTTGACCGCGTTCACCGACCAGAAGTCGGGGAACTCGACGCCGCGCTGCTCGAAATTGACCGAGCCGTCGCGCCAGTTGGTCATGACGACGTCACGGCGCTCCCAGGCCACCTCGTCGTACGGGTGCACGCCGGGGGTGGTGTGGATGCGCTCGATACGCAGTCCCTTGGTCGCCTTGGTGCCCTTGGCGCGGGAACTCCGTGCCGGACCGCTCGCCGTCTCTGTCATGCCGCCTCCCTGTACGGGCTAAAACGCCCTGAAGTGCCCCGATGTTCCCCGTGGCACGTGTTCTGTCTGGTGTTGCGGGCTCTGCTCGCCGCCGCCCGCAACAGGTCTTCGTCCGCCGCCGCACGACCGGTACCGGAGCCTGGAGGTCCGGGTCCGGCCCGCCTGTCAGCCGGCGGCGCCTGCGGGCTGGGGAACCTGAGCAGTCCCCCCGGGCCCACTGTCGTCTTCCTGGCCCCCCGCTCCCGTGTCCTCGCGGTCTTCGTCGTCCGCGACGGGGCGTTCCGTCTGTTCCCTGAGTTCCGCGATGGCGGCCTCGAAGTCCTCGAGCGAGTCGAACGCCCGGTAGACGGAGGCGAATCGCAGATACGCGACGAGGTCGAGCTCCTGCAACGGGCCGAGTATGGCCAGCCCCACGTCATGGGTGGTCAGCTCGGCGCTTCCGGTGGCCCGCACCGCCTCCTCGACCCGCTGGCCGAGCTGGGCGAGTGCGTCCTCGGTGACAGGCCGCCCCTGGCATGCCTTGCGCACACCGTTGATGACCTTGGTACGGCTGAAGGGCTCCGTGACTCCGGACCGCTTGACCACCATGAGCGAGCACGTCTCCACGGTCGTGAAACGACGGGAGCAGTCCGGACACTGGCGGCGCCTGCGGATCGACGTGCCGTCATCGGTCGTACGACTGTCGACGACGCGGCTGTCGGGGTGCCTGCAGAAGGGGCAATGCATGGATCCCAACCCTCCTCACAGCAGACTCAATAGCCTCGCTGGGCCTCATGAGCCCCTCGAAGCAGCCCCAAGCATAGGCGATCTCCGAGGCCGCGAAGACCCGGGGGACCACAACTTCTGGGCCGCTACTGCAATCCAACCACTAGATGTGGGGCTTGGCTCATACATGCACACCGCCCGCGCGTGTCGCGCACGTCCTGGCATGTGCCACACGGCCGCGACGCCGCTCCGGACGCACAGGGCCCCGCCCGATACGGGGACGCGCAGCCGTATCGGGGCGGCGCATACGGAGATACCGTGGGCGCCACAGGGAGGAGCGGTGGGACTCCCGCACAGAGCGGGGGTCGTTTCCCGATTGACGGGATACCGGATGGCAGACTGGGGCAACGACCCAAGAGGTCATCGACCCCGGCGGTGAAGGGTACAACAATGGACCCTTTTGCCCGTCGGGTGCCGCGTCAGCCATACACCCAGACAAATGATCACGTCAGGCGAATCGCGTTTTTTCACTCGAACGTGTGTTTGGCGCAACCTTTCGAAAGCAACTACCGTTGTCCAGCAGGGAGACCATCGAGAGGGGCCGACGTGACCACCACCGCAGACAGTGCCACCATCACTGCCCAGGACCGCTCCCAGGGCCGACTCGAGCCGGTGCATGCGATGAACGAAGCCATGAATCCCGAGGGGCCCAAGCGCTCCCTGCCGGGCCGACCTCCAGGCATCCGTGCGGACAGCTCGGGACTCACCGACCGCCAGCGCCGGGTGATCGAGGTCATCAGGGACTCCGTGCAGCGGCGCGGCTACCCGCCGTCCATGCGGGAGATCGGGCAGGCGGTCGGCCTGTCCAGCACTTCCTCCGTCGCCCACCAGCTGATGGCGCTCGAGCGCAAGGGCTTCCTGCGCCGAGACCCGCACCGGCCGCGCGCGTACGAGGTGCGGGGCTCCGACCAGGCCGCCTCAGTACAGCCCACGGACACCGCGGGCAAGCCCGCCGCGTCGTACGTCCCGCTGGTCGGCCGCATCGCCGCCGGTGGCCCGATCCTCGCCGAGGAGTCGGTCGAGGACGTCTTCCCCCTCCCGCGGCAGCTGGTCGGTGACGGTGAGCTGTTCGTCCTCAAGATCGTCGGCGACTCGATGATCGAGGCCGCGATCTGCGACGGCGACTGGGTCACGGTCCGCCGCCAGCCTGTCGCCGAGAACGGCGACATCGTGGCCGCGATGCTCGAAGGCGAGGCCACCGTCAAGCGCTTCAAGCGTGAGGACGGCCATGTGTGGCTGCTGCCGCACAACGCGGCGTACGAGCCGATCCCCGGCGACGACGCGACCATTCTCGGCAAGGTGGTGGCGGTACTGCGCCGCGTCTGAGAACACCGGCGGGCGGGCCTCACCGACCCGCCCTCTGACTGGGCCCCGGGATCCCTGCGCCGGTTCCGGGGCCCTGTGCTGTGTCAGGGCTGAAAGCGGGCCATCACTCTGCTTCCGTCTGCCTCGCCGCCTGGTCGATCGCCGCCAGCGACTTGCGCACCTGGTTACGGTCCGTGGTGAACCAGAAGTCGGGCAGTGACGCCTTCAGATAGCTCCCGTAACGGGCCGTGGCCAGACGCTGGTCCAGTACGGCAACCACGCCACGGTCGCCCGACGCGCGTACGAGGCGGCCGGCGCCCTGAGCCATGAGCAGCGCGGCGTGCGTGGCGGCCACGGCCATGAAGCCGTTGCCCCCGGCGTCCTCCACAGCCTTCTGGCGGGCGCTCATCAGCGGATCGTCCGGGCGCGG
This sequence comes from Streptomyces sp. HUAS ZL42, assembly GCF_040782645.1. Classification (GTDB taxonomy): domain Bacteria; phylum Actinomycetota; class Actinomycetes; order Streptomycetales; family Streptomycetaceae; genus Streptomyces. The sequence goes on from NZ_CP160403.1 coordinate 2,916,889, forward strand.
GAAGGGGATCTTGTCCATGACCACCAGCTGGCAGCTGGGGCCGGGGACATCGACGCCCTGCCAGAGCGACAGCGTGCCGAACAGGCATGTCCGGGGATCCGCCGAGAAGTTCTTGATCAGCTCACCGAGGGTCTCCTCGCCCTGGAGGAGGATCGGGAACTCGGGAATGCGGGTGCGCAGTTCCTCTGCGGCGAGCTGGGCGGCCCGCATGGAGGAGAACAGACCGAGCGTGCGTCCCCCGGCCGCCTGGATCAGCTCCGTCAGCTCGTCCAGCATGTCCGCGCGGTCGCCGTCCCGCGCCGGGCGCGACAGGTGCTTGGCGACATACAGAATGCCCTGCTTGCGGTAGTCGAAGGGCGAGCCGACATCGATGCCCCTCCAGTTCGGCAGGTCGTCGCCCTCCGTGCCTTCGGGGGCGAGGCCCAGAGAGGCGCCCACGCCGTTGAAGTCGCCGCCGAGCTTCAGGGTTGCGGAGGCCAGGATCACGGAGCGGTCCGCGAAGAGCTTCTCCCTCAACAGTCCCGAGACGGACATGGGGGCGACGCGCAGGGAGGCTCCGAAGCGGTCGTGGCGCTCGTACCAGACGACGTCCCACTCCGAGCCGTTCACGATGCGTTCCGCCACGTCGTGAACGCTCTCCACGGAGGCCAGTGCCTGCTTGCGGACCGCGTCCTCGTCCTGGACCGACTTGTCGCGCGTCGCGCCGATCGCGGAGATCACGGTGCGGGCGGCATCGCGCAGCGCCATCAGCGCATAGCCGAGATCCTCGGGGATCTCCTCGAGACGGCCCGGCAGAGCGAGTTCCATCAGCCGCTCGAAGCCTTCGGCGGCGGTCTGGAGCTGATCGGCGGCCTTCTCGTTGACGAGCTTCGCGGCCCGGCGCACCGCGCGGTTGACCTGACCGGGAGTGAGCTCCCCCGTCGCCACCCCGGTCACGCGGGACACCAGCTCATGGGCCTCGTCGACGATCAGCACCTCGTGCTGGGGGAGGACCGGGGCGCCTTCGATGGCGTCGATCGCGAGCAGCGCGTGATTGGTGACGACGACCTCGGAGAGCTTGGCCCGCTCCCGGGCCATCTCGGCGAAGCACTCGGCACCGTACGCGCACTTCGACGCGCCCAGGCACTCCCGGGAGGAGACGGACACCTGGGCCCAGGCGCGATCCGACACACCGGGCGTCAGATCGTCGCGGTCGCCGGACTCGGTCTCGTCCGCCCAGTTATGCATGCGCAGCAGGTCCTGGCCGAGCTTGCTGGTGGGGGCGGCCGCCTCGAACTGGTCGAAGAGCCCCTCTTCCTCGTCCTGCGGCATTCCCTCGTGCAGGCGGTGCAGGCACAGGTAGTTCGACCTGCCCTTGAGCATCGCGAACTCGGGGCGGCGGCGCAGCAGAGGGTGCAGCGCGTCGACCGTGCGGGGCAGGTCGCGCTCCACGAGCTGGCGCTGCAGTGCGAGGGTGGCGGTCGCGATGACGACGCGCTCCCCGTGCGCGAGCGCGGGCACGAGATAGCCGAGCGACTTTCCGGTGCCGGTGCCGGCCTGGACCAGCAGATGCGAGCTGTCGTCGATCGCCTCCGCGACGGCTTCGGCCATGGCCACCTGGCCGGGGCGCTCCGTGCCGCCGACAGCAGTGACGGCAGCGTGCAGGAGTTCGGGGAGTGAGGGCTTCGTCATAGCGCGTCCACCCTACGGCCCGGCACTGACAATCGGGCGATCAAGACGGAGGCGAGGGGTGCGATCAAGACCGTGCGGCTCTCGGGTGGGGACGGGACGGGGGCGGCGGGGGTGCGGATGGGGATCGATGACGGTCGGCTTGGGAGTCGGATCCGACCGGCTGGGATCGGAGATGGTTCGAGTGGGGCTCCGGCTCGGGCGTAAGTGCGAAGCGCCGCCGACCAGGTTGATCTCACCGCGTCTGATGGGTCACGCGGCCTGAAAAAAGCTCCGGCGCAAGTGGGAACCGGATCGGCTCGAGCGGTGTACCAGAAGTGACGACGCAACTGCAGGGCGTCACAGCAGATGGCGCACGGACCGGTCTCGGACCATGAGGGCCGCCCGCTTGGCGGGCAGGTCGACCTCGGCGGAGAACCGGAAACCGGCGCCCAGGAATGCGGCTACGGAAGGGGTGTTGCGAATGTCGGGTTCAGCGACGACACGTGCACAGGCGGTCCGCTTGTCCAGCGCGAGATCGGCAACGGCTCTCAGCAGGATGCTCCCGAGCCCTTGCCCACGGTCGGCGACACCGCCGATGAGGAGGTGGATCCCGGTGTCGTGAGGTCGAGCGGGATAGCGGCGGGCCAGCGGGTCGAGATCTGCCCGGTAGATCTCCCAGTAGCTCATCGGGGTGCCCTCCAGGACCCCGAGGCACGGAACACTGCGTCCGTCGGCCGCGAGCTGGGAACGGAGATGGTCCTCGGTCACATCCTGGGGACCTGCCAATTCCCAGAACGCTGCGACGGCTGGGTCGTTCATCCACCGGCTGATCAGTGGAAGGTCCCGCTCGACGCGGACGGGGACGAGGTGGAACACGCCTGCGGGCGTGACGGTCGGCCCCCAGTCACCGACGCGATCGAGCAGGTCGTCACTGTTCGGCGTGGGGCAGAGGGTCGGTGCCGACGCCGTGCCCCGGCCTCGTCCCCGGCCTGCCTCGGTTTCCTCCTCCGCGTCCGCTTCCGCAACGAGCGCGAAGAAGCCGTCCGGCAGACGCAGATCCAGCGTGTCCTCACTGCTCGCACCGCACGTGCGGGCACCGGCGTCGATGGGCGGCACGGCGCCGCTCCTCTCAAGAGATGGGATGGGGCATGTTCGGCAGAGACGAAGGGAGTTGATGGTGGTCGGGAGCGGCAACCGTCAGGAACGAAGGGGGTTGGCGATGGTGACGTAGAGGGACTGGGTGTCCACCGGGCCGACGAGTTCGTCGAGGCCGTGCAGCCGGGTCAGCAGGTTGGCCTTGCAGCGCAGGACGGGTGAGTCGAGCAGGCGGGCGGGCAGCGAGCTGCGCAGCCGGGAAGGGCCGGAGGCGAGCGCTTCGAGGAAGCGGCGGAACGCGGCGAGCAGGAGCAGCTCGTCGGCGAGGCCCTGGGATCCGAATGCGCCGATGAGGCCGAGCACGTTGTTGATCGCGAGGTAGTACGCGAAGCGCTCGTCGGTGACGTCGTCGGAAACGAAGGTGTCGCTGTGTTCACCGATGCCGGGCAGCCGGGCCCCGAGGTCCGCGCGGCGGGACTCGCGGAAGTAGTAACCCTGGTTGTCGCGGTAGCGGCCACCCACGGGCCAGCCGTCCCCGTCCAGCAGGAGCAACGTGTTCTGCTGGTGTGCCTCCAGGGCGATCCCCGCCTCGCCGTCCAGCCACAGCACGGGCCGGACGACCTGCTCGAGGTACCGCAGGAACCACTCGGCGGCGACGGCTCCGAGAGGGCGCCCCGTACCGTCGGCGAGGCGCGTGACGATCTCGGCCAGCCTGGAACGCAGGATGCTCGGCATCGAGGAGGCGGGCCTCTCCTCCGCTCCCGCGCGGTCAACGACGGCGGCACCCGGCCCGTTCCACGGGCGGGGCGAGACAAGTCCGGCGATGCACGAGACGTCGTCGGACGGAGTGAACGGGTTGTGCCGGATCACCACGTCGAGCCCTGTCAGGGGGGCGCCGGCCGGTCCGTCGACGGCCAGCCAGGCGGGGTCTCGGACGATGTCGAAGCCCGGGTGAGCGGCGCGCCACTGCTCGGACAGGCCGGCGCGCAGCAACCGGTGAACCTCGACGCCGCGGTGGAGCTCCTTGCGGAGGTTCTCACGACGGGAGTTGGTGAGGCGCAGGCCGAGGGACAGTTTCAGCATGGCGGGGGCGCCGGATTGGTGGACGGTACGCAGGGAGGAGGTGGGATGCCACGGATCGCCGTACGTGCCGACGTCCCGGAGAAGGCCTGCGTCCAGCAGCGCCGCGACCTCGGGACGCCGGCGGACCTCGCGCAGCTGCCAGGGGTGCAGCGGCAGGGCGGTGTAACCGTCGGGCAGCGGCAGCTCTGGTCCCGCGAGCCGCGCCAGGAGCCGGGGTGCGGAGACGGAGCGTCCGCGCTCGGTCCAGGCCGAGTCGGTGGCGAGGAGGGAAGGTGCGACAGCGATCCAGTGCAGTGGGAAGAAGCCGCGCAACTCGGGTGAGTAAGGCCGCGCTTCGGCGTCGGAGAGGCCCTCGCGGCTCTTCGGGGTCGGGTGCAGTGGGTGCCCGAGGACGAGTGCCTGCTCGGCCGCCAGGAAGAGGTCGGAGCCGTCGGGTTGCTCCCTGCGCTCGCTGATGAAGGTGGCGGTTCGGCGGACGGAGTCGGCCACACGGGCGACGAGGTCGGGGCCGTGGGTGATCCCGGGAGGTGACGTGACCGTGTGGGGTGCTTCCGCGGAGGCACCGGCCGCGGCCCACGCACCGGCGGTCTCGCGGGCGAGCAGGGCCGCGACTGTGACCGCGTCGGCTGGTGGGCATGGTTCGGGGGCGTCGGCCAGAGTCGGGAGGCCGAAGCGGTGCCAGCCCGTCGGGGACCAGTAGTGAACGGGAGCGAGCAGGGCCGTACCACTGGCCGGCAAGGGGATGCGGAGGGTGCCGTTGCCGGGTGCGGGGAGGTCGTTCTCGCGCACCCAGCAGCGCAGCAGGTTCTCGACGGCGGCGGCCTGGGCTGCGATGTGCGGGTCGGGATGTTCCAGGAGGTCGGAGGTGGTGCTGTACGGACGCTCGGCGGTCGCAGACCCGGCGTTGCGCTCGGGGACCGAGGACGGCGCCGGCACCTGCGTGGAGGTGGCGTTCAAGACGGTTCCTAGGGAGGTGGTTCTGGCTCGAGGTCTACGAGGCGGAGTGGGGCTGTGGTGCATGTGTGTGTTCGTGCGTGAGGGGGGCCGGTCCCACGAACGCCGCATATGCAGGGCCGTCGATCTGCGCGAGGCCCTCGGCACACATAGCGCTGTCGGCGGGAATCAAGATCATCGGCCTGTGCCTGGCGAGCGGGAGCGCACGCGGCAACGACCCGCGCCACAGTCCACCCGGCCACCCGCCTACCCGGCGCGCTCCGCGCGGTCGCTGTGTCGGCTCCGCGGTGGGTGGGGCTCGTCGCGTCCCCCGTCGCGGTGAGCGTGGCGACCCGCCTGACCGCGCGCCACCGCCTCCACCGCGTCGGTCAGGCGGTCGAGTACCGCGGCCGCCTGCTCGTCGGTGATGGTCAGCGGCGGCAGGAGCCGTACGACGCTTGCGTGGCGGCCGCCGAGTTCGACGATCAGGCCTCGGCGCAGGCACTCCCGTTGGACGGCGGAGGCGAGTTCGGGGGCCGCCGGGCGGGGAGCGGCGGCAGGAGCCGGCGCCGCAAACCCCACGTCACTGCCGCCTCCGTCCCGGCGCAAGCCGGGACTCCCGGTCCCGGTCTCGGTCCCGTCGCCGCCCGGATCCCGGTTTCCCCCGTCCGTCCCCGGGCCCACCATCCCTGGCTCCGCCTCCGGTTCCACCACTTCGATGCCGATCATCAGCCCCCTCCCCCGCACGTGTCCGACGCACGGGAACTCCTTGGCCAGCTTGTGGAGCTCGGACAGCATGCGGGCGCCCAGCGTCGCCGCCCGTTCGGCGAGGCGATGTTCGCGGACGTAGGCGAGGGTGGCCGTGCCGGCGGCCATGGCGAGTTGGTTGCCGCGGAACGTTCCGGCGTGGGCGCCGGGCTGCCAGACGTCGAGGTCTTCGTGGTAGACCACGACGGCCAGGGGCAGGCTGCCGCCGATGGCTTTCGAGAGAACCATCACATCGGGGGTGATGCCGCTGTGTTCCACCGCCCAGAAGGTGCCTGTCCTGCCGACTCCCGTCTGGATCTCGTCCGCGATCAGCGGGATGGACCGGTCGGCTGTGATCTGCCGCATGCGCCGCATCCAGGCGTCCGGTGCGGGGATCACCCCGCCCTCGCCCTGGACGGGTTCGAGGATCACTCCTGCGGGTTGCCGTACTCCGGACTTGGGGTCGTCGAGGACGGACTCGGTCCAGCGGGCGGCGAGTTCGGCGCCGCGTTCGCCGCCGACGCCGAACGGACAGCGGTAGTCCTGAGGATAGGGCAGGCGCGCGACCCGTACGTCGAAGGCGTCCCCGGATGCTTCCAGGGCGCCGGTGGTCATGCCGTGGTAGGCACCGGTGAAAGCGAGGGTTCCGGTGCGGCCGGTCGCGGCACGTACGAGCTTGAGCGCTGCCTCCACGGCGTCCGTGCCGGCGGGCCCGCAGAACTGCACACGCGCGCGGTCGGCGAGACCGGGCGGCAGGGTGTGGAACAGTTCGGTGACGAAGGCGTCCTTGACGGGGGTGGCCAGGTCGAGGACGTGCAGCGGAGCGCCCGAGTCGAGGACCTTGCGGATCGCCTCGAGGACGACGGGGTGGTTGTGGCCGAGGGCGAGGGTTCCGGCGCCGGAGAGACAGTCCAGGTAGCGGCGGCCGTCGGCGCCCTCGATGGTCAACCCGCGGGCCCGTACCGGCACGATGGGCAGGGAGCGCGCGTACGTGCGTGCGGACGACTCGCGCGCCGACTGGCGCCGCAGGATTCCCTCGTGCGAGGGGCGCGCCCCGGTGCACGCCTCGGCGGCATTGCTCCTCAGGGCGCCGTCCGCAGAGACCCCGACAGGGGCCCGCCCCACGGTCGCCTCCCCGGGCGCAGACTCGGTCACGGCCACAGCTCCCTGTCCTCCCGCTGTTCACAGGCGAGTTGGTTCTCCCCAGGGGTCGGCAGCTCCCGCACTCAACCCGGCTGCCCTTGTCCCGGCACCGGCAGCCGGGCCCCACCGCTACCAACCGCGCACCGGCCACCTGGTTACGGGTTGCCTCAAGATCCTTGCCGTGACGGAACCGTTGCGGTTCCGTGGGAAGTCCCCCACAGCGAACGCATATCGTGTGTTGCCGTTCCCGAAGTTCGTGAGTCCGGTATGAGCTCGGCATGAGATCGGCGTGAGATCGGCGAAATCAGCAGGCGATCGCCGGAGATCACGGACACGGCGCCAAGTCAGTTCACTTCAGGGGGAGTCACACCATGCGATCCATACGGCCGTCGTTCACCGCTCGCCGAGGGAGGAACGCGCGCCGCAGAACCTCCCCCGTTCTGGCCACGTTCGCCCTCGCCTCGGCGCTCGCTCTCACCGCCACCGCCTGCGACTCGGGGGACGGCACCGACACGAACAGCCAGGCCTCTGCCTCCGCGGACGACGGAAAGATCCAGATCCCGTCCGACATCAGGGACAAGCTCAAAGAGCACGGGGTCGACATCGACAAGTGGAAGAACGGCGCCTGGAAGAACTGGGACAAGGACGACTGGCTGCGCGAGGCCCAGGACTTCATCAACCCCATCATCGAGGACCTGTGGGACCCGGACCGGATGCGTGACGCCGAGGACCCGGACAGGGGCGTCGACGACAGCGACCTCTCCGGTGACCAGGGCGTGACCGACCCGACGCCGGACCCGGTGGACGCGAAGGCCGTGCCGGCTACGTACCACGCCAATGCCCCCGAGGCGGGCAAGGTGTTCTTCGACTCCCCCGAAGGCACGATGGTCTGCTCGGCGACGGTCGTGGAGGACCCGGCGCATCCCGGCAAGTCCAACCTGGTGTGGACGGCGGGCCACTGCGTGCACGCCGGGAAGAACGGCGGCTGGTACCGGAACATCGCGTTCGTGCCGTCGTACAACGACTCGGGCAAGCCGGTCGCCGAGCTGGAGAACGTCGCCAAGGAGGAGGTCGCTCCCTACGGCGTCTGGTGGGGCGACTGGGCGCAGACCTCGGACCAGTGGATCGAGCAGGGCGGCCAGACCGGCGGTGACGGCGCCTCGTACGACTTCGCCGTCATCCATGTGACGCCGGAGAAGGGCGGCAACGGCAAGTCCCTGGAGGAGACCGTCGGTTCGGCGCTTCCGGTGGACTTCAAGGCCCCGTCCGTACCGAAGGTGAAGAGCATCACGGCGACCGGCTACCCGGCGGCGGCCCCGTTCGACGGTCAGAAGCTGTACCAGTGCAAGGACAAGCCCGGACGGCTGTCGCTCAACGAGTCGGACCCGACGATGTACCGCATCGGCTGCACCATGACCGGAGGTTCGTCGGGCGGCGGCTGGGTCGCGACGGGCTCGGACGGCAAGCCTGCACTCGTGTCCAACACCTCGATCGGTCCGGTGAGAGCGGGTTGGCTGGCAGGTCCGCGGCTGGGTGATGTCGCCAAGGGCGTGTACGACTCGGTGAGCAAGAAGTTCGCCGGCCAGTAGGCACGGCAACGGTGCGGCGGCGGCGGTGAGGTCCCACAGGAGTCACAGCAATCACAGGAACCACAGGAACCTCACCGCCTCACCCGGTTCGTCCCGAACTCCACGGGCATAGTGGGGTGTTGTCTCGCACAGTTCCAACGGGGGTCCACGCACCATGTGTTCCACACCTACGCCCATCGCGCACCCGCGCGCCAGGCGACGCACTCTCCTCGCCGCCACCGGCCTCGTCGCCGCGCTGGCGCTCACCGCCACCGCCTGCGACGGCTCGGGCGACGACAGGAGGAGCGGCACGTCCGACGCCACCGCATCCCAGTCCGCGGACAGCGGCGACGGCAAGGTCCAGGTCCCGGCCGACATCGCGGGCAAGCTCAAGGAGCACGGCATCGATGTCGACAAGTGGAAGAACGGCGCCTGGAAGGACTGGGACAAGGACAAGTGGCTCAGTGAGGCCAAGGACTTCGTCAACCCGGTGATCGAGGGCCTCTGGAAGCCGGAGCGCATGAAGTCCGCGAAGGAGGCCAACAAGACCGTCACGACGAAGGACGCAGCCACCGACCAGGGCGTCAGCGATCCGGAACCGGCCCCCGTGGAGGCGGAGGCCGAGAAGACGCCGTACCACGAGAACGCGGCACCGGTCGGCAAGGTCTTCTTCGACTCGCCCGAGGGCACGATGGTCTGCTCGGGCACCGTCATCACGGACGTGAACCACCCCGGCAAGTCCAACCTCGTCTGGACGGCGGGCCACTGCGTGCACGCGGGTGGCGACGGAGGCTGGTACCGGAACATCGTCTTCGTCCCCGCCTACAACGACCTCGGCAAGTCCGAGGCGCGGCTGAGCAACGCGACCGCCGAGGAGATCGCCCCGTACGGCAACTGGTGGGCCGACTGGGCCTCCACCTCCAACGAGTGGATCCAGGGCGGCTCGGAGACCGGCGGCGCGGGTGCCGCGTACGACTTCGCGGTGCTGCACGTGAAGCCGGAGAACGGCTCCAAGTCCCTGGAGGAGACGCTCGGCGGGGCTCTGGACGTCGACTTCTCGGCCCCGGCCGCGACCGAGGTGGCCAAGATGGGTGCCTGGGGCTATCCGGCGGCACCCCCGTACAACGGTCTGAAGATGTTCAAGTGCATCGACCGGCCCGGCCGGCTCTCGCTGAGCACCTCCCTGCCGACGATGTACCGCATCGGCTGCACCATGACCGGCGGCTCGTCCGGCGGCGGCTGGTTCCGGGTGGTGGACGGCAGGACCGAGCTGGTCTCCAACACCTCGATCGGCCCGGCCGACAGCACATGGCTGGCGGGCCCGCAGCTCGGCAAGGAAGCCGAGGCGATGTACCAGAACATGAGCAAGAGGTACGGCGGTCAGTGACGCCGGAGATGCCGAAGGCCCGCCCCTCGCGAAAGGGGCGGGCCTTCGGGCTCTCGGTGAGCTACGACGGGCTCAGGCGGCAGGCGCCGGAACGTACGGCGCGAGATCCGCCGCCAGTTCCTCATGCACCCGCACCTTGAGCAGCGTGCCCTCCGGGGTGTGCTCCTCGGAGATCACTTCGCCCTCGGTGTGGGCGCGGGCGACCAGCTTGCCGAGCGTGTACGGCACGAGCGCCTCGATCTCGACCGACGGGCGCGGCAGCTCGTTGTCGATGAGCGCGAGCAACTCGTCGATGCCCTGACCGGTGCGGGCCGAGACCGCGATGGAGCGCTTCTCGATCCGCATCAGCCGCTGGAGCGTCAGCGGGTCGGCCGCGTCGGCCTTGTTGATCACGACGATCTCGGGTACGTCGATGGCGCCGACGTCCCTGATCACCTCGCGCACGGCGGCCAGCTGCTCCTCCGGGTTCGGGTGCGAGCCGTCCACCACGTGCAGGATCAGGTCGGACTCGCCGACCTCCTCCATGGTGGAGCGGAACGCCTCGACCAGGTGGTGCGGCAGGTGCCGTACAAAGCCGACGGTGTCGGCCAGGGTGTACAGCCGTCCGCCCGGGGTCTCGGCCCGGCGCACGGTCGGGTCGAGGGTCGCGAACAGGGCGTTCTCGACCAGGACACCCGCGCCCGTGAGGCGGTTGAGCAGGGAGGACTTGCCGGCGTTGGTGTAGCCCGCGATGGCGACCGAGGGCACCTTGTGGCGCTTGCGCTCCTTGCGCTTGATCTCGCGGCCGGTCTTCATCTCCGCGATCTCCCGGCGCATCTTCGCCATCTTCTCGCGGATCCGTCGCCGGTCCGTCTCGATCTTGGTCTCACCGGGACCACGGGTGGCGAGGCCGCCGCCCTTGCCGCCGCCCATCTGGCGGGACAACGACTGACCCCAGCCTCGCAGCCTCGGCAGCATGTACTGCATCTGCGCGAGCGCGACCTGCGCCTTGCCCTCTCGGGACTTGGCGTGCTGGGCGAAGATGTCGAGGATCAGGGCCGTACGGTCGATGACCTTGACCTTGACGACGTCCTCGAGGTGGATCAGCTGACCCGGGCTGAGCTCACCGTCGCAGATGACGGTGTCCGCGCCCGTTTCGAGGACGACGTCCCGCAGCTCGTCGGCCTTGCCGGAGCCGATGTAGGTCGCGGCGTCGGGCTTGTCCCGGCGCTGGATGACGCCGTCCAGCACGAGCGCGCCCGCGGTCTCCGCGAGCGCGGCGAGCTCCGCGAGGGAGTTCTCCGCGTCCTGCACGGTCCCCGTGGTCCAGACGCCGACGAGGACGACCCGCTCCAGGCGGAGCTGACGGTACTCGACCTCGGTGACGTCCTCGAGCTCGGTGGAGAGGCCCGCCACGCGGCGCAGGGCCGCGCGGTCGGAGCGGTCGAACTGGTCGCCGTCCCGCTCTCCGTCGATCTCGTGGCTCCAGGCGACGTCCTCTTCCATCAGGGCATCGGCCCGAAGTCCTTCGGGATAGTCGTGCGCGAGGCGCTTGGTGTCCTGGGAAGGGGAAGAAGAGGAGGTCATTGGGTCCTTACGTCGAAGGGGGTTCCGATTCGGCGGTCATTGTGCACAACGCACGAGCACCCCGGGAGATTCCCGTGCCCCGTGCCGCGCCGACCTGAAGATGGTCGCACGGGACGGGGCGTCTCGTCACCGTGTTATTTCGCGAGCCCCTCGGCGGCGGCGTCGGCGGGCACTTCGGCGGGCGGCACCGGCTTCCAGTCCGGGTGGCCGGGCATCGGCGGGGTCTTCTCGCCGTACAGCCAGCCCTGGAAGAAGGCGTCGAGGTTCCGCCCGGAGATCCGGGACGCCAGGTCGACGAAGTCGGCCGTGCTCGCGGTGCCGTCCCGGTGGTCACGCACCCAGACCCGCTCCAGTCGCTCGAAGGCCTTCCGGCCGATCTCCTGGCGCAGGGCGTACAGCACGAGCGCGGCGCCGTCGTAGACGTTCGGGCGGAAGATGCTGATCTTCTGGCCGGGAGCGGGTGCCTTGGGAGCCGCGGGCGGTCCGCCGGCCGCGCGCCAGCGGTCGGAGGCGCCGTACGCCGCCTTCATCCGCGCCTCCATCGTCCGGTGCGCCTTCTCCTCCGCGTACAGGGCCTCGTACCAGGTGGCGTGCCCCTCGTTGAGCCACAGGTCGGACCAGGTGCGCGGGCTGACGCTGTCGCCGAACCACTGGTGGGACAGCTCGTGCACCATGATCGACTCGACGTACCAGGCGGGGTAGGCGGGCTCGGTGAACAGTCCTCTCTCGAAGAGGGAGAGGGTCTGCGTCTCCAGTTCGAAGCCGGTGGAGGCTTCGGCGACGAGCAGTCCGTAGGTCTCGAACGGATAGGCGCCGACCTTGCTCTCCATCCAGGCGATCTGGTCGGGGGTCGTCTGCAGCCACGGTTCGAGCGAGTCGCGGTCCTTGGCGGGCACGACGTCCCTGACGGGCAGTCCGTGGGGGCCGGTGCGTCGCAGGACGCTCGAGCGGCCGATCGAGACCTGGGCCAGCTCGGTGGCCATGGGGTGCTGGGTGCGGTACGTCCACGTGGTCGCCCTGCCGACGCGGTCGACGTCGGCCGGCAGACCATTGGCCACGGCCGTGTAGCCGTTGGGCGCGGTGATCCGGATGGTGAACCTCGCCTTGTCCGACGGGTGGTCATTGCACGGGAACACCAGGTGCGCTGCGTCGGCCTGATTTGCCATGGCGAGACCGTCCGCGGTGGCCACCCAGCCGCCGTCCCGGCCGTCGGCGGGGACGGGGTCACTGGTGTGCCGCACGGTGATGCGCATCCAGCTGCCCTCGGGCAGCGGGGTCCGCGGTGTGACCACCAGGTCGTCGCCGGCGCCGGTGAAGGCGGCGGGCTCGCCGTCGACCTCGACCGAGCCCACCTTGCCGTGGGCGAAGTCCAGGTTGATGCGGTCCAGCGGGGTCGTGGTCCAGGCGTCGATCGTGGTGACCGCCTTGAGCGGCTTGCTGTTGCTGCCGGAATAGGTGAAGGAGAGGTCGTACGACGCCACGTCGTATCCCGGGTTGCCCAGGTACGGGAAGAGGCGGTCGCCGACGCCCAGCGGGGTCGCCGGGGCGCTCGCGGCGACGAGGCAGACGGAGACGGCGGAGGCGAGCAGTGCGGTCGCTTTCAGCCGTCGGGGGGTCCTGGCACGGAGGCGGGGGGTGAGCAGCATGGACCACCGCTACCAGCGCGCGCGTGCCGTACGGCGACGGCGCGCGTTCGGCCCACTCGATCGGGTACGTCCGGGCGGCGTGAGGCGGTGCGGTTCGCGGGTGTGCCCGGCGTTGCCCGCGGCTATCTCCCCGGCGTCTGCGCCCGGCTCACGTCGTACACCCCCGGCACGTTCCGCATCGCGCGCATCAGGGCGGGCAGGTGGGCCGCGTCCGGGAGTTGGACGGTGTAGGTGTGGCGTACGCGCTGCTGGCTCGGGGGTTCGACGGTCGCCGAGACGATTTCCGCGCCCTCCAGGGCCATCGCTTCCGTGAGGTCCGCGAGGAGATGAGCGCGCCCGAACGATTCGGCGACCAGGGTGACCCGGCACTCGGCGGTGTCGCCCCAGCTCACGCCGACCTCCGCGCGCCCCGCTTCCTTCATCCGTCCCACCGCGGCGCACTCGACGCGGTGGACGGTCACCACTCCCCCGCGCACGGTGAAGCCGGTGACCTCGTCCGGCGGGACGGGAGTGCAGCAGCCGGCGAGCCGTACGGTGGCACCCGGTCGGTCGAGGACGACGTTCGCGGCGTCGTGCCGGCCGACGGGGCCGTCGCCAAGGGGACGCAGGGCCACGGGTGACGCGCCACCGCCCTCGGCGGCCTCGGTCTCCTGCGGTTCGTCGTGCGCCGGGTGGGCCGCGATCCACCGTTGGATGGCGATCCGTGCGGCCGGTGTGTGGGCGTGCTCCAGCCACTCCCGGGACGGCTCCGAGGCGGGGTCCTGGCCCATGAGGAGCTGGACGGTGTCGCCGTCCCGCAGGACGGTGCTCAGCGTCGCCAGGCGGCCGTTGACGCGGGCGCCGATGCACGCGTGCGCGTCCTCGCCGTACTGCGCGTACGCGGCGTCCACACAGGTCGCTCCCTCGGGCAGGCCCAGCGTGCCGCCGTCGGGCCGGAAGACGGTGATCTCGCGGTCCTGGGCCAGGTCCTCGCGCAGGGTCGACCAGAACGTGTCGGGGTCGGGCGCGGCCTCCTGCCAGTCGAGGAGGCGGGAGAGCCAGCCGGGCCGGGTGGGGTCCGCGCGCTCGCCGTCGACGGGCTCCTCCGAAGGCGGAGCGTAGGGATTGCCGAGCGCGACGACGCCGGCCTCGGCGACCTTGTGCATCTGGTGGGTGCGGATGAGGACTTCGCCGACCTGGCCGTCCTCGCGGGCGACCGCCGTGTGCAGCGACTGGTACAGGTTGAACTTGGGGACGGCGATGAAGTCCTTGAACTCCGAGACGACGGGCGTCATACAGGTGTGCAGTTCGCCGAGGACGGCGTAACAGTCGGCGTCGTCGTTGACCAGCACCAGCAGACGGCCGAAGTCGGCGCCGCGCAGTCGGCCCCGCTTGCGGGCGACGCGGTGCAGGGAGACGAAATGCCGCGGCCGGATGAGGACTTCCGCCTGGATCCCGGCGTCACGCAGGACCGTGCGCATCTCGTCGGCCATCTCGGCGAGCGGGTCGTCCGCGCGGGAGGCGTTGTCGACGATCAGCCCGCGCGTGTGCTCGTACTCCTCGGGGTGGAGGATCGCGAAGACGAGGTCCTCCAGTTCGGTCTTGAGCGCCTGGACGCCGAGCCGTTCGGCGAGCGGGATGAGGACGTCGCGGGTGACCTTGGCGATGCGCGCCTGCTTCTCCGGGCGCATCACGCCGAGGGTGCGCATGTTGTGCAGCCGGTCCGCGAGTTTGATCGACATCACGCGGACGTCGCTGCCGGTGGCGACGAGCATCTTGCGGAAGGTCTCCGGCTCGGCTGCCGCGCCGTAGTCGACCTTCTCCAGCTTGGTGACACCGTCGACGAGGTAACGGACCTCCTCGCCGAACTGCTCGCGGACCTGATCGAGCGTCACGTCGGTGTCCTCGACGGTGTCGTGCAGCAGAGAGGCCGTCAAGGTGGTGGTCTCCGCGCCCAGTTCGGCGAGGATCAGGGTCACGGCCAGGGGATGCGTGATGTACGGCTCGCCGCTCTTGCGCATCTGGCCGCGGTGCGAGGACTCGGCCAGGACGTAGGCCCGGCGCAGCGGTTCGATGTCGGCGTCGGCGTGGTGGGCGCGGTGGGCGTCGACGACGTGTCCGATCGCGTCGGGCAGCCGGTCGCGGGAGGCGGAGCCGAGCAGGGCGGCCCTGCCCAGTCGGCGCAGGTCGATCCTGGCCCGGGCCTTCCTGCGGGGCACCGCAGGCGTCACAGCTTCCACTACTGGACCTGGGGTCGCAGGATTCGTGGCCTCCGCACTCATGGGCACCTCCGGCTGCGTGGACCGGCGGACGGAGTGCCCATGGCGGACACGGCTCAGGGGGTGGCAACGGTCCCCCGTCCGGGCCGGTGCTTGATGCTACCGAGCCCACCACGCGCGACTGACCGCCTCTCCCCGAGCGTGAAACGGATCACCCATTCGAGCGACGCTTTGGGGGTTTACGGTTTTGCGCCATGTGACATGGAGTCAGCCGCACTCTCGAAACCCGCATCCAGACCCGGGGGTTGCCTTGCTCACGACTCGGCCGCCCGGACCTCCGATACGAAGCTTTCGCTCCCGTCAGCGAACCGACGTTTCCAGCCACTCCGCGTCGATCTCGCCCTCGGCGACGATCACCGCGGGGCCGGTCATCTCGATCTCGCCGTCGGGCCGCTCGGTGATCACCAGACGGCCGCCCAGGACGTCGACGGTGTACGTCGCCGGAGTCCCGGTGGCCGTCGGGTCGGCACCGTCCCGCCGCGCGGCCGCCACGGCGACGGCGCACGCGCCCGTGCCGCACGAGCGGGTCTCGCCGGCGCCGCGCTCGTGCACGCGCATCGCGACGTGCCGGGGGCCGCGATCGACGACGAACTCGACGTTGACCCCGTCCGGGTAGGCGGAGGCAGGGCTGAAGGGCGGGGCGGAGAACAGGTCCCCGGCGTGTGTGAGATCGTCCACGAAGGCGACCGCGTGGGGGTTGCCCATGTTCACGTTCCGCGCGGGCCAGCTGCGCTCGCCCACGCTCACCGTGACGTCCCCTTCGGGGAGGCGTGCCTTGCCCATGCCGACGGTGATGTCGCCCGCGGTGGAGCCGCCGTGGGATGCGGTCTTCGCGATGTGCACGGTCTTCACGCCCCCGCGCGTGGCGACCGCGAGGTCGCCCTCCCCCACGTGCCCGGCGCGCTGGAGGTAGCGCGCGAACACCCGCACGCCGTTGCCGCACATCTCCGCGATCGAGCCGTCGCCATTGCGGTAGTCCATGAACCACTCGGCCTCGGCCGCCATGTCCTGGGCCTCGGGGTGCGCCGCGGACCGCACGACGTGCAGCAGTCCGTCACCGCCGATGCCCGCACGGCGGTCGCACAGGGCGGCCACCGCGGCCGGGGGCAGGTCGATGGCGTTCTCCGGGTCCGGGACGATCACGAAGTCGTTCTCGGTGCCGTGACCCTTGAGGAAGGCGATCCGCGTGCTCATTCCTCGATCGTACGGGGTGGGTACGACAACCCGTCGCGCACCGGCGTCAGCGCAGGCGGGCGACCCGCCACACGGCCAGCACCACCACAGCGGCGACCATCACGGCGTACGCCAGTACGACCCGCCAGTCCGGGCGGCGCCCGGAGCCGCGCGGGGGCAGGCCCGGCCAGGTGTACCCCACCCGGCGCGCGGCCATCATGCCCCAGCCCGCCGCACAGGAGCAGATCAGCAGCCCCAGCATGGCGATCACCGCCCCGCTGTCTCCGAAGTCGAAGGCCAGCGGGAAGGCGAACATCAGGGAGCCGGTCGCGGCCAGGGCCACGATGGGAGCGAGCTGCCAGATGCGCAGCCGGCGCTGCGGGCGCAGCTCGACCTCGACCTCGGGGCCACCCGCGAACATCTCCTCGGGCTCGGGCCCGTCGTCGGTGACGCCACCCTGGGTGTCGTCCGGCCCGTCGGGGCTCAGACGCTCGTCACCCCGCTCCGGCTCAGCACTGCCGGTGGTGACTGACTCGGTGCCTTCTGCGGTGTCGCGAGGGCCGGCCTCCATCGCCACGCGCCCTCCCAACTCGGACTCCACTTGGTCGATCGAAGCTCGATGATGGCACGGTGTCGGAGGCCCGGACGGCGGCCTGGGCGTCCCGATGCAATGACGTGATCAGGCTGTAACCGGTCGGGCGACCAACGCCAGCGCGAGCTGCGGAAGTTCTGTGAGGTCCGCCGCAGCCCCACTCAACCAGTGCACCCGCGGATCGCGCCTGAACCACGAATCCTGACGGCGCGCGAAGCGCTTGGTGGCCCGGACGGTCTCCGCGCGCGCCTCCTCCTGCGTGCACTCCCCGGCGAGCGCGTCGAGCACCTGCTGGTAGCCGAGCGCGCGCGACGCCGTACGCCCTTCGCGCAACCCCTGGGCCTCCAGTGCGCGGACCTCGTCCACCAGCCCGGCGTCCCACATCCGGTCGACCCGTCGGGCGATGCGCTCGTCGAGCTCGGGGCGGGCCACGTCGACGCCGATCTGGACCGTGTCGTAGACGGAGTCGTGGCCCGGGAGGTTGGCAGTGAAGGGCTTGCCGGTGATCTCGATCACTTCGAGGGCCCGGACGATACGGCGGCCGTTGCTGGGCAGGATCGCCTGCGCGGCCTCGGGATCGGCGGCGGCCAGCCGGGCGTGCAGCGCGCCGGAGCCACGCAGCGTGAGCTCCTCCTCGAGCCGGGCCCGGACCTCGGGGTCGGTACCGGGGAACTCCAGGTTGTCGACGGCCCCGCGGACGTACAGCCCGGAGCCGCCGACCAGGATCGGCCAGCGCCCCTCGGCGAGCAGCGCGTCGATCCGCTCCCGCGCGAGCCGCTGGTACTCGGCGACGGACGCCGTGACGGTCACGTCCCAGATGTCCAGGAGATGATGCGGGACCCCGCCGCGTTCCTCGGGCGTCAGCTTGGCGGTGCCGATGTCCATCCCTCGGTAGAGCTGCATGGAGTCGGCGTTGACGACGTCGCCGCCGAGCTGCCGGGCCAGGAAGACGCCCAGATCGGACTTTCCGGCCGCGGTGGGTCCGACGACGGCGATGACACGGGGGGCGGAAGGTGCGCTGCTCACCGCATCAGTGTCCCAAACCTCGCACCCCGGCCTCGAACGAGTTACGTGACGAAGCGGGTCGGGGGTCGTTGCCCGTTGCGAGGTTTCCGCCGCCGTTTCGCAGACGCGGCGAGCCGGGTGACGCAAACGGACGCACCGGGCGACGCGGGATTTCGTCCGCACGAGTAGCATATGGAGTGGATATGGGCGTTTTTGCGCGACTTCTCCGGAGGTCGAAGGCGACGGAGGAGGCGTCAACCGCCGAGGCACAGACCGCCACACCGGCGGCCCCGCCCACGGCGGGGGACGGTGTGA
Organism: Streptomyces sp. HUAS ZL42; assembly: GCF_040782645.1. Classification (GTDB taxonomy): domain Bacteria; phylum Actinomycetota; class Actinomycetes; order Streptomycetales; family Streptomycetaceae; genus Streptomyces. Next base: position 2,935,050 of record NZ_CP160403.1, read on the forward strand.
CGGACGAGCCCGCGGAGGCGGGGCAGGCGAAGGGGTCGGCGGAGTCCGAGGACGCGGTGGAGGAAGCGACGGAGGCCGTCGCGGAAGCCGCTGCCGAGGCCGTGGACATCCCGAAGCAGCAGTCCGCCGAGGAGGCGGCCGACAGTGAGGCCGGCGAGGGCGCCCGCACGTGAGTGGACCCGCGAGGGAAGGTGACCCATGGGTCTTTTGCACAATTTGAAGGCCAAGCTCTCCCCGGCCAAGGACAAGGTCTCGGACCTCGCGCAACAGCACGGGGGCAAGATCACACACGGCCTGGACAAGGCCGCCAAGGTCGTCGACGAGAAGACCAAGGGCAAGTACAGCGACAGGATCCATACGGGCACCGGCAAGGCCAAGGGCGCCATGGACCGCCTCGCGCACAAGGGCGACACCTCAGCGGGTGGCGACACCTTCACGCCGCCGGACTCCCCACCGCCGGCTTCCTGAAGGGCACATCGATCGGCGGACGGCCGCGAAGCACGACGACTCGCGGCCGTCCGCCGTTTCACCGGCTGTACGACACGGCCGTCGACGCCCCCGGATGCGGTCCGGGCCGGCCTACGACCACGTCGCGACCAGGTATCCCACGCCGTACGGCGCGTCCTCGTACAGCAGCGCGCCGGAGAGCCCCGTGTCCTCGGCGGCGCCCGCGAGCACCTGCCAGGGAGCCCGGCCCGACGCCTTCAGCTCGTGAGCCAGCCCGGCGTCGAGCGCTTTGACCGCCGCGATGTCCGCCTCACCCAGCGCACGCGCGACCTCCGCGTCGAAGGGCGCCGCCCGCTCGTCGAGGTAGCCCGGCGCCTTCAGCGTCCGGCACGCGCTGGCGTCGCCCATCACCAGCAGTGCCACCCGCCCGGCCCGTCCGCCGATTTCCCTTCCGACTTCGATACACCGCTCGGCCTCGAGAGGTTCCCCCACGCCGAGTCCCACGATCGGGGCATCGGACCAGCCGGTCCGCCCCAGCAGCCACGCGGCCACCGCGAGCGAGGGCGGCAGCTCCCGCTCGGATGCCGCGTCTGCGCCCTCCTCCGGGCCCAGCGTCACATCGAGATCCACGCCGAAGCCCCGGAACGAGCCCCGCGCACCCTGCGGATAGGGCCCACGTCCGCTCTGTTCGGCGGGCCCGACCACCACCAGCCGGTCCGGCCGGGCGGCAGCGAGCACGCCCAGCGCGTCCGTGCAGGCGGCACGCGCTGCGTCCAGCTCGGGCGCGGCGCCCGCGGCGACCTCGGGCACGAGGAGAGGCGGGCAGGGGCAGACTGCTGCGGCGACAAGCATGATCGGCAGGGTAACCCCGGGGGCCTTCGGCAGGAGCGTCAGTCGCAGCCGCAGGCGCTGCCCGTGGCGACGGGCAGCGGCTCGGGGACGCCGATCTTCGGCAGGCCGAGCATCACGCCCGCAGGCGCGGCCGCCTTCTCGACGTTCCGCTTCTCCCAGGCGTCCCCCGCGCGCGTGCGGCGCACGTCCAGGACGGCGGCCTCGGCGAGGAGGTGGTGCGGGGCGGCGTACGTGATCTCGACCGTGACGACGTCGCCGGGGCGCACCTCCTGCTCCGGCTTGGTGAAATGGACCAGGCGGTTGTCGGGGGCACGGCCGGAGAGCCGGTGGGTGACGCCGTCCTTGCGGCCCTCGCCCTCGGCGACCATGAGTTCGAGCGTGCGGCCGACCTGCTTCTTGTTCTCCTCCCAGGAGATCTCCTCCTGGAGGGCGACGAGACGCTCGTAACGCGCCTGGACGACCTCCTTGGGGATCTGGTTCTCCATGGTCGCCGCCGGGGTGCCGGGCCGCTTGGAGTACTGGAAGGTGAACGCCTGCGCGAACCGCGCCTCGCGCACCACGTGCAGGGTCTGCTCGAAGTCCTCCTCGGTCTCGCCGGGGAAGCCCACGATGATGTCGGTGGTGATCGCGGCGTGCGGGATGGCCGCGCGGACCTTCTCGATGATCCCGAGGTAACGCTCCTGCCGGTAGGAGCGGCGCATCGCCTTCAAGACCGTGTCCGAGCCGGACTGCAGCGGCATGTGCAGCTGGGGCATCACGTTCGGCGTCTCGGCCATGGCGGCGATCACGTCGTCCGTGAAGTCGCGCGGGTGCGGGGACGTGAAGCGGACGCGCTCCAGGCCCTCGATGGTGCCGCAGGCCCGCAGCAGCTTGCTGAACGCCTCACGGTCTCCGATGTCGGAGCCGTACGCGTTCACGTTCTGCCCGAGCAGCGTGATCTCGGAGACGCCCTCGGCGACCAGGGCCTCGATCTCGGCGAGGATGTCGCCGGTGCGGCGGTCCTTCTCCTTGCCGCGCAGCGCCGGGACGATGCAGAAGGTGCACGTGTTGTTGCAGCCGACGGAGATGGAGACCCAGGCCGCGTAGGCGCTCTCGCGGCGGGTGGGCAGCGTGGAGGGGAAGGCCTCGAGCGACTCGGCGATCTCGACCTGGGCCTCTTCCTGCACGCGGGCACGCTCGAGCAGCACCGGCAGCTTGCCGATGTTGTGCGTGCCGAAGACGACGTCCACCCAGGGCGCCTTCTTCACGATGGTGTCCCGGTCCTTCTGCGCCAGACAGCCGCCGACCGCGATCTGCATGCCCGGTCGCACGGCCTTCTTCGGTGCGAGGCGGCCGAGGTTGCCGTACAGCCGGTTGTCGGCGTTCTCCCGTACCGCGCAGGTGTTGAAGACCACCACGTCCGCGTCGCCGTCCGACCCCTCGGGCGCACGCACGTAACCGGCTTCCTCCAGCAGTCCGGACAATCGCTCGGAATCGTGGACGTTCATCTGGCACCCGTAGGTACGGATTTCGTATGTCTTGGATGATCGAACGTCCACTGCCGGGCTCCGGTCGCTGCTGCTGGTCATGGGTCAAGGGTAGGTGCTGTCGAGGGCCCTGTGCTCAGCGCTTCCTTCACCGGTGCCCCATGCCCGCCCGCGCCCTGGGTTCTGGGCACAGCCGAATGCCGGACCTTCTTCGACGGCCCACTTACGAGCCTCGGCAGAAGACGACAGAGCGAGGGTCCTGAGCCGTCTCGCGCATGGGGTGCAGCGTGCCCGGCGGCGGCCGTGGTGGCGGCCGCCGCAGCCGGTCCCCGAGGCCGACGGCACGCGCCGGGGTGCACCGCTGCCGGGCTCAGCGCGAACGGGGGCTTCGCACCAGGTCCACCGGCGTGCCGGCAATCTGCCCGGCGCGCGGCTTGCCGCCCAGCCGTCCCGATACCTCCAGCAGGGTCACGTGCATGCCCGTCCCGGTGAGCCGGTGGACGGGCGGCGAGGCCGGAGATCCCTCCGCCGACGACGATGGCGCGAACAGCCCCCGGTGCGAATTCGGTGGGTGGAGGTGTTGTTCGCAGGGGCTCCTTCGCGGGCGTCGGTCACTGATCGGTGATCGCCGGGCAGGGGGGAAGAGGTACCGTGCCGCCGACCGGGTCGTGGCGGATCCGGTCGGCGGGCAGGTTCATGGCGGTCAGCCGCCGCACCGTGGCGCTGACCATGGCGGGCGGGCCGCTCACGTAGGCGACGAGGTGCCGGGACCAGTCGCCGAGCCGGGCCACCGCGTCGGCCACCGAGCCGTCCTCGGCGGCCACGGTGCCCGCGCCGAGCACAGGGACGACACGCAGCCACGGGCGGCCCTTCTTCGCAAGCTCGGCCAGGGCGGCCCTGTCGTACACCTCGTCCAGCGTGCGAGCGCCGAGGAACAGGTGCACGCCTCGGCCGGGCGGACGGCGTACGGTCAGCTCTTCCAGCAGTGCTTTGGCGGTGGCCCATCCGGTGCCGCCTGCCACGATCAGCACGCCCCTCGTCAGTCCGTCGTCGAGTGTCATGGACCCCCGCGCGGGTCCCAGGCGCAGCGGGTCGCCGACGCGGGTATGGGACACCAGCGCCTCGCTCACGCCGCCGGAGCCGGTGCGGCGGATGTGGAACTCCAGCTCCCTGTCCGGGCGGGGCGCGCGGGCGAGGGAGTACGGCCGCCATGCGTGCGGCAGCAGCGGGGACTGGAGGTTCGCGTACTGCCCGGCCCGGTAGGGATACGGCTCCGCGGTGCGGACGCGGAGGACGGCGAGGTCCGGACGGCACAGCTGATGTTCCGTCACCGTTCCGTTCCAGTACGGAGGCTCTGCCAGGGCTTCGTCCGCTCCGTCCACCATGGCCGCGACGGCGAACCGCAGCATCCCCAGCCACGCCCGCTCCAGGTCACCGGTCCACCGCTCGCCCGCGCTCCGGCGCAGCGCCTCGGCGAGCGCGGTCTCGAACACCTCGTAGTGCACGGGCCGCACTCCCAGCTTGCGGTGGTCGCGGCCCAGCCGGGCGCAGAAGGCGACCACGTCGTCGGGCCGGTCCAGGTGTTCGATCAGATACCAGAAGGCCCGCTCCAGATGGGCCCGCTGGAACTCCAACGAGTCGGGGAACAGCCCGCGCAGATACGGATGCCGCTCGAACATGGCCTCGTAGAGGTGCGCGATGAGGTCGCTGAAGGGGGTCACCAGCGGCAGGTACCGGATGATCGTCTGCTGGTCGGCACTCCCGTCGTAGGAGCGTCCGGCTTCCTGCGGTGCGGCGGACGCCAAGGATGGCAGCCGTGCCGGGGAACGCAGTTGCTGACGCAGCCGCATCGCGTCCTGCCGCGCGAGGAGCGCGTGGTACTCGTCGAATTCGTCGCTTCTGGTGGTGCTCAAGAGCCGGCCCTCTCCCTGAGGTATCCCTCGCATCACCCTCCCGTGCCCGGCGGTCGTCAGCGGGGCTCCTTCGACGTCGTCTTCACGCAGACACCGCACGCGCCGCCACCCTCACAGCCGAGGGACGCCGGCGCGGTTCCTCCCCCGGGTCCGGGCCTGCGGATGACGACCCTGGCCCGGGTGCCGGTCCCGTTCCCGGCCGTGCCCCCGCCTCGGCGCGCGTAGTACCAGGTCATGTTGGAGGCAAGCCCGGCCAGAAGGACCCAGACGATCCCCACCCATCCGCCGCGGATGAAGGACACCACCGCGGCGGCCGTGGCCAGAGCGCAGACGCAGCCGGCGTACACCCTGAGTCGAGGCGGATACAGCGGACGAGGCATGGGGGCGTCTCCTGTCGAAGCATGATTGCGGCTCCTGCCGGACAGACCTGAACGCGCCTTCCCCAGCGGCCGCGCCCAAGCCGGACGATGACGCGCGGCGCACGCGCACGGCCGGGCGGACCGGCCGCCGCGACAGCGGCCGCGCCGAAGACGCCGGAAGGCGCACCAGTGTTGCACCACCGTCCCGCCGCCGTCCGGCCCCAGCCGACAGGGCCGTTCGACCCTTTCGCCCCAGTCCCACCTGGTGGTTTCCTGGCGCCGCGGCCGGGTGCACCCTCCCTCTGCGGGCTCCCGATCCCCCAGACCGGGAGCAGGGTCGGAGCACCCGGAACGCGCGCCGACCCACATACCCCGTACGCGCCAGTAGGGTCGAACGGCCCCAGCGGAGCCACCGCGCGGCCACATAACTTACGGAACCGTAGGTTCAGTCCCCGCAGCGAGAGGCCGGTTTCTCCGTGGCCACCACCTCCCCGTCCAGTTCCGCCCGACGCACCACGTGGACGGACGCGCGACTCCTCCACGCGCTGGAGGAGGTGGTCGAGCGCGAACTCAACCGCCACCTGGGGGTGTTCAAGGAGTGGATGCCGCACGAGTACGTCCCGTGAGCCGAGGACGTGACTTCGACGGGGTCCTGGACGGCGAACCCTGGGCGCCGGAGCAGTCTCCCCTGACTGAACCCGCATCAATTCGTGCTGCTGCGGGCGTGCCCTGCACTGTGTCTGCGGTCTCGGTCTGCCTGCTGGGCGCCGGTCGGGCTGCACCCCTCACCTGAGGAACGGCCCCACGTCTTCGCAGAGCAAGGGGCTCACGCCATGACCTGAGGTGCCGCTGCGCGATCAGCGGGCCGGCAGAGAGCCTGCTGCACCGGCCGCTGCGGAGAACGCCACCAGCAGGCAGGCGCAGGCGGCATGCCGCCTGAGCAGGGTGCGCCGCAATGCTGCGTAGCGGGCCTCGTACTCGCCGCGCAGGCGCTCGGCCCGGTCGGCGGTGGCCTGGAGCGCCTGCCGGGTCAGGCCGAGGCGTTGCTCGGTGTAGTGCCGGGTGAGGTCTTCGGCCTGACCGGTCGTGAGCCAGGGCAGGCGCGCGCAGAGCACTTCGGCCTCGCGCTGCGCCTGCTCTCGCTCTGCTTGCGCCAGAAGGTAGCCCTCGACCTCGTTGGCGAGTGCGCCGCCCTGCCTGTCCAGCGGGGCTCCTCGACGGCTCGACGCTGTCAAGGCCGGCCGCTTTCGGATCCCGGCGTTTCCATCGTGTCCCGTGTGCTGCGCTGGGCCTCGTACTCGAGTTGGGCGATCTCGGGGTGGTGCAGGTCGAACGCCGGGGATTCGCTGCGGATCCGCGGCAGGGTGAGGAAGTTGTGCCGCGGCGGCGGGCAGGAGGTCGCCCACTCGAGCGAGCGGCCGTAGCCCCACGGGTCGTCGACGCCGACCGGCCTGCCGTACTTCGCCGTCTTCCACACGTTGTAGAGGAACGGCAGGATCGACAGGCCCAGCAGGAACGAGCTGATCGTCGAGATCGTGTTCAGGGCGGTGAAGCCGTCGGCTGCCAGGTAGTCGGCGTACCGGCGCGGCATGCCCTCGGCGCCCAGCCAGTGCTGGACCAGGAACGTGGAGTGGAAGCCGACGAACAGCGTCCAGAAGGTGATCTTGCCGAGGCGCTCGTCGAGCAGCTTGCCGGTGAACTTCGGCCACCAGAAGTGGAAGCCGGAGAACATCGCGAAGACCACGGTGCCGAAGACGACGTAGTGGAAGTGCGCCACCACGAAGTACGAGTCGGAGACGTGGAAGTCCATCGGCGGCGAGGCCAGGATCACCCCGGTCAGGCCGCCGAAGAGGAACGTGACGAGAAAGCCGGTCGCCCACAGCATCGGCGTCTCGAAGGACAGCGAGCCCTTCCACATGGTGCCGATCCAGTTGAAGAACTTCACACCGGTCGGGACCGCGATCAGGAAGGTCATGAAGGAGAAGAACGGCAACAGCACACCACCGGTGACATACATGTGGTGGGCCCACACGGTCACGGACAGACCGGCGATCGCGATGGTGGCGCCGATCAGACCCATGTAGCCGAACATGGGCTTGCGGGAGAAGACCGGGATGACCTCGGAGATGATGCCGAAGAACGGCAGCGCGATGATGTACACCTCCGGGTGGCCGAAGAACCAGAAGAGGTGTTGCCACAGCAGGGCTCCGCCGTTGGCGGAATCAAACACATGGGCGCCGAACTTGCGGTCCACCTCCAGGGCGAACAGCGCGGCCGCCAGGACCGGGAAGACCAACAGGACCAGCACGGCCGTCAGCAGCACGTTCCAGCAGAAGATCGGCATGCGGAACATGGTCATGCCCGGTGCGCGCATGCAGATGATCGTGGTGATGAAGTTGACCGCGCCGAGGATGGTACCGAAACCGGAGAAGGCCAGACCCATGATGCCCATGTCGGCGCCGATGCCCGGCGAGCGGACCGCGCCCGACAGGGGCGTGTACATGAACCAGCCGAAGTCGGGGGCGCCCTGCGGGGTGAGGAAGCTGGCCGCCGCGATCAGCGAGCCGAACAGGTACAGCCAGTAGGCGAACATGTTCAGCCGCGGGAACGCCACGTCGGGCGCGCCGATCTGCAACGGCATGATCCAGTTCGTGAAGCCGGCGAACAGCGGCGTCGCGAACATCAGCAGCATGATCAGGCCGTGCATCGTGAACGCCTGGTTGTACTGCTCGTTCGAGACGATCTGCTGGCCCGGCCGGGCCAGCTCGGCGCGCATGACCAGAGCCATCACGCCACCGACCAGGAAGAACGCGAACGACGTCCCCAGATAGAGCGTGCCGATCGTCTTGTGATCGGTGGTCGTCAGCCACTTCACCACGACATTGCCGGGCCGCCTGCGACTGAGCGGTACCTCGTTCGCGTACGACTCCTCGGCTGCCTCGGCACCATGGGATTCGTTGTGGACGGTCACAAGTGGGTGTCTCCCGACGCTCGCGGTTCATGTCGCCTGTCAGCCGCATCCTCGCGCTCCCGGGGGTGGCGCTGCCGCCATGAACGGCCGAGGTTCGGCCAAGCGCCTGACCGTCGGCCCCGAACGGAACAGCAAGGGCATGTCGCCTTGCCAAGCCAGCGCGCCCCTCTTCGCCGGCCCCCACGGCCGCTGTCACTCCTCGGCCCACTGTCCCCAGCGCCTTCGAACACCTCCGCCGACCGGGCCTCCGGCACGACAGGCGTGAACGCCGGCACGATGCGGCCTCCCGGTAGCGGGCTCGGACCCATCGCAGCAGGTCAGAAGGCTCCCGGGCGTTTGTGAAAGTCACCACCCGTCGGTGCGGATTTCGTAGCTCTCGGGTACGTCGACGTCCACTGCCGGGCCCGGTCGCTGCTGCTGGTCCTTCCTCAAGGACGCGGCCGCGAAGCGGTCCGTTCAGCCGGAGGGTGCGAGGGTCGCCTCGGTGGCGAGGTAGGACTCCAGCGCCTTGGAGGACATGGGCCGGCAGAAGTAGAAGCCCTGGCCGTGCGGACAGCCCAGAACCCGGAGACGCTCGGCCTGGTCCGGAGTCTCGATGCCCTCCGCGACGACGTCCAGGCCGAGGGCGTGGCCGAGGTCGAGGATGGCCTGGATGAGGCTGTTGCTGACGTCGGCGCCTCCTCTGAGAACGAAGCTCTGGTCGATCTTGACGATGTCGACGGGGAGGTCGCGCAGGTAGGCCAGTGAGGAGTAGCCGGTGCCGAAGTCGTCGATGGAGATGCGGACGCCGAGCTCGCGCAGCGTGCGCATGCGTTCGGAAGCGGTCTCGGCGTCGGCGATCAGCGTGCTCTCGGTGATCTCCAGGACGAGGGAGGTGGCGGGGAAGCCGGTTTCCGCCAGGACCTGCCGGACGGTGTTCGGGAAGCGGTGGTCCTTGAGCTGGCGGCCCGAGACGTTGACCGCGACGCCGATGGCCCGGTGTCCGGGCAGGATGCCGTGCCAGCGCTGTCCCTGGCGGCAGGCCTCGCGCAGGGCCCAGGTACCGATGGGGACGATGAGGCCCGTCTCCTCGGCGATGGGGACGAACACCTCCGGCGGGGTTTCGGGGCGGCCGGGCTGCTGCCAGCGCAGCAGTGCCTCGACGCCGGTGATCTCTGTGGTGGTCAGGTCGACGACCGGCTGATAGTGCAGTTCGAGTTCGTTGCTGGTCAGGGCGTGGCGCAGGTCCTGGGCGATGCGGGCGTGGTCCTGCTGTGCCCGGCTCATGGCGGGCTCGAACAGGACCACACGGTTGCGGCCGAGGTCCTTGGCCTCGTAGAGGGCGATGTCCGCGTCACGCAGCACGTCGTTGGGTGTGGCCGGTTCGGTGATGGCGATGACGCCGATGCTCGCGGTGACGAAGACGGTGCGGTGGCCGGACAGGACGAAGGGATCCTTGAACCGGTCCAGAAAGCGTTGCGCGTAGCTCGTGGCGGAAGTGTCCCGCAGATCCTCCGCGAGGATGGCGAACTCGTCTCCGCCCATACGGGCGACGGTGTCGTTCCGTCGCGCGGCGCCCAGGAGCCGCTGGCCGACGGTGATGAGGAGTTCGTCACCGACGGGGTGGCCGAGGCTGTCGTTGATGTCCTTGAAGTGGTCGAGGTCGATCACCAGGAGGGCGGTGTCGCGGGCCGTCGAGGCGCGGCCGAGGGCGTGTTCCAGCCGTTCGGAGAACAGGGCCCGGTTGGCCAGACCGGTGAGCGCGTCGTGGAACGCCTGGTGGGCGAGCTGCCGTTGCAGCGAGGCCTGCTCACGCAGGGCGTCCTCCGCCACGCGGGCGCGCACCTTGGCCTCGTCGGCCCGGGCTTCGGCGAATCGTGCGAGAAGCATGATGCGCAGCACCAGCAGGAGGGTCAGCGCCGCGACGATGCCGGAGACGATGGCGGCGTGCACAGGGTGATCGCGCACATCGCCGACGGCGATCACGAGCGTGGGTCCCAGCAGGGCCAGCAGGATGAGTACCGCCATGCGGGAGCGCGAGAGCCGCTCCTGGCACTGCGGAACCAGCCGGGTCGTCCCGGCCATCGACGGATGCAGGGCGGCCGCGCCGACGGCCGCGTACGCGGCCCCCCACAGGATGTCGGAGAGGTCCGCGGCGATCGGGGTGCCGGTGGCGGCCAGCGTGGAGTAATACAGGGCGTCGGCGGCGAGCGTGGCGGACACCCACAGGGTGAACAGCGCCAACGAGACCGAGCGCACCCCCGTGGTGAGCACCAGCCTGGCGGCCATGCACAACAGCACCAGATCGGCCAGTGGATAGGCCAGCGAAACCGCCAGCGGCAGCGCGGACAGGTGGCTGCCCAGGTAGGGGACGACGACGAACGTCCAGGTCACCGTCGACATCCCCAGCGTGATGATCCCCGCGTCCAGCAGGGGTGCCCAGCGCATGCCGCTGGCCGGTGCGGGCCCCAGTCTGAGCAGGCCCGTGGCGAGGACGACGTAGCCGGCCAGGTAGAGCGCGTCGGCCACGGAGGGTACGGGCACCTCCGTTCCGGCGACCTGGAAGCTGCCGAAGATCCAGTCTCCCGCGGCGAGCAGCCCGATACCGGCGGCGAACAGACACCACGGTCCGGCCGGGCGTGGCCGGCTCCGGCGGATGCCCACGAGGATCGCGAGGGTGGCCGCGGCCGCCAGCATCGGGGAGAACAGATTGCGCACCGGGGCGGTGACGAGGAGGTAGGCGATGGCCTCCAGCCCTCCGGCGATCAGAAACCACCACCACACGTTTCTCCGAACGACTCCCCCGGCGCCGCGTGCCTCCTCCATACGTCCTCCTGGGGCGCGGCACGATCACCCGCTTCGGAGCAGCTGCTTCTTTCAGCGAAAGACGGCTCCTGGAAGATCGCAACACGGCATGCCATGGCCGCCCGGCCGTGGCGCACGTCACACCAGGACGTGGCCGGAACCTGAGGGCCCGCTGTGACAGGCGTGCCATGCTCATGCCTTGTTACCGGCCAGTACGGAATTCTCCACTCGCCGGTCCTCCCTCTTCACCCCCCACACTCCAGGACTGACCTTGCGCAGACGCATGAGGCACGGACGTGCCCTCCTGCCCGCATTGGCCGCGACCGCCCTCTTCCTCGCGGCGGGCTGCTCCTCTCCCTCCGGCCGGGCCGACGACTCGGCGGGAGGGACAGGTCATGACACCCGCCGCTCGAACCCCTCCGCAGGCACCGCGGACCGTTCGCTCGCCGTCGCGGCCGCGCCCGCCGGCGGCACCGCGACGGCGACCGCGAGCCCGGGCAGCTCCGGCGGCCGGGCCCACAGGACGACGCTCGCCGTGAGCTCGTACGACAGCAAGACCCGACGTGCCGTCATCTCGTCCAGGGACAAGCCGGGTTCGTCACCGTCGCCCGGCGCCACCGACGGCCCCACGGTGTCACCGTCGCCCGGCCCCACAGGGACAGCCCGGCGCACCGCCGTCGGCGACGTCATCGCCAGCGTCCCCGCTCCCGGAGCTCCGTAGGGGCTCCTCGCCAAGGTCACGAAGGTGCTCGGCGAGACCGACGAGGGCACGGCGGTGCAGACCGAACCGGCCACCCTCAACGCCCTGCTCGGCGACGACACCGCGAAGGGCACGGTCCCCGTCGACCCCGCCGCCTTCGACGTGGACAGACTGCTGCCCGATGTGGACCTCTCCTGGGCGAGGACGGGCGACGTCCACTTCGGGCCGGAGGGCGCCGAGGTGCCGCTCGGCAGTCTGCGGCTCGATGTGCGGGCCGAGGTGCCGACGCCCGACGGCGCGCCCGTGTCGGCGGCCGCGTCCGTCTCCGGGTTCGTCCAGGTCGCCCCCGAGGTCGACTTCCGGTACGGCGGTGAGGGCAGCGACTCCGCACCCGCGTCGGCGTACCTCGCCGTGTCCGGCGACTGGACCTCGGGCTGGTCGCTCAAGGGCCGCGCCGCCGCCTCGACCGGCGCCCCGCTGCGGATCCCCTTCGCGAAGCTGCACGCCGACCCGGTGCTCCAGGTCGGACCCGTTCCCGTCGTCGTCAACCTCGACCTGACCTGCTACATCCAGCTCAGCGGCGACGGCAGCGTCACCGTCGACGTGGAGCAGAGCCTCAAGGGCGATTTCAAGGCCGGCGGCACCTTCGGGCCCGCCCAGGGATGGACTCCGGTCAGCGAAGCCCACATGACGAGCACGCCGGTGCGAGCCTCCGTGACCACCGCCGGGCAGGCGAAGGCGGCGCTCGGTGCGGAGGCCGGTGTCGGCCTGTACGGCACCGTGGGCGTCGCCGCCGACCTGGCACCCTACGTGCGCGCGGAGGCGTCGGGCACGGTCGGCACGGCCAAGAAGGCCGGCGCCTCCTGGGCGGTGTACGGCGGCGTCGACCTGCGCGGGACCCTGCGCATCCAGCTGTCGATCTTCGGTACGCCGCTGTTCCAGCGGGACGTCCCGCTGGGCTCGCTGCACCGGGAGTGGAGGCTGGCGGGCGGCACCCCGTAGCGACCGGAGTCAGACTGCGCCGTCGGGGACCCATCCCTGGCGGCGCAGTACGCCGGTCACGTCAGGGACCTCGTAGTGGTCCCCCTTGAGCACCTTGCCGTCGGCCCGGCGGGCGACCTGGCCGTCGGGGCCCAGCTTGGTCATGTTGGAGCGGTGGATCTCGGCGATCACCGCGTCGAGGTCGATGCCGTGAACGAGCGCCGTGCCGTACGCGACATAGACGACATCCGCCAGTTCGTGCGCGAGCCGATCAAGCGGGCCACCCACCGACACCTCGGCGACCTCCGCTGCCTCCTCCGCGAGCAGTTCACCGCGGTGGGCGGCCAGGGCGGGCGACACCTCGGTCGGTCTGGTGCGGGCGTCGAGCCCGAAGGCGAGGTGGAATTCACGGACCAGGTCGGCGGGCGAGGAGCTCATGGGGCGACTGTAGCCACCGCCACTGACACTCCCCGCCCTCTCCGTCCCGTGACCCGGCCTGGTCAGCACGCCGTACGGCCTGGCAGGATCGCGCGCATGTCCAGAGTGCTCCCCCGTCTCAGCAGGCGCCGGGCCCTGGAGGGCGCGGCCGCCGGCTTCGTGGTCCTCGGGCTGCTGCTGTGGTGGCTGCTGCCGCTGGGCGAGGAGCCGCCGAGTGGGACGATCACCTTCAGCACGGGGTCACAGGCCGGGGTCTACCAGGAGTACGGCAGCCTTCTGCGCAACGAGCTGGGCAAGGACATGCCGGACCTGAAGGTGACGCTGAGGACCAGCAACGGTTCACAGGAGAACGTCGAGCGCGTGGCGACCGGCGAGGCCGACTTCACCATCGCCGCGGCCGACGCGGTCGAGACGTTCGAACTGCACCACAAGTCCGGCGCCGGCCGGCTGCGCGGGGTGGCCCGCCTGTACGACGACTACGTCCAGATCCTCGTCCCGCGCGACTCCGACATCAGGTCCGTCGCCGACCTGCGGGGCAAACGCGTGGCCACCGGGCTGCCCCGCTCGGGGGTGCGGCTGATCGCCAACCGGGTGCTCAAGGCGGCAGGCCTGGACCCGGAAAAGGACATCACCCCCATGTCCAAGGGCATCGACACCGGACCCGACGAGCTCGCGCGGGGCGAGATCGACGCGTTCTTCTGGTCCGGCGGGGTGCCGACGGCCGGGATCCAGGATCTGGCGGACACCTTCACCTTCCGGTTCATCCCTATCGACGCCGCCCTCGTCGCCAAGCTGCACGACGAGGACGACGCCACCGGCTACTACCGCGCCACCAACATGCCGGAGTCGGCCTACCCCACCATCCAGAACGGAACCACCGTGCCGACGATCGCGGTGTCCAACCTGCTGATCACTCGCGAGGACATGGACCCGAGGCTCACCGAGTGGGTGACCCGGATCGTGATCAAGAGCCGTGACGACATCGGCTCGCACGTCCACTCCGCGCAACTGGTCGACCTGCGCACGGCGATCTACACCGACCCACTCCCGCTGCACGAGGGCGCGCAGCGCTACTACCGGTCCGTCAAGCCGTAGCAAACCGGCGTCCTACGACCCCGGTGACCTCGGCACGGACACCGTCACCCGCAGTCCGTTCGGCTCGTGACGGTCGTACGAGATCGAACCCCCACCCGCCGCGAGCAGCGCCCGTGAGATGGACAGGCCGAGGCCCGAGCCCTTGATGTTCTGGTGGCGGCCGCTGCGCCAGAAGCGGTCGCCGACGCGGATGAGTTCCTCGTCGGTGAGGCCGGGGCCGTGGTCGGTGACGACGACGGTCGACGTCTCGCCGTCGGAGTCGACCGTCACCTCGACGCTCTTGCCCTCGGGGGTGAACTTCACGGCGTTGTCGATCACCGCGTCCAGGGCGCTGGACAGCGTGACCGGGTCGGCCCAGGCGGTGGTGGGCGGGCAGTCGCCGACCAGCCGTACGCCCTTGGCCCCGGCGGTGGGCGCCCAGGCCGCGACACGCTCGGCGGTCAGCGCGCCGATGTCGGTGATCCGCAGGTCGGCCTCGGTGTGCTCGGCCAGCGCAAGGTCGAGCAGGTCGTCCAGGACCTGTGCGAGGCGCTTGCCCTCCGTCTGGACGGAGGCGATCTCCTCGTTGCCCTCCGGGAGTTCGAGGGCGAGCAGTTCGATGCGCAGCAGCAGCGCCGAGAGCGGGTTGCGCAGCTGGTGCGAGGCGTCGGCGACGAAGGCGCGCTGCTGCTCCAGCACGTCCTCGACGTTGTCCGCCATCTCGTTGAACGACCGGGCCAGCCGTCTGAGTTCCGGCGGACCGCTGGCCACCGCGACCCGGGACTTCAGGCGCCCGGTGGCGATGTCGTGCGTGGTGGCGTCCAGGACGCGCACCGGCCTGAGCACCCATCCCGTCAGGCGCAGTGCGGCGCCCACGGCCAGCAGCATCGCTGCGGCCTCACCGGCGGCGATGACCAGCCAGCCGTGCAGGATCCGTGACCGCATCTGCCCGGTGGGCGAGTCGGTGACGACGACCGCGGCGACGTCGCCGTCCCGGATGACGGGCGACGCGACGATCAGGCGGCCGCGCTGCCAGGGCCATACCTGCTTCGGATCGTGGCTGCGGCGGCTGAGGAACGCCTCCTCGAACGCATCCCGCACCTCACCCGTCGCGGGGAGGAACCAGTCCGCCGGCGCATGCGCCATGGGGGTGTCGCTGCGGTAGAAGATTCCGGCACGGATGCCGTAGACGTCGTAGTAGTTCCGCAGTTCGCGGCTCAGGGTGTCAAGGCGCTCGTCGTTGGACCCCTGCGCGGGGCCGCTGGGCGCGGCGGTGACGAACTGGGCGAGTGCGGCGAAGCGCGCGGTGTCGTCTATCCGGTCGACAACCGCTTTCTGCTGCTGCGCCCCGGCCACACTGACGGCCAGCGGGACACCGAGCGCGAGCAGCACGGCCGCCATCAGGACGATGAGCAGCGGGAGCAGACGTGTGCGCAACCCGTCCCGCCCCGTTACGCGGCCGGTGCGACGAGCCGGTAGCCGACGCCGCGCACGGTTTCGATCAGGGCCGGCATGCGCAGCTTCGCACGCAGGGATGCGACATGTACCTCCAGGGTGCGCCCGGTGCCCTCCCAGCTGGTGCGCCAGACCTCGCTGATGATCTGCTCGCGGCGGAACACGACGCCGGGGCGCTGGGCGAGCAGGGCGAGAAGGTCGAACTCCTTGCGGGTGAGCTGGACGACCGTGCCGTCCACGGTGACCTGCCGGGTGGGCAGTTCGATGTGCACGGGGCCGAGGCGCAGCGCCGTCTCGGCAACCGCGGCGGGGTCCTCGTGCGCGGTGCGCCGGCTGACGGCGTGAATCCGGGCCAGCAGTTCGCCGGTGTCGTACGGCTTCACCACGTAGTCGTCGGCGCCGAGGTTGAGGCCGTGGATACGGGAGCGCACATCGGACCGCGCGGTGACCATGATCACCGGGGTGCCGGTGCGCTTGCGGATCTTGCCGCAGACCTCGTAGCCGTCCTGGTCGGGCAGGCCCAGGTCGAGGAGCACGACGCCGAAGCCGGGGCCTTCCGGGACCAGCGCCTGGAGGGCCTCCTCGCCGTTGCGGGCGTGCGTGACGTCGAAACCGTGCCGCCTGAGGACCGCGGACAGCGCGGCGGCGACATGGTTGTCGTCCTCGACGAGGAGCAGTCTCATCCCGGCCCCCTCCGATTCATCGGCCGTTTGGTCTCGTTATGTACAAAAACGCGGGTACGCGCGCGGGTGCACCATGGCAGTCACGCTGATGGACGAAGACGCCGTCAAGTGGGTTCCGGTTGCGGACACCTTCCGTTACGCGGCCGAGACCTGCCCTGCTCACAAGTCCTACGACACGTGTCCGATTGCTATCGGATCGTGATGCTCAGATTCCCCTCAGATGTAATGACGCTGGTCGCGTAGGGTTACTACTGTCCTCCGAAACCGAGGAGGACGGAGCCTGAGAGCGATGACCGAAGTATCGGTGGCCAAGGAAGACGTGGCCGCGACCGGCGAACTGGTCGTCCTGAAGAGCGTCAACAAGCACTTCGGCGCGTTGCACGTGCTCCAGGACATCGATCTGACGATCGACCGCGGTGAGGTCGTCGTGGTCATCGGACCCTCCGGGTCCGGCAAGTCCACGCTGTGCCGCACCATCAACCGGCTGGAGACGATCGACTCCGGCACGATTGTGATCGACGGCAGGCCACTGCCCCAGGAGGGCAAGGCCCTGGCCCGGCTGCGTGCCGACGTGGGCATGGTCTTCCAGTCCTTCAACCTGTTCGCGCACAAGACCGTGCTGCAGAACGTGATGCTGGGCCAGATCAAGGTCCGCAAGGCCGACAAGAAGAAGGCCGAGGAGAGCGCCCGCGCCCTGCTCGACCGGGTCGGCGTGGGCACCCAGGCCGACAAGTACCCCGCGCAGCTCTCCGGCGGCCAGCAGCAGCGCGTGGCCATCGCGCGGGCCCTGGCCATGGACCCGAAGGTCATGCTCTTCGACGAGCCGACGTCGGCTCTGGACCCGGAGATGATCAACGAGGTCCTGGAGGTCATGCAGCAGCTCGCCCGTGACGGGATGACGATGGTCGTCGTCACCCACGAGATGGGCTTCGCACGATCGGCTGCAAACCGCGTGGTGTTCATGGCGGACGGCCGCATCGTCGAACAGGCTGCGCCCGACCAGTTCTTCAGCAACCCGCGCAGCGACCGAGCCAAGGACTTCCTGTCGAAGATCCTGCACCACTGACCGCACGCAGCACCCTGACGACCTGCGTCACCCGTTCCCGACGGCCCGCATCTTCACCAGTCAAAGGATGTTCCCCATGAAGCTCCGCAAGGTCACTGCCGCTTCGGCCGCCGTAATCGTGCTCGCCCTGACCGCCACCGCGTGCGGCGGCGACGACAGCAAGGACGAGACCGGCAGCGGCTCGACGACGAACGGCGGCGGCAAGATCAAGATCGGTATCAAGTACGACCAGCCGGGTCTGGGTCTGAAGGAGCCGGACGGTTCCTTCTCCGGCTTCGACGTGGACGTGGCCACCTACGTGGCCAAGCAGCTCGGCTACGAGCCCAACCAGATCGAGTTCGTCGAGACCAAGAGCGCCGACCGTGAGAACGCGCTCTCCCGCGGCGACGTGAAGTTCATCGCGGCCACCTACTCCATCACCGACGAGCGCAAGCAGAAGGTCGACTTCGCCGGCCCGTACCTGCTGGCCCACCAGGACCTGCTCGTCAAGGCCAACTCCGACATCTCCGCAGGCACGGACCTCAACGACAAGAAGCTGTGTTCCGTGACCGGCTCCACCTCGGCGCAGAAGGTCAAGGACTCCATCGCCCCGAAGGCCCAGCTGCGTGAGTACAGCGGCTACTCGGAGTGCATCGCCGGTCTGCAGAGCGGCGCCGTGGACGCCGTGACCACCGACGACTCGATCCTCGCGGGCTTCGCCGCCCAGGACAAGTACAAGGGTCAGTTCAAGCTCGCCGGCCTCAAGCTGAGCAACGAGAACTACGGCATCGGTGTGAAGAAGGGCGACACCGCGACCTTGAACAAGATCAACGACGCGCTGACGAAGATGGTCAGCGACGGCTCCTGGCAGAAGGCCGTGGACGCCAACTTCGGCCCGGCGAACTACAAGAACGAGCCGGCCCCGCAGATCGGCAACATCGTCAAGTAAAGCGCGGCTCCGGCCGAGCAACGCAGGGTTCCACGGGCGCGCCGCCGCCCGCCGCGATCACGGCGGCGGTGCGCCATGCCCTCCACGTACGCCACACACCCGGAAGCGCGGGAGATCGTGTTCGACTTTCTTGAAGGTTACGACGTCCTAGGGGCGTTCTGGATGACGGTGAAACTCACCGCCCTCTCCGCCCTCGGCTCCCTGGTCTGGGGCACCCTGCTGGCCGCGATGCGGGTCAGCCCGGTCCCGCTCATGCGCGGGTTCGGCACCGCCTACGTCAACATCGTGCGGAACATCCCTCTGACGGTCATCATCGTCTTCAACTCGCTCGGCCTGGCCGACATCTTCGGCGTGACCATGGGCGCGTCCGACGACTTCAAACTGCAGGGATTCCGCCTCGCGGTGCTCGGTTTCGTCGCCTACACAGCGGCCTTCGTCTGCGAGGCGCTCCGCTCCGGCATCAACACGGTGCCGCTCGGCCAGGCCGAGGCGGCCCGCGCCATCGGCCTGAACTTCAGCCAGACCCTGCGGCTCATCGTGCTGCCGCAGGCCTTCCGTTCGGTCATCGGCCCGCTGGCCAACGTACTGATCGCGCTGACCAAGAACACCACCGTGGCGGCCGCGATCGGCGTGGCCGAGGCCGCCTACCTGATGAAGGGGATGATCGAGAACGAGGCCCAGACGCTGGCCATCGGCGCGGTCTTCGCCCTCGGGTTCGTGGTACTGACCCTGCCCACCGGACTCATCCTCGGCTGGCTGAGCAAGCGACTGGCGGTGAAGCGATGACCTCCGTCCTCTACGACGCCCCCGGCTCCCGGGCCAAGCGGCGCAACGTGCTTCTCTCGGTGGTCTTCGTCCTTCTGCTCGCCCTCCTGGTGTGGTGGGTCTGGCGGACGATGGACGACAAGGGGCAGCTGACGTGGGCCCTGTGGGAGCCCTTCACCACGTCCGAGGCGTGGACGACGTATCTGCTGCCGGGCCTCGCGGACACACTCAAGGCCGCGGCGCTCTCCATGATCATCGCGCTGCCGCTGGGCGCGTTCTTCGGGATCGCGCGCATGTCCGACCATCGGTGGGTGCGGGTCCCGGCCGCAGTGGTGGTCGAGTTCTTCCGGGCGATCCCGGTGCTGCTGCTGATGCTGTTCGCCAACGAGGTCTACGCCCGCTCCGGGAGCGTCAGCAGCGAGGATCGGCCCCTGTACGCGGTCGTCACCGGCCTGGTGCTCTACAACGCCGCGGTCCTTGCCGAGATCGTGCGGGCCGGCATCCTCGCGCTCCCCAAGGGGCAGACCGAGGCGGCCTACGCCATCGGTCTGCGCAAGGGCCAGACCATGAGCAGCATCCTGCTCCCGCAGGCGGTCACGGCGATGCTGCCGGCCATCGTCAGCCAGCTCGTGGTCATCGTGAAGGACACCGCGCTGGGCGGCGTGATGATCGGGTTCACCGAGCTGCTCAACGCCCGCCAGACGCTGGCGGCCAACTACGCCAACGTGATCCAGAGCTTCATCGTGGTGGCGGTCATCTACATCGTGCTCAACTTCATCCTCACCAGCTTCGCCAGCTGGCTGGAGGGCTACCTGCGGCGCAGCAAGCGCACAACGGGCGCGGTCCTCAGCGAGGACACGGTGGAGATGAACCCGGCCGCGGTGGGTGGCGGCTTCGGAACCGGTGGCGAGGGCGGCGGCCTCCCGGGCAGCAAGACCTATTCCTGACGATCAGTCAAATAATGCGGCACGAAGGCAGTGGCACGAGCGCCACTGCCTTCGTCGCTTGACGCAAACACCGCCAATGGGTTGCATACGTTCTGTGATCGTGCACCCTGCTCCAACCTTCTGTTCCGCCATGTCTTCGAGGACACCGCCACGGGCAGGAGGGGCCACGCCGTGGACCCGGTGATCATCGTCGGAGCGGGGCCCGTGGGGCTCACGCTCGCCTTGGCGCTGGCGCGTCAGGAGGTCCCGTCGGTCGTTCTGGACGAGGGCCCGGGCAAGGACGAACCGCGACTCGCGCGCACGGTCGTACTGCGTGAGGACACCGCGGCCCTCATGGAACGGCTGACGGCGTTGCAGCTCGCCGAGGCCGGGGTCCGCTGGGCCGGATGGCGGTCGATGCGGCGCAGGCAGGTGATGCGCGAGATCACCTTCGACGCCTCCGAGCCCGCCCCCCTGCACATCGCCCAGCACGTGCTGACCGGCGCCCTGCGCGCGGCTCTCGCCGGCGAGCGGCTCGTCGAGGTCGCCGTGGACAGCCGCCTCGACACCATCGAGCAGGAACGCTCCGGCGTCATCGCCCACACCCGCGGTCCCAAGGGCACGTGGTGGCGCGGCAGTTACCTCGTGGGCTGCGACGGCCCCCGCTCCACGGTGCGCAAACTGCAGGACATCCGCTTTCCCGGCCGTACGTCGGTGGAGCGGCACGCCGTCGCCGCGCTGCGCACGGAACTTCCGTGGACCGACGAGGCGTTGCTCCATCGGACGCCGCCGTGGCGGACCTCCGGTCCCTCCGCCGGGGAAATCACCGGACGTCCGCTGCCGAACGGCGTCTGGCGCCTGGACTGGCTGCTGCCGCCCGGCAAGGATCTGGTCACACCCGAGCTGCTGGTGGCCAACGTCCGCGAGACGCTCGCGGGCTGGAGCGGCGGGCCCACACCGCCGTACGAACTCCTCGACACCGGCGTCCACACCGTCCACCACCGCCTGGCCCGCCGCTGGCGGGTGGGCCGGGTCTTCCTCGCCGGGGACGCGGCGCACCTGCTCGGCGCGCTCGGCACCCAGGGGCTCGACGAGGGCCTCAGGGACGCCGACAACCTCGCCTGGAAGCTGGCCGCGGCCTGGCACCACGGCCCGCACGAGGGGCTGCTCGACAGCTACCAGGCCGAGCGGCGCGCGGCCGTCTCCGCCCGGCTGCGCGCCGCCGACCAGGTGCTGCCGCTGCTGCGCGGCGGCGGGGGCCTGAGGACCTACGTCCCCGGTTCGGCCCGCGGTCACGACGCGCTGCTCACCGACGGCCACCTGGGGCGCGGCCCGCTGGGCATGCCGGGGACGTACGCCGACTCACCGCTGGCGCCCCGGCACCTCGAGGCCGAGGTGCCGGTGGACACGCCGCCCGGCGCGGCGGTCGCGGACGTGCGGGTGACGGCCGAGGACGGCTCCTTCGTACGGCTGCGGGAGCGGCTCGGGCGCGGTGCGCTGCTCGTCGTACTGATCGCGCCGGGCACGGGCGTGTGGGAGCGCAAGCACTGGGTGGGCGCCGGGCTCATGCCCCGGCTCGCGGCCGCGGTGACCGCGCTGCCGCACCCCGCGGAGCTGCTGGTCGCGGAGAACTACCCGGGTGCGGCCGCCCACACCGTTTTGTTGGTACGACCGGACGGTCACCTGGTGACCGCGCTGAGCGGGGTGCGTCCCGCCGACCTGTACACCGCGGCGGAGGCCGCGCTGGGTGGACCGGCGAAGGCGGAGGCCGAAGCCGGGGCGGGCTCCGCGGTGAAGTGACCGTACCCCCCGTCACTGTGCTGTCCGCATGGTTTACGTTGAGTTGACCGGTCTGCGCCCTCGTGGTGTACTCCGGATCGTGACCGACACCTGTGTGCGCCTGTGGCGGAGGGTCCATATGGACCTCGTCCGCTATGCGGGCTGCGTGTGTCGTCCGTCCTGCTGAATTCGCATCCCTTTTCTCCTCCACGCTCTTTCCGCGCGCCTCCGACGCGCCGCCGAGCGTGCCCACGCGAGCACTCACCAGGACGGTATCCGTGTCTGTCTCCCCCTCCTTGTCCACCGCCGCCCCCGCTCCCACCCAGGCGGAACTCCTCGACTTCGTACGGCGTACAGCCGCCGACTCCGAACTGATCGCCTCGCTTCCGCTGGACCCCGAGGGCCGCACCTGGGTGCGTCTCGAAGGGCCCGGCGGCAGCGAGGCCTGGCTGATCGGCTGGCCGCCCGGCACCGGCACCGGCTGGCACGACCACGCCGAATCGGTGGGTGCCTTCCTCACCGCCCGGGGCGAGCTCACGGAGAACTCGCTCGCCGCCCGGCTGCCCGGTGACGGCTGGAAGACCCTGGAGCTGACGGAGGGCGTGGACCGGGAGCGGCGGCTGCCGGCCGGCGAGGGCCGCTCCTTCGGCCGCCACCACGTCCACGAGGTCCTCAACCGGTCCACCGACCGGCACGCGATCTCCGTCCACGCCTACCACCCGCCCCTGCCGCTGATCCGCCGCTACAGCCGTACGGGGCAGGTACTTCGTCTGGAGCAGGTCGAGCGTCCGGAGGACTGGCAGTGA
The DNA here is from genome assembly GCF_040782645.1 of Streptomyces sp. HUAS ZL42. Lineage (GTDB taxonomy): Bacteria > Actinomycetota > Actinomycetes > Streptomycetales > Streptomycetaceae > Streptomyces. The sequence goes on from NZ_CP160403.1 coordinate 2,957,443, forward strand.
GCGGGGCGGTCGGACGACTGGGAGACGAAGGAGTGGGCGACGTGGCGGAACGGCCGGTCGGCATAGACGAGTTGCTGGAGCGGGTCCGGGCGGGGTACGCGCGCGTGGAGGCGCGGGAGGCGTACGACGCCGCCCGGGCAGGTGCGGCTCTCCTGGTCGACATCCGGTACGCCGCCCTGCGCGAGCGGGACGGCCTGATCCCCGGCGCCCTGGTCGTCGAGCGCAATGAGCTGGAGTGGCGGCTCGACCCCCAGGGCAGCCACCGCGCTCCCGAGGCCACGCGCCACGACCTGCGTGTCGTGGTGATCTGCAACGAGGGCTACGCGTCGAGTCTTGCGGCCGCGTCCCTGCACCAGCTGGGGCTGTACCGGGCCACGGACCTGGTCGGCGGGTTCCAGGCGTGGAAGGCTGCGGGACTGCCGGTGACGTCGTAGCACTGCTGATGCCGCGTGGGGTGGCATGAGCCCTACTCCTTGGCCGTCGCCACGGTCACCGCGGGGACCCTGAGCGCCGCGCGCCCGGCAGGGAGGTGGCGGTGAGAGCCAGGAGCGCGGCGACGGCCACCACCGTGACGTACACCAGCTGTGTGACCGCGGGCGCGGCACGGCGTAGGCGTGGTGGTTGAGTTCGTCCATGCCGTGCCGCATCCCGGGACTCCGGCGGCTGCGGGGTGGGAAGCGGCGGTCACCGGGGACGGCCCGCCACCAGTGCTCCCGGCCGTGACCGGCCGTGGCGTCGGTCTCCTCTACGAAGCCGTAGCGCGCGAGCTCGCGCAGGTGGTAGCTGGTCGACCCGGTGTTCAACCCGAGCGCGCGGGCCGGCGACGCGGAGGTGGCCGGCCGTGCAGGACCCGGTGCTGGAGCATCCGCTGGCGCCGCGGCTGCGCGAGCGCCTTCAGCGCGGCGAGATCGTTGAGTTCGACGGGAGGGGCGGCTGCTGGAGCTCGTCCCGCGCCTGTCGGCTCGCCGGCACCGGGTTGCTGTGGCTTACGTACACAGTCGTTTGTGCACAGGGGTCTGTGCACTGCTGTGGTCCGGCGACTTCAGAGGGGGGTTAACCCCACCCGGTCCTCTGGGAGTTGGCGGGCTCGCCCGGCTCCGGACGCGATCGGCGCCCCCGCGCGTCTACCGTGCCCGGAGCCGGTGAGAAGTCAGAACCCGTCGTCCGCGAGGAACTCGGCGTCCTCGCCCTCTTCCTCCAGGGCCTGGCGGACCACCCGCAGAGCCATGCCCTCGGAGTAGCCCTTGCGGGCGAGCATGCCCGCGAGGCGGCGGAGTCGTTTGTCGCGGTCGAGGCCCCGGGTGGCGCGCAGCTTGCGCGCGACGAGCTCGCGCGCGGTCGCCTCCTCCTGCTCGGAGTCGAGCTGGGCCACGGCCTCGTCGATCAGCCCGGAGTCGACACCCTTGGTCCGCAGCTCCTGGGCCAGCGCACGCCGGGCCAGCCCCCGGCCGTGGTGCCGGGACTCCACCCAGGCGTCGGCGAAGGCACTGTCGTCGATCAGCCCGACCTCCTCGAACCGTGACAGCACCTCCTCGGCCACGTCGTCCGGGATCTCCCGCTTGCGCAGGGCGTCCGCGAGCTGCTTCCGCGTGCGCGGGGTCCCGGTGAGCAGGCGCAGACAGATCGCCCGCGCCCGCTCAGCCGGGTCCCCTGAAGGCTCCCCCGCCTCGGCCCTCGACGAAGAGGGGGCGCCTCCGTCCTCACCGGGCGGCTCGGCGAAGCCGCGCCGTCGGCGCCCGCGTCCGGCGCGCGCCCCACCGTCGCCTCGACGCCGGCCCCCGCCAGGCTCGTCGCCGCGCGGACCGCCCGGTGCGCCGGTGCCGTACGGTTCGTCGTCTCCGTACCCGCCGTCGTCCGGCAGGCCCGGGCCCGCGTCACCTCTGATCCCGTGCTCTCGCGAAGCGTCGAGGTGGGCGTACTCGGCCCAGTCGGTTCGTCGTGTCACGGATCAGCTCTTGGCGGTCGCGGCCCTGGTCTTGGCAGCCTTGGCCGCCGCGGGGGCGGGTACCGTCTTCGCGGCGTCGTCCGCGGACGTGGCCGTGGAGACGGCCGCGTCCGCGCCCGGCTCCGCCGCCGGCTCCTCCGGCCGCACGCCGACGCCCAGCTTCTCCTTGATCTTCTTCTCGATCTCGTTGGCCAGGTCGGGGTTGTCCTTGAGGAAGTTGCGCGCGTTCTCCTTGCCCTGGCCGAGCTGGTCGCCCTCGTACGTGTACCAGGCGCCGGCCTTGCGGACGAAGCCGTGCTCCACGCCCATGTCGATCAGGCCGCCCTCGCGGCTGATGCCCTGGCCGTAGAGGATGTCGAACTCGGCCTGCTTGAAGGGCGGCGCGACCTTGTTCTTGACGACCTTGCAGCGGGTGCGGTTGCCCACCGCCTCCGTGCCGTCCTTCAGGGTCTCGATACGGCGGATGTCGATACGCACCGAGGCGTAGAACTTCAGCGCGCGGCCACCGGTCGTGGTCTCCGGGGAGCCGAACATCACTCCGATCTTCTCGCGGAGCTGGTTGATGAAGATCGCGGTGGTCTTCGACTGGTTGAGCGCGCTGGTGATCTTCCGCAGCGCCTGGCTCATCAGACGGGCCTGCAGACCGACGTGGCTGTCGCCCATCTCGCCCTCGATCTCCGCGCGCGGGACGAGCGCGGCGACGGAGTCGATGACGATGAGGTCGAGGGCGCCGGAGCGGACCAGCATGTCCACGATCTCCAGGGCCTGCTCGCCGTTGTCGGGCTGGGAGAGGATCAGGTTGTCGATGTCGACGCCGAGCTTGCGCGCGTACTCGGGGTCGAGGGCGTGCTCCGCGTCCACGAAGGCGACCTGACCGCCGGCCTTCTGGGCGTTCGCCACCGCGTGCAGGGTCAGGGTCGTCTTACCCGAGGACTCGGGGCCGTAGATCTCCACGACGCGGCCGCGCGGCAGGCCGCCGACGCCGAGGGCCACGTCGAGCGCGGTCGACCCGGTCGGGATGACCTCGATGGGCTCCTTCGACCGCTCGCCCATGCGCATGACCGCGCCCTTGCCGAATTGCCGTTCAATCTGTGCGAGCGCGGCATCCAGGGCCTTCTCGCGGTCGGTTCCTGCCATGGGTTCCACCCGGTTTGCTTGAGTCGATCGCTTCACGTCAAAGACGCTAACGCCTGCCACTGACAATGCGCCCCGACGCCGGTCCGGCCTGTGGATAACTCGGGTACTTCTCCATCGAAACCGTGTCGAAATCCCCCGCGTGAGCCCGCCGGAGCCTCCATCAGAATGGATGTTCGATTTTGATGTCAAGCGCACCATGCGGCACCTCCGAGACTACGCTCGCGGTCCGGCAGCGGCCGGGGGTCGCGGCCGACACCCCACTTCTTGCGCCGACTTGCCGCCACGGCTGTCTCCCGCCCGGCTACCTCCCGCGTCGCACGACGGGTGTCTCCGACCGGACGACGACTGCGCGCGGTGATGTCGCGAGGCTGGGGAATGGCTTGGGACATGAACAACGCGCGGAGGGGAGCAGGGGCTGATGGGAGCGTCCACGCTGCCGGTTCAGCCGTCGGCACCGGCGGCACGGGCGCCCGGTATGCGCCCTGCTGAACGTCTCTGCCACGCGACCGGTCTGCTCCTGATCCTCTCCGGCCTCGTCCACCTGGTGGTGTTCGCCGTCGAAGGCGGCCCTTGGGACGGGCCCGTCTCCTGGCGCAAGCCGGTGACGTTCCGGCTGTCCTTCGGGGTGACGCTCATCGCCGTCACCTGGGTCACCTCGTACGTGCGTGTCGGGCCGCGACTGCGGGCCGTGCTGCTGGTCGTGTTCGCCGTCGACCGCGTCGTGGAGGTCGGCGGCATCACCCTGCAGGCGTGGCGGCGGGTGCCCTCGCACCTGAACATGGAGATGCCCTTCGACACGGCGGTGTCCATGACCCTCGCGGTCGGCGGAGGTGTCCTCGTCGTCCTGCTCACCGTTTTCGCGATCGCGTCCTTCCGGCACCGGCCCTCGGGTCCCGCCGGGATGGCGCTCGCGGTGCGTTCCGGGTTCGCCGTCCTGCTCGTCGCACTGGCCTGCGGCGCGGCGATGATCGCGCGCGGGGTCGTGCTCACGCGGACCGGCCATCAGGCGGCGGCGTATCACTCGACGCCACCGCTCAAGCCGCTGCACGGGGTCAGCCTGCACGCCGTCCTGGTGCTGCCCGTGCTGGCCTGGCTGCTGTCCCGGACGTCCTGGAGCGAATCGGCACGGCGGCGGATCGTGGCGATGGCGGCCGGCTGCCATGCGGCCGCCGTCATCGGTGCGGGGGCTTGGGCCGGTCTCACTTACTGACGCGGCGGGGCGTCAGGAGCCCGGCGACTCCCCGGAAGGCGCCTCCTCGGCACGCTCCGGCCCCGGCCGCCGCTCCCACAGCGACCGCACGCGCGTGAACAGGCCCCGCCCGGAGCCGAAGGTGCGGTGCCCGTGGACACGAGGATCGTCCGTGACGTCGTACCGCTTCACGTACGCCCCCAGGAACGCCTGCAGGGTGGCGACGGCCGGGATGGCGATCAGTGCGCCGACGGCGCCGAGGAGCGCGGTGCCCGCGACGACCGAACCGAAGGCGACCGCGGGATGGATGTCGACGGTCTTCGAGGTCAGCTTGGGCTGCAGCACGTAGTTCTCGAACTGCTGGTAGATCACTACGAAGATCAGCACCCACAGCGCGTACCAGGGGTCGACCGTGAAGGCGATCAACATGGGCAGGGCGCCGGCGAGATAGGTACCGATGGTGGGGATGAACTGCGAGACCAGGCCCACCCACACGGCGAGCACGGGCGCGTAGGGCACGTCCAGGGACTGCAGCAGGATGTAGTGGGCTACCCCCGAGACGAGCGCCATCAGGCCGCGCGAGTAGAGGTAGCCGCCGGTCTTGTTCACGGCGATCTCCCACGCGCGCAGGGCCTCGGCCTGCCTGGCGGGCGGCAGGACCGAGCAGATCGCCTTCCTCAGTCGCGGGCCGTCCGCTGCGAAGTAGAACGAGAACAGCGCGATCGTCAGCAGTTGGAAGAGGCCCCCGAGCACCTGGGCCGAGACGTCCAGGACACCCGTGGCACTGTTGCGCACGTAGTTGCGCAGCCAGTCGGACCGGAGCAGGCCCTCCTGGATGTCCACCCGTTTCAGGTCGGTGTGGAAGTGCGTGTTGATCCAGTTGATGACGGAGTCGAGATAGTCCGGGAAGTCCTCGACGATCTTGATGATCTGGCCCGCGAGCATGGAGCCGAGCAGGGTGACGAAACCCGCGGCCGCGATCATCACGGCGAGGAAGACCAGGAAGGTGGCGAGCCCCCTGCGTATGCCGCGGGAGGCCATCCAGCTCACCGCGGGCTCGATGGCGAGAGCCAGGAAGAACGCGATGAGGATGTTGATCAGCAGGCCGGTGAGCTGGTGGAAGGCCCAGGTGCCCAGCTGGAACACGGCGAAGAGCGCGAGCGCGAGCACCATGGCGCGCGGCAGCCAGCGCGGCATGCGGGAACCCGGCACGGCGGCGCCGTCGGCCGGGGGCCTGTCGGGGGGCGTCGTACCGAACGGGGATGCGTGCCGGGCGGTCTGCCCCGGGTCGTCAGAGGGTGCCACGGATCAAGTCTCGCCCACGCCACCGACAACCGGTTGCGGCCCCTGCGATCCTCATTCCGATCAGCGCTTCTCGTTCGGAACGTTCATCACCGTGCAGACCACGCGCCACACGTCCTTCGCGTCCCAGCCGGACGCCAGCGCCTCGTGCACCGTGCGCCCGCCGAGCTCCGACATCACGTGATCGCGCGCGAAGGTCTCGGCGTACCCCGTGCCGAAGTGCTCCGCCATCCGCTGCCAGAAGACCGTCAACCGCATGACATCAGTATCCCGCCCCTGAGGGTGGCCCCGAGCCGGGACCGCATGCCGAGACCGCTTTCCGTCCTACGGTCTGAGGCATGGCCGAAACAGGAGCATCCCCACTCCCCTCTGAGCCCCAGGCGCGCTCCCCGCTCTTCCGTGCCGAGCAGTTCGTCTGGCTCACCGCGCGTGTGCTGGAACAGCACCTCTTCGCGTACCACTTCCTGAACGCCGGCGCAGAACCGGTGGAGACCGCGCTGGACGCCTACCGCAACCCGGACGGCGGGTACGGCCACGCGCTGGAACCCGATCTGCGCGGCCCCGTCAGCCAACCGCTGCACACCGCTCACGCGCTGGGCGTACTCGACGCCATCGGGCGCTGCGGAGGGCAACGGGTGGAGCGCATGTGCCGCTATCTGTCGTCGGTCTCCACGGCGGACGGCGCCCTTCCGGCGATCCATCCCAGCCAGCGCGGATACCCGGCAGCCCCGTTCATTCCGATCGTGGACGACCCACCGGGCGAACTCCTCGCCACCGGACCGGTGGTGGGCCTGTTGCACCGCAACGAGGTGTGGCACGCCTGGCTGTTCCGGGCCACGGACTTCTGCTGGCAACGGGTCGAGTCCCTGGAGAAGACCCATCCGTACGAGATCGAGGCCGCGGTGACGTTCCTGGACTCCGCCCCCGACCGCCCGCGCGCCGAGGCGGCCGCCGACCGTCTCGGCCGCCTGGTGCGCGAAAACCGGCTCGCGGCACTGGACCCGGACGATCTCGACGCCTACCCGGTGGCACCCGGCTACGCCCCCGGCGAGCACCACTTCCCGCACGACTACGCGAGGACGCCGGGCTCCCTTGCGCGCGCGTGGTTCACGGACGAGGAGATGACGCGGTCTCTCGACTTCCTCGCGGGCCTGCAGCAGGAGGACGGCGGCTGGCCGATCCGCTGGCGCCAGTGGGCCCCGGGCACCTCTCTGGAGGCGCGCCCCATCGTGACGATCAAGGCACTGCACACCCTCAGGGCCTACGGCCGCGCCATCGGCTGACCGCCCCCTCAGCCGCCCATGGCCCGCACCCCGGCCGTGACCACCACGGCCGCCGCGACGACGAGCAGGAACGGGGCCCGCAGCAACAGCACCACGGCGGCCGCCGCGAGCCCCGCGAGCCTCGCGTCCAGCACGAGCGCGTGCCCGTCGGCGAAGGTCTGCTGGGCCGTGAGGGCGGCGAGGAGGGCCACGGGCAGCAGGGCGGCGAGCCGCCGCACCAGAGGCCTCTCGAGAACGCCCGCGGGGACGAGCAGCCCGGCGAGCTTGACGGCATAACAGCCGAGGACGGTGGCGCCGATCGCGATCCAGGTGCTCAACGCTCCCCCTCTCGTACGCCGCCGCGCTTGTGCCGCTGACCCTCCACGAACAGGACGGCCGGCGCGGCGAGCGCGGCGACCAGGACCGGCACACCGGCGGGGAGGAGGGGCAGCAGACCGAGCCCCAGGAGCACTGCGAGCCCGGCGACGGCCCGCTCGGTGGTGGTCTTCAGCATGGGTGCCAGCAGCGCGAGGAAGACCGCCGGACCGGCCGCGTCCAGGCCCCAGGCGTCGGTGTCTCCGATGGCCCCGGCACCCAGCGCGCCCAGCAGCGTGGTGAGGTTCCACAGCACGTACAGACTCAGCCCCGTCACGGCGAAGCCGATCCGCGCACTGCGTCGCGTGGGTTGCGCCAGCGCGACGGCCGCCGTCTCGTCGATCACCCACTGGGCGGCGACCGGACGCACCGCGCGCGGGAGGGCCAGCAACTGCGACAGACGCAATCCGTAGAACGCGTTGCGTACGCCCAGGAAGAAGGCGCCCGCGGCCGCCGTCAGCGGATTGCCACCCGCTGCGAGCGCCCCCACGAGCGCGAACTGGGACGCGCCCGTGAACACCAGGAGGCTGAGCGCGCACGTCTGCCAGAGCGTGAGCCCACCGCCCGCCGAGGTCACCCCGAAGGCGAACCCGGACAGTCCGACGGCGACCCCGACGCCGAGGGCGTCCCGTACTACGACGGCGTCCGGCTTTCCCTCACCGTCGTCGCGTATGTGTGCGAGAGCTGTCTGTTCTGTCACGTGTCGGACGGTAGGAGCAGCCGCGTCCGCGCGTCTTGTACGTTCTTGCGCTCCCGCTGGTACGCCCCGGGCGGCACCCCCACGATCCGGGCGAAGTGCCGATTGAGATGCGGCTGATCCGCGAACCCGACAGCGACGGCGGCCTCGGCGGGCGACGTCCCGGCGTCCAGCAACCGCCGCGCCTGCCGCACCCGGGCATCGGTGAGCCAGGCATGGGGCGGCATCCCGTACACGTCGCGGAAGGCCCGCAGCAGCGCGAACGGGCTGGTTCCCAGATCCCCGGCGAGCTTGTCCAGGGTCGGCGGCGCGGCCATCCGCTCCTCCAGCACGGCACGCGCGCGTACCGCGATCCGCGCCCCCGCGCTCCGCACCTCCCGCTGCGCCAGAACCCCGCCGTTGAGCCGCAACAGCCGCGTCACCGCCACCCGCAGCAGCGTGTCGGCGGCCAGCGCGTTGCCCTCCTCCGCGGCCCGCAGCACCCGGTGCACCAGCGCGCCGGTGTACGGATCGTCGAGCACGGGAGAGACGAATCCCGGGGTACCCCGGATGGCCGTGGTCTCGGCGGCTATCCCGGCCACGACCTCCGGCGACGGATACACCGCCCCGTACCGCCACCCCTCGGGCACACCCGCACGCCCCGTATGAGGCGTGTCCGGATTGACCAGCGCGAGCGCCCCGGCCCCCGCGTACTGATCGCCCCCACCATGGTGAAAGACCTCCACGCCCTCGGCGATGGCGGCGATGACGAAGTTCTCGTGCGTATGCCGCACAAATGTCTTCCGTACATACCGAGCCCGCAGCAGATCGACCCCGGGCAACTCGGCGTACTGCCAGTGCCGCGCAAGCTCCTTCCCCGAACCCGCCATACCCCCATTCTCGACCACGACCGGACGTCGTCCGCCGCGGGCCGCTTCTCCACCACGACGGCGGGACGGCCGCCAGACCACGGGAGCGGGACCCGAGCCACAACGCACCGCGCCCGTCCCGAGCCGGCACAGCGAACCGAAGCCCCAGGTCAGACCCGTTGTCAGTCCCCGGGTGCAGGATGGACGCATGGTCAGCTCCGCACACCGAGCCCTGGACGGCTTCTCCCCCGCGACCCGCGGCTGGTTCACGGGGGCGTTCTCCGCGCCCACTGCCGCCCAGGCCGGCGCGTGGCAGGCCATCGCGGCCGGCTCGGACGTGCTGGTGGTCGCCCCCACCGGCTCGGGCAAGACCCTGGCCGCCTTCCTCGCCGCCCTGGACCAGCTCGCCTCGACACCCCCACCGGCCGACCCCAGGAAGCGCTGCCGCGTCCTGTACGTCTCCCCGCTGAAGGCACTCGCGGTCGACGTGGAGCGCAACCTCCGCAGCCCCCTGACCGGCATCCGCCAGGAATCCGTACGCCTGGGCCTGCCCGAACCGGAGGTCAAGGTCGGCATCCGCTCCGGCGACACCCCCGCCGCCGAGCGCCGAGCCCTGTCCACCCGCCCGCCGGACATCCTGATCACAACCCCGGAGTCCCTGTTCCTGATGCTGACGTCGGCCACGCGCGACGCACTGACCGGCATCGAGACGGTGATCCTCGACGAGGTGCACGCGGTGGCGGGCACCAAGCGCGGGGCACACCTGGCACTCTCCCTGGAGCGCCTGGACGAACTCCTGCCGAAGCCGGCCCGCCGCATCGGCCTCTCGGCCACCGTCCGCCCGGTCGACGAGGTCGCCCGCTACCTCTCGCCGCGCCGCAAGGTGGAGATCGTCCAGCCGAAGTCGGGCAAGGAGTTCGACCTCTCGGTGGTCGTCCCGGTCGAGGACCTGGGCGAGCTGGGCGGCTCCCCGGTGGCCGACGGGACGGAGGGCACAGAACGCCCGTCCATCTGGCCGCACGTCGAGGAGCGGATCACCGACCTGGTCCAGGCCCACCGCTCGACGATCGTGTTCGCCAACTCCCGCCGGCTCGCGGAGCGCCTGTGCAACCGGCTGAACGAAATCGCGTACGAGCGGGCCACCGGCGAAACCCTCGACGAACACCACGCCCCGGCCGAGCTCATGGGCGGCTCGGGCGCGGCCCAGGGCGCCCCGCCCGTCATCGCCCGCGCCCACCACGGCTCGGTCTCCAAGGAGCAGCGAGCCCTCGTCGAGGAGGACCTCAAGGCAGGCCGCCTGCCCGCCGTGGTCGCCACCTCCAGCCTCGAACTGGGCATCGACATGGGCGCGGTCGACCTCGTCGTCCAGGTGGAGTCCCCGCCCTCCGTGGCCTCCGGCCTCCAGCGCGTGGGCCGCGCGGGTCACCAGGTCGGTGCGGTCTCCACCGGCGTGGTCTTCCCGAAGTACCGCGGCGACCTGGTCCAGGCGGCCGTGGTCACCGAACGCATGCGTACCGGCTCCATCGAGTCCCTGAAGGTCCCGGCCAATCCGCTGGACGTCCTGGCCCAGCAGCTCGTCGCCATGACCGCGCTGGACACCTGGCAGGTGGACGACCTGCTCGCCACGGTCCGCCGCTCCGCTCCCTTCGCGTCACTGCCGGAATCCGCCTTCACGGCGACCCTCGACATGCTCGCCGGCCGCTACCCCTCAGACGCCTTCGCGGAGCTGCGCCCGCGCCTGGTCTGGGACCGCGTCGCCGGCACGGTCGCCGGCCGCCCCGGCGCGCAGCGTCTCGCCGTCACCTCCGGCGGCACCATCCCCGATCGGGGCCTCTTCGGAGTGTTCCTCGCCGGCGCCGACCCCAAGAAGGGCGGCGGCCGGGTGGGCGAGCTCGACGAGGAGATGGTGTACGAGTCCCGTGTCGGCGACGTCTTCACCCTCGGCACCAGCTCCTGGCGTATCGAGGACATCACGCGCGACCGCGTCCTGGTCTCCCCCGCCCCCGGCGTCCCGGGCCGACTGCCGTTCTGGAAGGGCGACCAACTGGGCCGCCCACTCGAACTGGGCCGCGCGGTGGGCGCGTTCCTGCGCGAGGTGGGATCGCTCACCAAGGAGGACGCCCGCTTGCGCCTGCTCGCCGCGGGCCTGGACGCCTGGGCCGCGGACAACGTCCTGTCCTATCTGGACGAGCAGCGCGAGGCCTGCGGCCATGTCCCCGACGACCGCACGATCGTGGTGGAGCGCTTCCGCGACGAACTGGGCGACTGGCGGGTCGTCGTCCACTCACCCTTCGGCGCCCAGGTCCACGCCCCGTGGGCGCTCGCGCTCGGCGCCCGGCTGTCCGAGCGGTACGGCATGGACGCGCAGGTCATGCACGCCGACGACGGCATCGTGCTGCGCCTGCCGGACGCCGACCTGATGGGCCTGGACCTGCTCGACCAGGAACCCGTGAAGGCCGGGACGGAGTACGACGCCGACCAGGCCCCCGTCGGCGCGGCGGACGTCGTCTTCGACAAGGGCGAGGTCGACCAGGTCGTCACCGACCAGGTCGGCGGCTCGGCCCTGTTCGCGTCCCGCTTCCGGGAGTGCGCCGCCCGCGCTCTGCTGCTGCCGCGCCGCAACCCCGGCAAGCGCACCCCGCTGTGGCAGCAGCGCCAGCGCGCCGCCCAGCTGCTCGAGGTGGCGAGCGAGTTCGGCTCGTTCCCGATCGTCCTGGAGGCGGTGCGCGAGTGCCTCCAGGACGTCTTCGACGTCCCCGGACTCGTCGAGCTGATGGGCGACCTGGAGTCCCGCAGGGTGCGCCTCGTCGAGGTAACGACACCCGAGCCGTCCCCCTTCGCGCGCTCCCTCCTCTTCGGGTACGTCGCCCAGTTCCTGTACGAGGGAGACTCCCCGCTCGCCGAGCGCCGCGCCGCCGCCCTGTCGCTGGACTCGCGGCTGCTGGCCGAGCTGCTCGGCCAGGCCGAGCTGCGCGAGCTGCTCGACGCCGAGGTACTGACCGAGCTGGAGCAGGAGCTCCAATGGCTCACCGAGGACCGCCGCGTCAAGGACGCCGAAGGCGTGGCGGACGTCCTTCGCCTCCTGGGCCCGCTCACCGACGCCGAGTTGGCCGAGCGGGGTGCCGAGCCGCACTGGGCCCAGGAACTGGCCGCCGCCCGCCGCGCGATCCGGGTCCGCGTCGCCGGCGCCGACCACTGGGCGGCGATCGAGGACGCGGGCCGCCTGCGTGACGCGCTGGGCACCGCGCTGCCCGTCGGAGTGCCGGAGGCGTTCACCGAACCGTTCAAGGACCCGCTGGGTGACCTCCTCGCGCGCTACGCCCGCACCCACGGCCCCTTCACGTCGGCCACCGCGGCGGCCCGCTTCGGCCTGGGCGTCGCGGTCACCGAGGGCGCGTTGCAGCGGCTCGCCGCGAACGGCCGTGTCGTACAGGGTGAGTTCCATCCGGCCGGGATCGGCCAGGAATGGTGCGACGCGGCGGTACTGCGCCGGCTGCGGCGCCGTTCCCTCGCCGCTCTGCGGCACGAGCTGGAGCCCGTTCCGCCCGCCGCGCTCGCCCAGTTCCTCCCGCAGTGGCAGCACATCGGCAAGGGCCACTCCCTGCGCGGCATCGACGGACTGGTGCGCGCGGTCGAGCAGTTGCAGGGCGCGTCCGTGCCGGCGTCCGCCCTGGAGAAGCTGGTCCTGCCGTCCCGCGTCACGAACTACACCCCGGCGATGCTCGACGAACTCACCGCGGCCGGGGAGGTGGTGTGGGCCGGAGCAGGGGCCCTGCCCGGCAAGGACGGCTGGGTGTCCCTGTACCTGGCGGACGCGGCGCCGCTCCTTCTGCCCCCCGGGCATCCCCTGGAGCTGACGGCGCTCCACCAGTCCGTCCTGGACGCCCTCTCCGGGGGCTACGGCCTGTTCTTCCGCCAGATCGCCGACCAGGTCCGCGCCACCACGCACCCGGACGTGACCGACCCCCAACTGGCGGACGCCGTCTGGGACCTGGCCTGGTCCGGCCGGCTCACGAACGACACGCTGGCACCGATGCGCTCCCTCCTCGGCTCGGGCCGCACCGCGGGCTCCACGGCCCACCGCGCCAAGCGTGCCGTCCCACGGGGCCGCTACGGCTCCCTGACGGCCGCCGCCCGCCCTGCGTCCCGGAGCGGTCCGCCCACCGTCGCGGGCCGCTGGTCCCTGCTCCCGGCACGCGAGGCCGACCCCACGGTGCGCGCCCACGCCCTCGCCCGGGCGCTCCTCGACCGGCACGGTGTGGTGACCCGGGGAGCCGTCTCCGCGGAGGGCGTCGAGGGCGGCTTTTCGGCGACGTACCGCATCCTGTCCGCCTTCGAGGAGAGCGGTCAGGCGCGGCGCGGTTACGTGGTGGAGGGACTCGGCGCCGCGCAGTTCGCGATGGACGGCGCCGTGGACCGCCTGCGCGCGGTGGCCAACGCCCGCGACCGGGGCGAGGCTCTGCCGGGCCCGGGCTTCGGCAGCGGCGGAGCCGACGGCTTCGGCTCACCCGACGGATTCCCACCGGGCGGCGGCACAGAGCCGTCCGGCGCCTTCGGCGCATCCGACGGCTTCGGTCCGTCCGACGGCTTCGACCTCGACGACGACTTCGGCATGCTCGGCGCGTCCCGGTCGCCGGGCGACTACATCTCACCCCGCGACTTCGCCGCACCGGGCGCCGGCGGCCCTCGAGGCGGCCCGGCCTCACCGTACGGCGGCTCGGGATTCGGCAACCGCCGTACCCGCCCCGCCCCCGCCTCCCGAGCCGTCGTCCTCGCGGCCGCCGACCCGGCGAACGCATACGGCGCGGCCCTCGCCTGGCCCGAGCCACCGACCGGCGCCGGGCACAAGCCGGGCCGCAAGGCGGGCTCCCTGGTGGTCCTCGTCGACGGCGAGCTGGCGCTCTACATGGAGCGGGGCGGCAAAACGCTCCTGGCCTGGCCCGCCGACCCGGACGGCACCGACACGGCGGCCACGGACGACCCGCGTCTGCAGGACGCGGCGGAGGCGCTCGCCGCGGCCGCCCGCGCGGGTTCCCTCGGCACGGTCACGGTGGAGCGGGTCAACGGTGCCTCGGCCCTCACGTCCCCCATAGGCACCCTCCTGGAAGGAGCAGGCTTCATCGCGACCCCCCGTGGGTTGCGGCTGCGGGCATGACACCACCACGCCACCCCGGCCCCACCCGCGGCCCCCGCATGCCACCCTTGACCCATGCCCGAAGGAGACACGGTCTGGCAGACCGCGAGACGGCTGCACGGCGCTCTCGCGGGCAAGGCGCTGACCCGCTCCGACCTGCGGGTGCCCAAGTACGCCACGGCCGACCTGACCGGCCGGGCGGTCCTGGACGTCACCCCGCGCGGCAAGCACCTCCTCACCCGCGTCGAGGGCGGCCTGACACTGCACTCGCACTTGGGGATGGACGGCTCGTGGAAGGTGTACGCCACCGGCCTGCGCTGGACCGGCGGCCCGGCCCACCAGATCCGCGCCATCCTGGGCACCGCCGACCACGCTGCCGTCGGCTACCGCCTCCCCGTACTCGAACTGCTCCGCACCGGCGACGAAGACCGTGCCGTCGGCCACCTCGGCCCCGACCTGCTGGGCCCGGACTGGAACCCCGACCAGGCCCTCGCCAACCTCCTCTCGGACCCCTCGCGCCCCCTGGGCGAGGCCCTCCTCGACCAGCGCAACCTCGCCGGCATCGGCAACGTGTACAAGAGCGAGCTCTGCTTCCTGCTCGGCGCCACGCCCTGGCTCCCCGTCGGCGCGCTCCCCGCCGACCGCGCCGCACAGCTCCCGGCCCTCGCCAAGAAGCTCCTCGAGGCCAACCGCGACCGACCGATCCGCACGACGACGGGCCGCCGCGGCCAGGACCTGTTCGTGTACGGACGCGCACCCCGCCCCTGCCTGCGCTGCGGCACATCCGTCCGTGTCGCCGACCAGGGCGACGGCTCCCGCGAGCGTCCGACGTACTGGTGCCCGGCCTGCCAGACGGGCCCGGCACCGGCCCCCGGCGCTCGAGCGGCCCGGCGATTCCGCCCCCGCACGACCAATTGACGACCCGTCAGAAACCCTCGTACCGTCCCTTCATGCCCGTCAAGGCGTACGACCTCACCGGACGCACCGCGTTCGTCACCGGCGCGGCCGGCGGCATCGGCCGTGCCAGTGCGGTCCTGCTCGCAGAGGCGGGGGCCACCGTGCACTGCGCGGACCTCGACGCACGGGGCCTGCACGAGACGGCGACCCTGATCAAGGACCAGGGTGGGGCGGCCCGCTGCCACCACCTCGACGTCACCGACCGCGCCCAGCTCAAACAGGCCGTCGAGTCGTGCGAGCGGCTGGACGTGATGGCGGCGGTCGCCGGGATCATGCACAGCAGTCCCGTGCTGGAGACGCGCGACGAGGACCTCGACCGGGTGCTGACCGTCAATTTCAAGGGCGTGCTGTACGCCTGCCAGGAGGCGGCCCGTCTGATGCTCGCCCGGAACGTCCGGGGCAGCATCGTCACCATGGCCTCGGGCGCCGTCGACACCGGCGGCCCGGGCCTGCTCTGCTACGGCGTGGCCAAGGCGGCCGTCGTCCAGCTGACGAAGACGCTCGCGACGGAGCTGGGCCGCTACGGCATCCGCGTCAACGCCGTCGCCCCAGGCTGGATCCGCACGCCCATGACCGACCGGCACGACGGCGAGGCCCAGGCGCGGACCGAGGCGCTCATGTCCCGCATGTCCCCGCTGGGCCGGGTCGGAGAGCCACAGGACGTGGCCCACACCGTCCTGCACCTGGCGTCCGACGCGTCGTCCTTCACGACGGGCCAGATCCTCCGTCCCAACGGCGGTGTGACGATGCCCTGGTAGGACCACCCCCGGCGGCCCCCCAAGCTCTTCTCCACCGCCCCGCCGCGAGCGCCCCCGCGGCCCGCGCCTTGGGTACACAGTGCACCGGCAACAGGCTCAGCCCCCACCCGCCGACCAGGACCGCTCCCTCCAGCACCCCCTCGCCCGGCGCCAGCACGAGCCGGAGCGCGGCCCACCACCAGACCGCCCCGAGCCCCAGAACGGCTCCCCAGCGCGCTGTCCGCCCCGTCATGGCCCGCCACCTCCAGCCGGACGCCGAACACCTCCGTAAGCCGCCCCGCACGCAGCCACCATGACCGCCGCACCCGTCACCGGCAAACGGAACAAGCTTCCCGCACAGACCCGCGCAGGCCCCCACAACGCGAAAAACCCCGACCGGACTCCTCCGGTTCTCCCGGAGAAACCCCGGACGGGGCTTCAAACAGCTCGTCAGTGGACGCGTGTGCGAATCACGCGGCGACCACGTCCACCGCCTCGGCGGGCGCCTTGATGGTCACCCGTTCCGGTGGCACACCGGTCACCGACACGGAACCCAGCATCGGACGAACCGGCGTCGGCACAGGCTCGCTGGGAGTGGCCGCAGCAGACTGCGCCAGCTCGGCGAGGGCGAGCTCGTCGCTCACTTCCCGCATGAGCTCGGACATCCGTACGTCCAGCGCGTCGCAGATGGCGGCGAGCAGCTCGGAGGAAGCCTCCTTCTGCCCCCGCTCCACCTCGGAGAGATAGCCGAGTGAGACTCGGGCGGACGAGGAGACTTCGCGCAGAGTACGGCCCTGGCGTTGGCGCTGCCGACGCAGCACGTCACCCAGCAGGCGACGGAGCAGAATCATCGGTGGCTCCCTCCTCGGACCGCGTAACCGCATCCTTCACGCCCCACCGTACCGCCTTGCGCCGCGGCCGTGCGGGGAGCGATGTCGTGTTCACTCAGGGCTGCAAACATCAAAACCCCCCGTTCCGTTCCGTATCCTGTGCCCGCTCATTCCCAGTGTGTTCGCTCACAAGCTCCTTCAGGAGCAGTGCGAGTACGCTCCGTACACTCTCCATACGAATTTCCGCGCGGTCGCCGTTCAACCGCAGCGCCTCCACTTTTCCGCCACCGGCGGAACCCGCTTCCGTCCCGAAGGGTCCGTCCACGGCCACGAAGACCGTCCCGACGGGTTGGCCGTCCTGGGCTTCCGGACCGGCCACACCGGTGGTCGCGATGCCCCAGTCGGCGCCCAGCGCCTTCCGCGCTCCGGCCGCCATCTGCGCCGCGACCTGCGGATCCACCGCGCCGCACTCGGCCAGCAGGGTGGCATCGACACCGAGCAGCTCGTGCTTCAGCTCGGTGGCGTAGGCCGTCACCGAGCCCCGGAAGACCTTGGACGCTCCGGGAACCGATGTGATCTCCGCCGCAACCAGGCCTCCGGTCAGCGACTCGGCCACAGCGAGGGTCTGGCCCTTCACTCCGAGTAGTCGCACCACGTCGGTGGCCGGGGAACTCACGCTTCCGTCTCCTCCAACGCGGCCTTGCGCTCGGCGATTCCCTGCCGGCGCAGCACAATGGCCTGTCTCACATAGTCGAGCCCGGTCACGACGGTCAGGATGACGGCCGCCGCCATCACCCACCACCTCAGGGTGGCGAGCCATCCCGTCAGCGCCAGCACATACATCCCGACGGCCACGCCCTGCGTGAGCGTCTTGAGCTTGCCTCCACGGCTTGCCGGGATGACGCCGTATCGAATGACCAGGAAACGCAGCAGCGTCACACCGAGTTCCCGGCCGAGGATGACGGCTGTCACCCACCACGGCAGGTCGCCCAGCGCGGAGAGACAGATCAGCGCCGCCCCCATGATCGCCTTGTCGGCGATGGGGTCGGCGATCTTCCCGAAGTCCGTGACCAGGTTGTACGTCCGCGCCAGGTGCCCGTCGAACAGGTCGGTGATCATGGCGATGGCGAAGGCGGCCCAGGCGAGCGAACGCCACGCCGGGTCGTATCCGCCGTCGGCCAGCATCAGCGCGACGAAGCCGGGCACCAGGACGAGCCGGAGCATGGTCAGCAGATTGGCGACGTTCCAGACGCTGGCCTGGTTGACCGCCGCGGCCGCGATCTTCCCGCCCCGCACTGGCTTCACGCCGCCCGGTGCGCCGGCAGCAGCGCCGGAAGCAGTCCCGGAGGAGGCAGCGGCAGATGCCGCACCGCCCGTGGTGGCCTTCGCTTTCGGGGAGCCGCCCGCGGCGGACGCCGGTACACCGGTCATCTGTCCGCCTCCTCACGCCATGCGAGCGAGCCCTGCAGCGGCTCGGCCACCAGGTCGACACCCTCCGTACCGACCACCTTCGCCTCGACCATACGGCCGACGGTGAGCCCCTCGCTGCCCGTGAGCAGCACCTGGCCGTCCGTCTCGGGCGCCTGGTGCGTCCCGCGGCCGTACACGCCCTCCTCGCCGTCGACGGACTCGACGAGCACGCGCACGGTTTCCCCGACGCGCTCCTCCGCGCGCTGCGAGACGAGCTCCTCCGCCAGGCGGGAGACACGGGCGAGACGGTCGGCGACGACGTCCTCGTCGAGCTTGTTCTCGTACGTCGCCGCTTCGGTGCCCTCCTCGTCGGAGTAGCCGAAGACGCCGATGGCGTCCAGCCGCGCGCTGTTCAGGAAGCGCTCCAGCTCGGCCAGATCCGCCTCGGACTCGCCGGGGAAGCCCACGATGAAGTTCGAGCGCACGCCGGCCTCGGGGGCCTTGGCGCGGATGGTGTCGAGCAGTTCCAGGAAACGGTCCGTGTCGCCGAAGCGGCGCATGGCGCGCAGCACACCGGGCGCGGAGTGCTGGAAGGACAGGTCGAAGTAGGGCGCGATCTTCGGGGTCGAGGTCAGTACGTCGATGAGGCCGGGTCGCATCTCGGCCGGCTGGAGGTAACTCACCCGCACCCGCTCGATGCCGTCGACCTCCGCCAGCTCGGGCAGCAGGGACTCCAGCAGGCGGATGTCGCCCAGGTCCTTGCCGTAGGAGGTGTTGTTCTCGGAGACCAGCATGATCTCCTTGACGCCCTGCTCGGCCAGCCAGCGCGTCTCGTTCAGGACGTCGCTCGGGCGGCGCGAGATGAAGGAGCCGCGGAAGGAGGGGATGGCGCAGAAGGAGCAGCGCCGGTCGCAGCCGGAGGCGAGCTTCACCGAGGCGACCGGGGCGCCGTCCAGGCGGCGGCGCAGGGGTGCGCGCGGGCCCGAGGCCGGAGCGAGGCCCTCCGGGAGATCGGCCGCGGCACCGTGTCCGGGAAGGGCGACGTCCGAGACCGACTGCCGCTCGGCCGGGGTGATCGGCAGCAGCCTGCGGCGGTCGCGCGGGGTGTGCGAGGCGTGGATGCCGCCGTTCAGGATGGTCTGCAGACGGTCGGAGATGTCCGCGTAGTCGTCGAAGCCGAGCACGCCGTCGGCCTCGGGGAGGGCTTCGGCGAGTTCCTTGCCGTACCGCTCGGCCATGCAGCCCACCGCCACGACGGCCTGGGTTCTGCCGTGCCCCTTGAGGTCGTTGGCCTCGAGCAGCGCGTCGACGGAGTCCTTCTTGGCGGCGTCGACGAAACCACAGGTGTTGACGACGGCGACGTCCGCTTCCGCGGCGTCCTCCACGAGGTTCCAGCCGTCCGCCTCCAAGCGGCCTGCGAGCTCCTCCGAGTCCACCTCGTTACGGGCGCAGCCAAGGGTGACGAGTGCGACGGTACGGCGTTCAGGCATGGGCTCAAGACTACTTTGTCTCACTGACAGCCCACGTCGACGGGGTTGGCGATCTTGACCGGCCGCCGACCCCGTACCAGTGAGCCTGCCTCTTACCCGACCTGCGGATCACCCTTCGTGTACGTCAGACGCTCCACGGCGCCGGGCTGGAAGTCGTCCTCGATCTTCTTGCCGTTGACGTACAACTGGATGGCGCCGGCGTCACCGAGGACGAGGTTGATCTTCGAGCTGTCCTGGAAGGTCTTGGACTCGCCCTGCTTGAGGAGACCGTCGAACAGCAGCCGGCCGTTGTGGTCCTTGGCGGAGATCCAGCTGCGGCCGTCGACGGCGCTCACCTGGACGGTCACCTTGTCCTGGGGCGCGGCCGCGATGGCGCTGTCCGAGGGCTCGGGCTTCTCGTCGGCCGGCTTGCTGCTCTTCGGCGTGGGTGAGGCGGACTTGCCGGCCTCGGGCAGGGTGCCCTCGGCGACCTGTCCCTTCGCGCCGCCGTCGTCACCGCCCCTGACCACGGTGAACCCGACGAAGCCGACGACGGCGACGATCGCGGCGACCATCGCCGCGGTCCAGTTCGGCCCGCGCCGCTCCGGGCGGATGCGTTCCGCCTCGAACATGGGCGCGGCCGGCGTCGGCGCCGGACGGCCGCCGTGCTCGGCGTCGTACTGCGCGAGCAGCGGGGCCGGATCGAGGTGGACGGCCCTGGCCAGCGTCTTGATGTGACCGCGGGCGTAGACGTCGCCGCCACAAGGGGCGAAGTTGTCCGCCTCGATCGCATGGACGATGGCGATACGGACCCGGGTGGCGGTACTGACGTCGTCGACGGTCAGCCCGGCTGCGATGCGCGCCTGCTGCAGCGCACGGCCGACGGAGGGGCGGGCTTCCTCGGAAACGTCTTCGAACGGACGCTCGTCTTCAGGGGAGTTGCCGATGGACACGGGGGCGCCTTTCGAGCGTGTAGCCACCTGTGCTGGAGGTTCAGTCTAGGGGGGGTGCGAAAGGGTGGGGCAACCGGGCGGTATCGATTTGTACGCCATCGGAATGGCCGGTCATGCCGATGGTGGGGTGCAAGCTTGTCGCTTCCCTCAACTTGACGTACGCCGAAGGGAAACGGTTGCTCAATGATCGCTCACGAGTGAGTCACGATCGAACATCACCCGGATTGCGCACCCGCCCGCGAGACGACCTCGACGTCCCGTTTCCCTACCCTTCAGACTCCCCGCGGATCACGGCGAGTACGCCGTCCAACTCATCGGGTTTCACAAGAACGTCACGGGCCTTGGACCCCTCGCTCGGCCCGACGACGCCCCGGGACTCCATCAGGTCCATGAGCCGGCCGGCCTTCGCGAAGCCGACGCGCAGCTTACGCTGGAGCATCGAGGTGGACCCGAACTGCGTGGAGACGACCAGCTCGGCCGCCTGGCACAGCAGGTCGAGGTCGTCGCCGATGTCCTCGTCGATCTCCTTCTTCTGCTTGGTCCCCACGACGACGTCGTCCCGGAAGACGGGTGCCATCTGGTCCTTGCAGTGCTGGACGATCGCCGCGACCTCGTCCTCGGTCACGAAGGCACCCTGCATACGGGTCGGCTTGTTGGCCCCCATCGGCAGGAACAGCCCGTCGCCCTTGCCGATCAGCTTCTCGGCGCCCGGCTGGTCGAGGATGACGCGCGAGTCCGCGAGCGAAGACGTGGCGAACGCGAGCCGCGACGGCACGTTCGCCTTGATGAGGCCGGTGACGACGTCGACGGACGGCCGCTGCGTGGCGAGCACCAGGTGGATGCCGGCCGCGCGCGCGAGCTGCGTGATGCGCACGATCGCGTCCTCGACGTCGCGCGGCGCGACCATCATGAGGTCGGCGAGCTCGTCGACGATCACCAGCAGGTACGGGTAGGGCTGAAGCTCGCGCTCACTGCCCTCGGGCAGCTTGACCTTGCCGTTGCGGATGGCCTCGTTGAAGTCGTCGATGTGCCGGAATCCGTACGCCGCGAGGTCGTCGTATCGGAGATCCATCTCGCGTACGACCCACTGCAGCGCCTCGGCGGCCCGCTTCGGGTTGGTGATGATCGGCGTGATCAGGTGCGGGATGCCCTCGTACGCCGTCAGCTCGACGCGCTTGGGGTCGACGAGGACCATGCGGACGTCCTCGGGAGTCGCCCGGACCATGACCGACGTGATCAGGCAGTTGATGCAGGACGACTTACCGGAACCGGTGGCTCCGGCGACCAGTACGTGCGGCATCTTCGCGAGGTTGGCCATGACGTAGCCGCCCTCGACGTCCTTGCCGAGCGCGACCAGCATCGGGTGGTCGTCCTCGGCCGCGTCCGCGAGGCGGAGTACGTCACCGAGGTTGACCATCTCCCGGTCGGTGTTCGGGATCTCGATGCCGACCGCCGACTTGCCGGGGATCGGGCTGATGATCCGCACGTCGGGGCTGGCGACGGCATACGCGATGTTCTTGGTGAGCGCGGTGATCCGCTCGACCTTCACGGCGGGGCCGAGCTCGACCTCGTAGCGCGTGACCGTCGGCCCGCGCGTGAAGCCGGTGACGGCGGCGTCGACCTTGAACTCGGAGAAGACGTTCGTCAGCGAGGCGACGACCGCGTCGTTGGCGGCGCTGCGCGCCTTGCCGGGACCCCCGCGCGCGAGGAGGTCGAGCGAGGGCAGCGAGTAGGTGATGTCGCCGGACAGCTGAAGCTGCTCGGCGCGCGGCGGCAGGTCGGACGTCTCGGCGGGCGGCGCCTTGGTGAGGTCGGGGACCTCCGCCTTCAGCTTCTCCTGCTTGGGGCGCGCCGCCGGAACCGGTGTCGGCGTCGGCGCGGTCTCCTCGCGGTCGCCCACGCTCACGCCCTGAGTCAGGTCCGCGACGATCGGCGAGGGCGGCATGCCGTGCAGGACCGCGCCGTCGAGCGCGGCAGCGGCGGCCGCGGCGACGTCCACGGCGTCCATCTGCCGTTCCATGTCGGGCTGCGGCACCGCGGAGCGCCGGGGACGGCCGCGGCGACGCGAGAGGGCCTCCTGCTCCGCACTGTCGGGGTCGAACGCCTGGGGCGCCGACCCCCGTTTGCGGGAGCGCGCGGGCAGTGCCTCGCGCCACTGGTCGTCGTAGCGCTCGTCGTCCTCGGTGTATTCGTCCTGCTCGCGGTCGTGCAGGACACCCAGCTTCACGCCGAGCAGCCGCAGCCGCTGCGGAATGGCGTTGACCGGGGTGGCCGTGACGACCAGCAGACCGAAGATCGTGAGCAGCACGAGCAGCGGTACGGCGAGGACCTCGCCCATGGTGTACGTCAACGGGGTGGCCGCGCCCCAGCCGATGAGGCCGCCGGCGTCCCTTATGGCATGCATGCCGGCGCTGCGGGCGGGCGCTCCGCACGCGATGTGGACCTGGCCGAGCACGCCGATGACGAGCGCGGACAGACCGATCACGATGCGGCCGTTGGCATCGGGCTGCTCGGGATGCCGGATGAGGCGCACGGCGATGACCGCGAGCAGGATCGGCACGAGCAGGTCGAGACGCCCGAACGAGCCGGTCACCAGGATCTCGACGAGATCGCCGACGGGACCCTTCAGATCCGCCCAGGTGCCGGCGGCGACGATCAGCCCGACGCCGAACAGCAGCAGCGCGACACCGTCCTTGCGGTGAGCCGGGTCGAGGTTCTTCGCGCCGTTCCCTATGCCGCGGAACACGGCGCCGACGGCGTGCGCCAGGCCGAGCCAGAGGGCGCGCACCAGCCGGTAGATGCCCCCGGTGGGGCTGGGAGCCGGTTTGGGCACGGGCTTCTTGGCCGCGGCTTTCCTGGCGGGCGCCTTCTTCGCCGGGGCCTTTTTCGCAGCGGCCTTCTTCGCCGGAGCCTTCGCCGGAGCGGCCGCCTTCTTGGCGGGCTGCTTCTTGGCTGCGGAGGGACGTGAGGCCATAGGTGTGAGGTTACCTGTGGAGACGACAGCGGACACGTGTGCCCACAGCTTCACCCGTTCGTGTCGCCCCTGGAAGGGCACGAAACTGACGTGCGCTCATGCCGACCGCCACCTGCCCGTACGCAACTACGGTCGCGGCACGCGTCAGTTCTGCGACGGCACCGAGGGAGCGGTGCCGCCCGTGCCGGGCTCCAGGGCGTCCAGCGCCCTGCGCAGGCCGGTGAGTTTGCGCTCGAGGTGGGCCGCGGTCGCCACTGCGGCCGCGTCCGCGGACTCGTCGTCCAGCTGCTTGGACAGCGCCTCGGCCTGCTCCTCGACGGCCGCGAGCCGCGCCGAGAGCTCGGCGAGCAGCCCGGCCGGCTCCTTGGAGCCGCCGCCGACCGCGGCCTTGCCGCCACCGCCCTCCAACTGCAGCCGCAGCAGCGCCGCCTGCTCCCGCAGCTGGCAGTTCTTCATGTACAGCTCGACGAACACGGAGACCTTCGCCCGCAGCACCCACGGGTCGAACGGCTTGGAGATGTAGTCCACCGCACCCGCCGCGTACCCGCGGAAGGTGTGGTGCGGCCCATGGTTGATGGCGGTGAGGAAGATGATCGGGATGTCCCGGGTCCGCTCGCGCCGCTTGATGTGCGCGGCCGTCTCGAACCCGTCCATGCCCGGCATCTGGACGTCCAGCAGGATGACCGCGAAATCGTCCGTCAGCAGTGCTTTGAGCGCTTCCTCCCCGGACGATGCCCGCACCAGCGTCTGATCGAGCGCCGAGAGGATCGCCTCCAGCGCCAGCAGATTCTCCGGCCGGTCATCGACCAGGAGGATCTTGGCCTTCTGCACCATGGCCCGCCCTCCTCGCCCCGGCAGTGCACCGGGCGCCGCCCCTTGGGACGACTCCCTTGCGCCGCCCGTCCTCGTGCCGGTCATGGTAGCCGCACCCCGCCTGTCGCCACACCCTGTCACCGCGATGTCACTGTGCACGTAGCAGAAACGCGGCGGGGGACCAGAAGGTTCCCCCAATCCCGTACTTCTACACGACTCCGGGCACCCTGAGTCAGCAACTCCACGTGAACGCCGAAGGTTCCCGCCACGTCCGGACGAAGCCTGTACGAGGTCTGTACGAGACCTGTACGAAGCCTCGACCAACTCCACCCGTTCCGGTCACTCCTCCCGCATCCACTGCCGCATCACCGACAGCAGGTGATCCGGATCGACGGGCTTCGTGACGTAGTCGGAGGCGCCCGACTCGATCGCCTTCTCCCGGTCGCCCTTCATCGCCTTCGCCGTCAGCGCGATGATCGGCAGGCCGGAGAACTGCGGCATCCTGCGGATCGCCGTCGTCGTCGCGTACCCGTCCATCTCGGGCATCATGATGTCCATCAGGACGACCGCCACGTCGTCGTGCTGTTCCAGCACCTCGATACCCTCGCGGCCGTTCTCCGCGTACAGCACGGACAGGCCGTGCTGCTCCAGAACACTGGTCAGCGCGAACACGTTGCGGATGTCGTCGTCGACGATGAGCACCTTCTCCCCGCCGAACCGGATCCCGCGGTGCGGCTGCGGCGCGGCCACGTGCTCGGCGGCCGACCACGCCTCCGTCTGGCCGGGCCGCAACTCGCCCGCGGGCACGGCCGCCCTGCGGCGGCGCCTGAACAGTGCGGCGGCGCCGTTCTGCGTCTCCCGGTACGACTTCACCTCGGCCGGCGTCTCGATCTCGACCTCGGACAGCTCCGACAACGCGGCCGACCCGTTCTCCGAGGCCACCAGGTCGCCAGCCTCCAGGGCGGGCACGGTCTGCTGGTAGCCCTGCGGCGGCAGCTCGGTCGGGTGCAGCGGAAGGTACAGCGTGAACGTGGAGCCGCGGCCCGGCTCGCTCTGCGCGTGGATCTCACCGCCGAGCAACTGTGCGATCTCCCGGGAGATGGACAGCCCCAGACCCGTACCGCCGTACTTGCGGCTCGTGGTGCCGTCCGCCTGCTTGAACGCCTCGAAGATGACCCGCATCTTGCTGGCGGCGATCCCGATGCCGGTGTCGGTCACCGAGAACGCGATCAACGGCGCGTCCGGGTCGGTCAGCGAACCGGCCTCCAGCAACTGCTCCCGGATCGCCACCGGCACATCGGCTCCCGAGGGCCGGATGACCAGCTCGACCGACCCCGAGTCGGTGAACTTCACCGCGTTGGACAGCAGGTTGCGCAGCACCTGCAGCAGTCGCTGCTCATCGGTGTGCAGCGTGGCGGGCAGTTCGGGCGACACCCGTACGGACAGGTCGAGGCCCTTCTCGGCGGTCAGCGGCCGGAAGGTGGCCTCCACGTAGTCGACGAGCTGGACGAGCGCGATGCGCGTCGGAGAGACGTCCATCTTGCCCGCCTCGACCTTCGACAGGTCGAGGATGTCGTTGATCAGCTGAAGCAGGTCGGAGCCGGCCCCGTGAATCGTCTCGGCGAACTCGACCTGCTTCGGGGAGAGGTTGCCCTCGGCGTTGTCGGCGAGCAACTTGGCCAGAATCAGCAGCGAGTTGAGCGGCGTACGCAGCTCGTGCGACATGTTGGCCAGGAACTCGCTCTTGTAGCGCATGGAGACCGCGAGCTGTTCGGCGCGCTCCTCCAGGACCTGCCGCGCCTCCTCGATCTCGGTGTTCTTCACCTCGATGTCACGGTTCTGCTGGGCCAGCAGCTCGGCCTTCTCCTCCAGTTCGGCGTTGGACGCCTGCAGGGCCTTCTGCCGCTGCTCCAGCTCGGCCGACCGCTCGCGCAGTTGCTCGGTCAGCTCCTGCGACTGCTTCAGCAGCTGCTCCGTCTTGGTGTTGACGGAGATCGTGTTGACGCTGGTCGCGATCATCTCGGCGATCTGATTGAGGAAGTCCTTCTGAATCTGCGTAAAGGGAGTGAAGGAGGCCAACTCGATGACACCGAGCACCTTGCCCTCGAACAGCACCGGAAGGACGATCACTTGCGCGGGCGGCGCCTCTCCGAGTCCGGAGGAGATCTTCAGATAACCGCTCGGCGCGTTCTCGACGAGGATCGTGCGCTTCTCCTCGGCGGCCGTACCGACCAGCGCCTCACCCGGCCGGAACGACGTGGGCATGGAGCCCATCGAGTAGCCGTACGAGCCCAGCATCCGCAGCTCGTACTGGTCGCCCTGGTCCCCCGCACTGTCGGCGGGCGGCATCGCCAGGAAAAACGCGCCGTGCTGGGCGGCCACCAGGGGCGGCAGTTCGCTCATGATGAGCGAGGCCACGTCCTCCAGGTCGCGCCGCCCCTGCATCAGGGCGGACACGCGCGCGAGGTTGCCCTTGAGCCAGTCCTGCTCCTTGTTGGCGATCGTGGTGTCACGCAGGTTGGCGATCATCTTGTTGATGTAGTCCTGCAGTTCCTGGATCTCGCCGGAGGCGTCGACGTCGATCTTCAGGTTCAGGTCGCCTCGGGTCACCGCGGTGGCCACGCGCGCGATGGCACGCACCTGACGGGTCAGGTTCCCGGCCATCTCGTTCACGGACTCGGTCAGGTCGCGCCAGGTTCCGTCGACGTCACGCACGCGTGCCTGACCGCCGAGCTGACCCTCGGTGCCCACCTCGCGGGCGACTCGGGTGACCTCCTCGGCGAAGGACGACAGCTGGTCGACCATCGTGTTGATGGTCGTCTTCAGCTCGAGGATCTCGCCCCGCGCGTCGATGTCGATCTTCTTCGTCAGGTCACCCTTGGCGATGGCGGTCGTGACCATGGCGATGTTGCGCACCTGGCCGGTCAGGTTGGACGCCATCTGGTTCACGGACTCGGTGAGGTCCTTCCACGTGCCGGCCACGCCCGGCACATGCGCCTGGCCGCCCAGGATGCCGTCAGTGCCCACCTCGCGGGCCACCTTGGTGACCTGGTCGGCGAAGGAACTCAGCGTCTTCACCATCGTGTTGAACGTGTCGGCGAGCTGCGCGACCTCGCCGCGCGCCTCGATCGTCACCGTCCGGGTCAGATCGCCGTTGGCGACCGCCGCCGCGACCTGGGAGATGTTGCGCACCTGGACGGTCAGGTTCTTGGCCATCAGGTTGACGTTGTCGCTGAGGTCCTTCCAGATGCCCACGACACCGGGCACGTGCGCCTGGCCGCCCAGGATGCCCTCGGTGCCCACCTCGCGGGCCACACGGGTCACCTGCTCGGCGAACGACGACAGCTGGTCCACCATCGTGTTCACGGTGGTGACGAGTTCGAGGATCTCGCCCTTGGCGTCGACGGTGATCTTCTTCGACAGGTCGCCCTTGGCGACGGCGGTCGTGACCTCGGCGATGTTGCGGACCTGGATGGTCAGGTTGTTCGCCATGAAGTTCACGGACTGCGTGAGGTCCTTCCAGGTGCCGGAGACACCCTGCACCTCGGCCTGGCCGCCCAGGATGCCCTCCGTGCCCACCTCGCGGGCCACACGCGTGACCTCCTGGGCGAACGACGACAGCTGGTCCACCATCGTGTTGAGGGTGTTCTTCAGCTCCAGGATCTCCCCGCGCGCGTCCACGGTGATCTTCTGCGAGAGGTCACCGCGGGCCACGGCGGTGGCGACCTGCGCGATGTTGCGCACCTGTGCGGTCAGGTTGCCGGCCATGCCGTTCACGGAGTCCGTCAGGTCCCGCCACACACCCGCGACACCGGGCACCTGGGCCTGGCCGCCCAGCCGGCCGTCCGTACCCACCTCGCGCGCGACCCTCGTCACCTGGTCGGCGAAGGCGGAGAGCTGGTCGACCATCGTGTTGATGGTGTTCTTCAGCTCGAGGATCTCCCCGCGCGCGTCGACGTCGATCTTCTGCGAGAGGTCACCCCGGGCGACCGCGGTCGTCACCTGGGCGATCTGCCGCACCTGCGAGGTGAGGTTGCCGGCCATGAAGTTGACGGAGTCGGTGAGTTCCTTCCAGGTGCCCGACACGCCGTCCACGCGGGCCTGACCGCCCAGGCGCCCCTCCGTGCCCACGTCCCGGGCCATCCGGGTCACCTGGTCCGCGAACGACGACAGCTGGTCCACCATCGTGTTCACGGTGTTCTTCAGCTGGAGCATCTCGCCGGACACGTCGACGGTGACCTTCTGCGACAGGTCACCGTTGGCCACCGCCGTCGTCACCTGGGCGATGTTCCTCACCTGTCCGGTGAGATTCCGGAACGCCGTGTTGACGGAGTCGGTGAGGTCCTTCCAGGTACCCGCCGCCCCGGAGACCTGTGCCTGCCCGCCCAGTTCGCCCTCGACGCCGATCTCCCGCGCCACCCGCGTGACCTCGGCGCCGAAGGCGGACAGCTGGTCCACCATCCCGTTGACGGTGTTCTTCAGCTCCAGCATCTCGCCGGCCACGTCGACAGTGACCTTCTGCGACAGGTCACCGCTGGCCACCGCCGTCGTCACGGCGGCGATGTCTCGCACCTGCGTGGTGAGGTTCCGGAAGACGGTGTTGACGGAGTCGGTGAGGTCCTTCCACGTACCCGCCGCACCCGGCACGTTCGCCTGCCCGCCGAGCCGGCCCTCGGAGCCGACCTCGTTGGCCACGCGCGTGACCTCGTCCGCGAAGATCCGCAGCGTCTCGGTCATCTGGTTGATCGTCTCGGCGAGCTGTGCGACCTCGCCGCGCGCAGGCACGGTGACCTTCCGCGACAGATCACCGTTGGCGACCGCGGTCGTGACCTCCGCGATCCCGCGCACCTGGGCCGTGAGGTTGCCGGCCATGGTGTTCACCGAATCGGTGAGTTCCTTCCACACACCGTCCACGCCGGACACCTGCGCCTGGCCGCCGAGGATGCCCTCGGTGCCCACCTCGCGCGCGACCCGGGTCACCTCGGAGGAGAAGGCGGACAGCTGGTCGACCATCGTGTTGACGGTGTTCTTCAGCTCCAGCATCTCGCCGGCCACATGAACCGTGACCTTGCGGGACAGGTCACCCTTGGCGACCGCCGTCGTCACCAGGGCGATGTCCCGCACCTGGGCCGTCAGCCGGTCCGCCATCGTGTTGACGGACTCCGTGAGGTCCTTCCAGGAACCGGACATACCACGCACCTGGGCCTGTCCGCCCAGCTTGCCCTGGGTCCCCACCTCACTGGCCACACGCGTGACCTCGTCGGCGAACGTCGACAACTGATCGACCAGGTTGTTGACCGTCCGGCCGACCTTGAGGAACTCGCCGCGCAGCGGATGCCCGACCCCCTCCGGGGTGTGCGTCCGCAGCTCCATACGCGGCGACAGATCGCCCTCGGCCACCGCGGACAGCACCCGGCCGACCTCGGAGACGGGCCGTACGAGGTCGTCCACGAGAGCATTGGAGTTGTCGATCGCGGCCGCCCAGGAACCCTCGCAGGCGCCTGTTTCCAGCCGTTCCGTGAGTTTGCCGTCACGCCCCACCATGCGCCGCACGCGCGACAACTCACCCGTCAAATGCAGATTGCGGTCGGCCACCTCATTGAAAACCGCAGCAATCTCCGACATCACGCCGTCGCCCGACACCGTGAGCCGCTTTCGGAAGTTTCCGTCGCGCATGGCCACCAGAGCCACCAGCAGCCGGTTCAAGGCGGCCGTGTCCACCACGGTGGTCCCGTTGCGCGGTTTGCGCTGGTTGCTCAGGGACTGTCCGCCTTTCGCGCGCGTCTTCGTGGCCCGCGTCGCTGCGCCAGACTCCACTGTGTCCCTCCCGCAGGGGTCGACCGTTACTGCTGTGCTCGGGTACTTCTGTTCGACTTACCAGTTGCTGCTGTGTATTTCTGCCCGATGTAATCAGGCCACACCTGGGGGCTGCTGCCCGCCGTACACAGAAGACACCCAGCCTGCCCGGACCTTCACAAGAAGCTTGCCCAGTGTTTCACCCTCACCGAACCAGGCCATAACAGTTCGGCAGCTTCGCACATCGTCCGCACACCCTACGGACGGAAACACCGGCGACCGGCATCCGCTCGGACAGGGAAGGTAAGTAACCTTGCATGCGGCTGTCCAGCCGCGCCGGTCCGTCCGGTCTGGGCGGTGGCACGAGAACGAGCGGGCATCGGAGGGGCGGCCGCACACATGACCACCGGACTGATCCCTGGGGGACAGCCCCCGGACCCCCGGCCGACGGGCGCGCGGCCGTACGAGCGGCGCGACCAGGTCGGCCACGGAGCCCTGTACGTCGACAACCGGTCGAGGAGTTCTGTGATCACCGCGCGCGCGGCCGCCAGCTTCGAGCCCGTCGGACGATCGGTCGCGACCGCGCGGTCCTTCGTCCGCGACACCCTCCAGGGCTGGGGCTTCGCCGACATCGTGGACGACGCCGTGGTCCTCACCAGCGAACTGGTGACCAACGCCGTGGTGCACGCGGGCACATCGGCCGACGTCCTGTGCCTGCGCAGCGACGACGGGGTGCGGATCGAGGTGGCCGACCGGTATCCGGAGCGCGAGATCCCGCTGCAGGCCACGGCCGTCAACATGGGCAGCCCCGACCGCGAGGGTGGCCGCGGCCTCCAGCTGTGCGCGGCGATCGCCGGCCGCTGGGGCGTCGAGTACACCCCCACGCACAAGCAGGTCTGGTTCCAACTCGACCTGCCCGAGCGCCCGGTGGGCACCCGCGCCGCCGGGCCGTCCCTCCCCGCCGACCTCCTCCCGCTCGCCGACAGCCGCGTCCGCGTCGCGGTCGTCCAGATCGACCGCACCGGCTCCATCGCGGCCTGGAACGAGGACGCCGAGGAACTCTTCGGCTACCCGGCCGACCAGGTCGTCGGCAAGCCGCTGACCGACCTCGCGGCCTGGCCGCACACACCCGGCACCAGCACAGGCATCGCGGAAGCCCTGCAACTCTCGCGCTGGGAAGGCAGTTACGGCATCCGCGGCGCCGACGGCCGTGTCACCCCGGTGTACGCCTCCCACCTCCGCGTCCGCGACACGGACGGGGAGCCGTCCACGGTCTGTCTCCTCGTCCGCGACCACGAACGGGCCGTCCTGCAGACGCCGATGCGCGTCCCGTCCTCCGACCCGGCCCCTGCCGACGGCCAGAACTCCGATCCCTTCGAGGTGTTCATCGGCTCGCCGGCACCCGACGACCTCGACGGCCTCCTCCAGCGCACGGTCGAACGCGCCCGCGACATGCTCGACGGCGACTCCGCCTTCCTGCTCCTGGCGACCGACGACGAGACGGAGTTGGAGGTCCGCGCCTCCACCGGTCTGCCCTCCGCCCGCCAGCGCTTCGCACGCGTACCGGTCGAGGCGGGCCCCGGCCGCTACGGCTCGGCCCGCATGCCCGCGGTCCACGACGACCTCACGGCCGTCCCCGGCGCCGTCCCCCTGCTGAACGGCACGGGCATGCGGTCGGTGGTCACCGTGCCGCTGAAGGTCGAGGGCCGCCTCACCGGCTCCCTGGGCGTCGCGGCCGAAGGCCCCGGCCGATACTCCAACGAAGAGGCGCTGCGACTCCAGTTCGCGGCGGACCGCATCGCCCTGGCGGTGGAGTCGGCCCGCCTGGGCGAGCTGGAGCGCCTGCGCCGAGGATCGCTCAGCTTCCTGGTGGAGGCCTCGGACCTGCTCGCCGGAACGCTCGACCGCGACCAGACCCTGGCTCTGATGGCCCAGATGACGGTCCCGACCCTCGCCACCTGGTGCGCCGTCTACACGATCGCGGACCAGGCCTCGGAGCCCTACCTGTCGTACGTCCTGCACGAGGACGAGGAACTCATCGACGGCATCAAGTCGTTGCTCTCCAAGATTGCCCCGCCCGACCCGGTGCCCACCCCCGGTGCGCGCGTCTGGCCGGCCCCGTCCGAGGCCGCCCACCAGGCCGCCCTGCGCACCTCCATGCGCAGTCTCGGCCTCGGCGAACCCATGACGGTGAGCTCCGGCATCGGTACGACGCTGGCGACGGCGTCGGCGGTGGGCGGCGAGACAGTCGTCCTGCCGCTGGTGGCCCGCAACCGCGTCATCGGCATGCTGACTCTCGGCAAGCCCACCGACGAACACTTCCGCCAGGAAATCCTGGAACTGGCCGAGGACTTGAGCCGGCGGGCCGCCCTCGCCCTGGACAACGCCCGCCTGTACTCCGAGCGCACGGCCATCAGCCAGTCCCTCCAGCGCAGCCTCCTGCCGCCGGAACTCCCCCAGATCGACGGCGTCGAGGTCGAGGTCATCTACCGCGCGGCGGGCGAGGGCAACGAGGTCGGCGGCGACTTCTACGACCTCTTCCCCATCCGCGACGGCGCGTACGGCTTCGCCATCGGAGACGTCTGCGGCACGGGCCCGAACGCGGCGGCGGTGACGGGCCTGGCCCGCCATGCGCTGAGGCTCCTGGCAAGGGAGGGGCTCAGCGGCCCGGCGGTCCTCGAGCGCCTCAACTCCGCGATCCTCGACGAGGGCGCCCGCAGCCGCTTCCTGACCCTCCTCTACGGCGAGATGCGCCCGCAGGAGGACGGCAGCGCGGAACTGAAGGTGGTCTGCGCAGGCCACCCGCTCCCCCTCCGGCTGCGCCAGGACGGCACGGTGGAGGCGGCAGCCGAACCCCAGCCGCTCCTCGGCGTCATGGAGGACCTCGAGCTGTACGAGCAGACGGTCACCCTCGATCCGGGCGATGTGCTCCTGTGCGTCACGGACGGCGTCACCGAACGCCGTGAAGGCACCCGCATGCTGGGCGACGACGGCCTCGCCGACGTCCTCACGACCTGCACAGGCCTGACGGCGGGTGCGGTCGCGGCCCGCATCATGCGCGCCGTGGAGCGCTTCGCGTCGGATGCCCCGTCGGACGACATGGCGATTCTGGCGATGCGCGTGCCGGGCATCCACAAGGACTGAACGCGGATACGAAGAAGGCCCCGCCCGAATGGGCGGGGCCTTTCTGCTGGAGCCCCCAAACGGAATCGAACCGTTGACCTTCTCCTTACCATGGAGACGCTCTGCCGACTGAGCTATAGGGGCCAGTCACTTTTCGAGGTTTCCCTCGCGGCAACGCAATAGATCATACCCCGAACGGACCCGTGCTCCCAAACCCGTTCAGAAGGCCGGCTGGAGCAATCCGCCCAGCGCGTTGCACGCGGCCACGATCCGCTGCATGTCCCGCTTGGTCAACGCGGCGTCGACCGGCAGCGCCAGCGTCTCGTCGGCCGCCAGCTCGGTCTCCCGCAGCGACACACATCGCCGGAACTCCGGCAGTCGGTGCACGGGAGTCTTCACCGGGACCCGGCAGTCGACCCCTCTGACCCGCACGGCTCGTGCGAACGCGTCCCGGTCGGGCCGCCCGTTCCCCGGCACGCGCACGACGTACTGCTGATAGGTGTGCCCGTCCCCGCCGTCGGGCGTGCGGACCCCCCGCAACTTCCCATCGAGATACGCGGCACGCTCCCTGCGCTGGGCGACCTCGTCGTACGGCGCCTCGGACTCACCCTGCTGCAACACCAGAAGCCCGTGCCGCTGACCGACTCCGTGCAACCGCCCCATGTCGGCCGGTCGGCCGAAGCGATGTACGACAACGACGGCCGCCGTCCGCGGAGTTACGGCCGCCTCGACAGCGGACGGATCAAGGCAGTACGTCACAGGGTCTATGTCGGCGAACACCGGACGCGCACCTGCCAGGGTCACCGCCTCGGCGACTTCCACGTTCCCGAAGGCCGGCACGACGACCTCGTCACCGATGCCCACTCCGGCCGCCCTGAGCATTGCAGCAGTACCCATGCCGTGGATGCTGGATGCGGAACCTGAACTTCAAGTGACGCGGAACAAAAAAGGGTTGGACCCCGAACCGAAGTTCAGGGTCCAACCCTTTGAATGATTGTTCGGCGGTGTCCTACTCTCCCACAGGGTCCCCCCTGCAGTACCATCGGCGCTGTAAGGCTTAGCTTCCGGGTTCGGAATGTAACCGGGCGTTTCCCTCACGCTATGACCACCGAAACACTATGAAGTCCGACCGGACCGTACACACACATACGGGGTCGTTGCCTCAGAACTAACACAGTGGACGCGAGCAACTGAGGACAAGCCCTCGGCCTATTAGTACCGGTCAACTCCACACGTTACCGTGCTTCCATATCCGGCCTATCAACCCAGTCGTCTACTGGGAGCCTTACCCCATCAAGTGGGTGGGAGTCCTCATCTCGAAGCAGGCTTCCCGCTTAGATGCTTTCAGCGGTTATCCCTCCCGAACGTAGCCAACCAGCCATGCCCTTGGCAGAACAACTGGCACACCAGAGGTTCGTCCGTCCCGGTCCTCTCGTACTAGGGACAGCCCTTCTCAAGACTCCTACGCGCACAGCGGATAGGGACCGAACTGTCTCACGACGTTCTAAACCCAGCTCGCGTACCGCTTTAATGGGCGAACAGCCCAACCCTTGGGACCGACTCCAGCCCCAGGATGCGACGAGCCGACATCGAGGTGCCAAACCATCCCGTCGATATGGACTCTTGGGGAAGATCAGCCTGTTATCCCCGGGGTACCTTTTATCCGTTGAGCGACGGCGCTTCCACAAGCCACCGCCGGATCACTAGTCCCGACTTTCGTCCCTGCTCGACCCGTCGGTCTCACAGTCAAGCTCCCTTGTGCACTTACACTCAACACCTGATTGCCAACCAGGCTGAGGGAACCTTTGGGCGCCTCCGTTACCCTTTAGGAGGCAACCGCCCCAGTTAAACTACCCATCAGACACTGTCCCTGATCCGGATCACGGACCCAGGTTAGACATCCAGCACGACCAGACTGGTATTTCAACGACGACTCCCACCATACTGGCGTATGGCTTTCACAGTCTCCCAGCTATCCTACACAAGCCGAACCGAACACCAATATCAAACTGTAGTAAAGGTCCCGGGGTCTTTCCGTCCTGCTGCGCGAAACGAGCATCTTTACTCGTAGTGCAATTTCACCGGGCCTATGGTTGAGACAGTCGAGAAGTCGTTACGCCATTCGTGCAGGTCGGAACTTACCCGACAAGGAATTTCGCTACCTTAGGATGGTTATAGTTACCACCGCCGTTTACTGGCGCTTAAGTTCTCAGCTTCGCCCACCCGAAAGTGAGCTAACCGGTCCCCTTAACGTTCCAGCACCGGGCAGGCGTCAGTCCGTATACATCGCCTTACGGCTTCGCACGGACCTGTGTTTTTAGTAAACAGTCGCTTCTCGCTGGTCTCTGCGGCCACCCCCAGCTCAGGACGTAAAGCCCATCACCAGGCATGGCCCCCCTTCTCCCGAAGTTACGGGGGCATTTTGCCGAGTTCCTTAACCATAGTTCACCCGAACGCCTCGGTATTCTCTACCTGACCACCTGAGTCGGTTTAGGGTACGGGCCGCCATGAAACTCGCTAGAGGCTTTTCTCGACAGCATAGGATCATCCACTTCACCACAATCGGCTCGGCATCAGGTCTCACCCTCCATGAGTGGCGGATTTGCCTACCACTCGGGCTACACCCTTACCCCGGGACAACCACCGCCCGGGATGGACTACCTTCCTGCGTCACCCCATCACTCACCTACTACCACCTTGGTCCGGCGGCTCCACCACTCCCCCTTGCCCGAAGGCTCCGGGGCGGCTTCACGGCCTTAGCATCAGAAGGTTCGATGTTTGACGCTTCACAGCGGGTACCGGAATATCAACCGGTTATCCATCGACTACGCCTGTCGGCCTCGCCTTAGGTCCCGACTTACCCTGGGCAGATCAGCTTGACCCAGGAACCCTTAGTCAATCGGCGCACACGTTTCCCACGTGTGAATCGCTACTCATGCCTGCATTCTCACTCGTCAACCGTCCACAACTACCTTCCGGTGCTGCTTCACCCGGCAGACGACGCTCCCCTACCCATCACGATCCCCGTTGGGGGTCAATATCGCAATGACACGACTTCGGCGGTACGCTTGAGCCCCGCTACATTGTCGGCGCGGAATCACTAGACCAGTGAGCTATTACGCACTCTTTCAAGGGTGGCTGCTTCTAAGCCAACCTCCTGGTTGTCTCTGCGACTCCACATCCTTTCCCACTTAGCGTACGCTTAGGGGCCTTAGTCGATGCTCTGGGCTGTTTCCCTCTCGACCATGGAGCTTATCCCCCACAGTCTCACTGCCGCGCTCTCACTTACCGGCATTCGGAGTTTGGCTAAGGTCAGTAACCCGGTAGGGCCCATCGCCTATCCAGTGCTCTACCTCCGGCAAGAAACACACGACGCTGCACCTAAATGCATTTCGGGGAGAACCAGCTATCACGGAGTTTGATTGGCCTTTCACCCCTAACCACAGGTCATCCCCCAGGTTTTCAACCCTGGTGGGTTCGGTCCTCCACGAAGTCTTACCTCCGCTTCAACCTGCCCATGGCTAGATCACTCCGCTTCGGGTCTTGAGCGTGCTACTCCACCGCCCTCTTCGGACTCGCTTTCGCTACGGCTACCCCACCCGGGTTAACCTCGCAACACACCGCAAACTCGCAGGCTCATTCTTCAAAAGGCACGCAGTCACGAGATGGAAGCAAGCTCCCATCCGACGCTCCCACGGCTTGTAGGCACACGGTTTCAGGTACTATTTCACTCCCCTCCCGGGGTACTTTTCACCATTCCCTCACGGTACTATCCGCTATCGGTCACCAGGGAATATTTAGGCTTAGCGGGTGGTCCCGCCAGATTCACACGGGATTTCTCGGGCCCCGTGCTACTTGGGTGTCTCTCAAACGAGCCGCTGACGTTTCGACTACGGGGGTCTTACCCTCTACGCCGGACCTTTCGCATGTCCTTCGCCTACATCAACGGTTT
This sequence comes from Streptomyces sp. HUAS ZL42, assembly GCF_040782645.1. Taxonomy (GTDB): domain Bacteria; phylum Actinomycetota; class Actinomycetes; order Streptomycetales; family Streptomycetaceae; genus Streptomyces. Next base: position 2,994,346 of record NZ_CP160403.1, read on the forward strand.
CTGACTCGCCCCACGGCCGGCAGACCGTGGAAAAGAGATCCCACAACCCCCACGACGCAACCCCTGCCGGGTCTCACACGTCGTAGGTTTAGCCTCATCCGGTTTCGCTCGCCACTACTCCCGGAATCACGGTTGTTTTCTCTTCCTGCGGGTACTGAGATGTTTCACTTCCCCGCGTTCCCTCCACACTGCCTATGTGTTCAGCAGCAGGTGACAGCCCATGACGACTGCCGGGTTTCCCCATTCGGAAACCCCCGGATCAAAGCCTGGTTGACGACTCCCCGGGGACTATCGTGGCCTCCCACGTCCTTCATCGGTTCCTGGTGCCAAGGCATCCACCGTGCGCCCTTAAAAACTTGGCCACAGATGCTCGCGTCCACTGTGCAGTTCTCAAACAACGACCAACCACCCATCACCCCGAACCAACCGATTCGAGTGCACTGGGGCCGGCACTGAAGGCAGCCACACTCGGCCGTACCCTCAGACACCCAACAGCGTGCCCGACACCCTCGCCCCTCCTCGTCCCGTTCCACGCCGAAGCAGTACTGGGAATGAAGAGATGACCAAGAGCGCCGAATAATCAACGTTCCACCCATGAGCTGACCACCGCCGGACACGCGCCGGCGTAGTGGCTCTGGCTGCCTTGCGGCAGCTAGATGCTCCTTAGAAAGGAGGTGATCCAGCCGCACCTTCCGGTACGGCTACCTTGTTACGACTTCGTCCCAATCGCCAGTCCCACCTTCGACAGCTCCCTCCCACAAGGGGTTGGGCCACCGGCTTCGGGTGTTACCGACTTTCGTGACGTGACGGGCGGTGTGTACAAGGCCCGGGAACGTATTCACCGCAGCAATGCTGATCTGCGATTACTAGCAACTCCGACTTCATGGGGTCGAGTTGCAGACCCCAATCCGAACTGAGACAGGCTTTTTGAGATTCGCTCCACCTCACGGTATCGCAGCTCATTGTACCTGCCATTGTAGCACGTGTGCAGCCCAAGACATAAGGGGCATGATGACTTGACGTCGTCCCCACCTTCCTCCGAGTTGACCCCGGCGGTCTCCTGTGAGTCCCCATCACCCCGAAGGGCATGCTGGCAACACAGGACAAGGGTTGCGCTCGTTGCGGGACTTAACCCAACATCTCACGACACGAGCTGACGACAGCCATGCACCACCTGTACACCGACCACAAGGGGGACCGTGTCTCCACGGTTTTCCGGCGTATGTCAAGCCTTGGTAAGGTTCTTCGCGTTGCGTCGAATTAAGCCACATGCTCCGCTGCTTGTGCGGGCCCCCGTCAATTCCTTTGAGTTTTAGCCTTGCGGCCGTACTCCCCAGGCGGGGAACTTAATGCGTTAGCTGCGGCACCGACGACGTGGAATGTCGCCAACACCTAGTTCCCACCGTTTACGGCGTGGACTACCAGGGTATCTAATCCTGTTCGCTCCCCACGCTTTCGCTCCTCAGCGTCAGTAATGGCCCAGAGATCCGCCTTCGCCACCGGTGTTCCTCCTGATATCTGCGCATTTCACCGCTACACCAGGAATTCCGATCTCCCCTACCACACTCTAGCTAGCCCGTATCGAATGCAGACCCGGGGTTAAGCCCCGGGCTTTCACACCCGACGTGACAAGCCGCCTACGAGCTCTTTACGCCCAATAATTCCGGACAACGCTTGCGCCCTACGTATTACCGCGGCTGCTGGCACGTAGTTAGCCGGCGCTTCTTCTGCAGGTACCGTCACTTGCGCTTCTTCCCTGCTGAAAGAGGTTTACAACCCGAAGGCCGTCATCCCTCACGCGGCGTCGCTGCATCAGGCTTGCGCCCATTGTGCAATATTCCCCACTGCTGCCTCCCGTAGGAGTCTGGGCCGTGTCTCAGTCCCAGTGTGGCCGGTCGCCCTCTAGGCCGGCTACCCGTCGTCGCCTTGGTGAGCCGTTACCTCACCAACAAGCTGATAGGCCGCGGGCTCATCCTGCACCGCCGGAGCTTTCGACCCCCACAGATGCCCGTGGAAGTGATATCCGGTATTAGACCCCGTTTCCAGGGCTTGTCCCAGAGTGCAGGGCAGATTGCCCACGTGTTACTCACCCGTTCGCCACTAATCCACCCCGAAGGGCTTCATCGTTCGACTTGCATGTGTTAAGCACGCCGCCAGCGTTCGTCCTGAGCCAGGATCAAACTCTCCGTGAATGTTCTCCCGTAATCGGGATGACACCACGAGAGCGGTGCGAGAGGAGGAATAGTCCCCTCGCACACAGCGTCCTCGCTGTGTTATTTCAAAGGAACCTCGCCCCAGCCATGACGGCCGGAGACGGGGTATCAACATATCTGGCGTTGATTTTTGGCACGCTGTTGAGTTCTCAAGGAACGGACGCTTCCTTCGTACTCACCCTCTCGGGCTTTCCTCCGGGCGCTTCCCTTCGGTCTTGCGTTTCCGACTCTATCAGATCTTTTTCGATCCGATTTCCTCGGTGCTTTCCAGGTTCCCGCTCTCGCGTTTCCCTTTCCGGCGGACCCGACTTTATCAGAGATTCTGAGCCGGAATTTCCGCCCCCTCCGGGAGACTGGTTCCGGCGCATGAAGTGGCCGGGTTCCCGATCGGGCGGAGCCGTAAACGTACTGGAGCGGGGCGCCCTGATGCAAATCGAGGGGCCCCGCTCCAGGTTCACTCGTACGACGGGTCCTGCGCCGGTCAGACCTCCACGACGACCGGGAGGATCATCGGCCTGCGCCTGTACGTGTCCGAGACCCACTTGCCCAGGGTCCGTCGCACCAGCTGCTGCAGCTGATGGGGCTCGACCACGCCGTCCTGGGCCGAGCGCTCCAGCACCTCCGTGATCTTCGGGATCACGTCACCGAAGGCGGAGTCCTCGATGCCCGAGCCGCGGGCCTGGATGTGCGGACCGCCCGTGATCTTGCCGGTCGACGAGTCGACCACCACGAAGACCGAGATGATGCCCTCGTCGCCCAGGATCTTCCGGTCCTTGAGGGCCGGCTCTCCCACGTCACCGACCGAGAGGCCGTCGACGTACACGTAACCCGCCTGGACCTTGCCGGAGATCTTCGCCTTGCCCTCGACCAGGTCGACGACGACGCCGTCCTCGGCGATCACGATCCGGTCGTGCGGGACGCCCGTGAGCGCGCCGAGTTCGGCGTTGGCGCGCAGGTGTCGCCACTCTCCGTGCACCGGCATCAGGTTCCTCGGCCGGCAGATGTTGTAGAAGTACAGGAGCTCGCCCGCGGACGCGTGGCCCGAGACGTGCACCTTGGCGTTGCCCTTGTGGACGACGTTGGCGCCCCAGCGCGTGAGACCGTTGATGACCCTGTAGACCGCGTTCTCGTTGCCCGGGATCAGCGACGACGCCAGGATCACCGTGTCGCCCTGGACGATGCGGATCTGGTGGTCCCGGTTCGCCATGCGGGACAGGGCCGCCATCGGTTCGCCCTGGGAGCCCGTGCAGACCAGGACCACCTCGCCGTCCGGGAGATCGTCGAGGGTCTTGACGTCCACCACCAGACCGGGCGGGACCTTCAGGTAGCCGAGGTCCCGCGCGATGCCCATGTTCCGGACCATCGAGCGGCCGACGAAGGCGACCCGGCGGCCGTACTCGTGCGCCGCGTCCAGGATCTGCTGGATGCGGTGGACGTGGCTGGCGAAGCTCGCCACGATGATCCGCTTCCGGGCGTTCGCGAAGACCTGACGCAGGACGTTGGAGATGTCGCGCTCGTGAGGCGTGAATCCTGGGACTTCGGCGTTCGTGGAGTCGGTGAGGAGGAGGTCGATCCCCTCCTCGCTCAACCGTGCGAACGCGTGTAGATCCGTGAGGCGGTTGTCCAGTGGAAGCTGGTCCATCTTGAAGTCGCCCGTGTGGACCGCCATGCCCGCGGGCGTGCGGATGGCCACCGCCAGGGCGTCGGGGATGGAGTGATTGACCGCGATGAACTCGCAGTCGAAGGGGCCGATGCGCTCGCGCTGCCCCTCCGCCACCTCGAGGGTGTACGGGCGGATGCGGTGCTCCTGGAGCTTCGCCTCGATGAGGGCGAGGGTCAGCTTGGAGCCGATCAGCGGGATGTCCGGCTTCTCCCGCAGCAGATACGGGACGCCGCCGATGTGGTCCTCGTGACCATGGGTGAGGACGATGCCCTCGATGTCGTCGAGACGGTCCCGGATCGACGAGAAGTCCGGCAGGATCAGGTCGATTCCAGGCTGCTCCTCCTCGGGGAAGAGCACTCCGCAGTCGACGACCAGCAGGCGGCCGCCGTACTCGAAGACCGTCATGTTTCGGCCGATCTCGCCGAGGCCTCCGAGCGGGGTGACGCGCAGGCCGCCTTCGGGCAGCGGCGGGGGCGGGCCGAGTTCAGGATGCGGATGACTCAAAAGACTCTCCTCACCATGCGCGCCACGTACCGGTAGGGCACGTGGCGCGCATGACGTTCGTGCAGAAGCAGTTGTCGTTGTCGGGTGCAGGCACCGGTGGCCCGCTTATTCAGTTGTGAAGTCCTGGTGCGCGAACGGGGTCGCGAAGTCTGGTGCTAGAGCTGTACCCCGCCCGCGGCAAGATCGATCTTGAGCTGTTCGATCTCTTCGGGCGTGCACTCGACCATGGGGGCGCGCAGTGGTCCGGCGGGCAGGCCCTGGAGGGCGAGCGCGGCCTTGGTCGTCATCACGCCCTGGGTGCGGAACATGCCGGTGTAGACCGGGAGCAGCTTCTGGTGGATCTCGGTGGCCTTCTGCACGTCGCCGGAGACGTACGCCTCGACGAGGGCGCGCAGGTCGGGGGTGACCACGTGGCCGACGACGGAGACGAAGCCGACCGCGCCCACGGAGAGCAGCGGCAGGTTCAGCATGTCGTCGCCGGAGTACCAGGCGAGGCCGGACCGGGCGATGGCCCAGCTTGCGCGCCCGAGGTCGCCCTTGGCGTCCTTGTTGGCGACGATTCTGGGGTGCTCGGCAAGGCGGACGAGAGTCTCCGTGTTGATGGGGACGCCGCTGCGGCCGGGGATGTCGTACAGCATGACCGGCAGCTCGGCGGCGTCGGCGACGGCCTTGAAGTGCCGGTACAGGCCCTCCTGCGGGGGCTTGTTGTAGTACGGGGTGACGACCAGGAGGCCGTGTGCGCCCGCCTTCTCGGCGGCCCCGGCCAGCTCGATGCTGTGGTGGGTGTCGTTGGTGCCGACGCCGGCCACGATGTGGGCGCGGTCGCCGACCGCCTCCAGTACGGCTCGTACCAGGTCCGATTTCTCCGCGTCGCTGGTGGTGGGGGACTCGCCGGTGGTGCCGTTGATGATCAGGCCGTCGTTGCCTGCGTCCACGAGGTGGGTGGCGAGCCGCTGTGCGCCGTCGAGGTCGAGTGCGCCGTCCGCCGTGAAGGGCGTGACCATGGCGGTGAGGACCCGCCCGAAGGGGGTCTGCGGAGTGGAGGTCGGAGCCATGGGTAACACGCTACTCGCTGCTCAATGCGTGGTCTTCCCTCGGGGTACGGGAAAAGTCATGACAAAGGTGGAGCCCGGTACTGCCTGCTCGGGGGTTCAAGCAGTACCGGGTCCCTTTGATCAGGCTAGATGAACTTCGCCAAACGCTGCAATTGGGACGCCTCGCACGGGGGCCGTCAGGGCGCCACACGCCCGTTCGCGTTGAAGGCGGCGTAGGTGAGGGGCATGAGCTTGGCCCACTCGGCCTCCATCTTCTCGCCGACCATCTCGATCTCCCGCTGCGGGAAGGACGGCACCTTCGCCATCTCGTGCTGGGTGCGCAGGCCGAGGAAGTGCATCAGGGAGCGGGCGTTGCAGGTGGCGTACATGGAGGAGAACAGGCCGACCGGGAGCACCGCGCGGGCGACCTCGCGGGCGACGCCGGCGGCGAGCATCTCCTGGTAGGCCTCGTACGACTGGCGGTACGAGGCCTCCATGGCACGGCCGACCAGCTCCTGTTGTGCCTGGGTGCCCTCCACGAAGACGTACTTGCCCGGGCGGCCCTCCTGGACGAGCTTGCGGGACTCGTCGGGGACGTAGAAGACCGGCTGGAGCTCGCGGTAGCGGCCGCTCTCCTCGTTGTACGACCAGCCCACGCGGTGCCGCATGAACTCGCGGAAGACGAAGATCGGGGCGCTGATGAAGAAGGTCATCGAGTTGTGCTCGAAGGGGCTGCCGTGCCGGTCCCTCATCAGGTAGTTGATCAGGCCCTTGGAACGCTCGGGGTCCTGGCCCAACTCGTCCAGGGACTGCTCGCCTTTGGTCGAGACGCGGGCAGCGAAGAGGACGTCGGCGTCCGACGCGGTGTGCTTCACCAGTTCGACGGTGATGTCGCTGCGAAACGCGGGCTTCAGGTCGTCGGCGGGGGTGTCGGTCACGGCTCGGAGGGTCCTTCCCATCACTTCTCTCGGGCGGCGCCCACTCTACGGCCCGGCAAACAGGACGTTCACCGTCATGCCCGAATGATTTTGGAGAAAGCAGGCACCTTTTGGGGCACTCGGCCGTCTGTGTCAGTGACAGTGATTCCGCGGTCCCAGGCGTCCCAAGGGCGCTGACCGATCCGGCCCCCCGAGAGTGGTGACCGGCGGCACGGGCGGATAGCCTCACCGGGCACAGCCCATGGACGGATTGAGTGAGGATCAGCCGTGCCCCTGCCCTTCCTGACGGCCGACCGCGCGTTCGAGGCAGCGGACGATGCCGCGCTGCCCTACGACGGCCCCGACCGCTGGCGGCGCCCCTACCGGCCCGGCCCGTGGCGTGTCGGTGTGGCGGCGCTGTGGCTGCTGCTCGCCTCGTACGTGCTGTTCGCTGCCGTGATCATCGCGGTGACCGGCAAGGTGTCCGAGGGCGGTGCCGTCTTCGGCATCGCGCTGGCGGTGATCGCGTGTGCGCTGCGGCTGCTGCGCGTGGGCGTGTGGGTCAGCGCGCGCGGCCTGCGCCATGTGGGCTTCTTCCTCACGCGCACAGTGCCCTGGGACCGGATCGTGGCCGTGCGGACGGCGCAGCAGCCGGTGCGCTGGCTCGGGCTGCCGCGCACGGTGCAGGGGCAGGCGCTGACCCTGGTACGGAAGGACCGGGCCGCCGAGGACGTGCCGCCGCTGCTGACCACGCACAACGCGGACTTCCTGGGGCGGTTCGAGGCGTTCGACCGGGCCGCGGACACGATCGAGGCGTGGGCCTCGGAGTACCGGCGGGGCTGAGCCGAACGGGGCCCGGACCGCGCCTGCGGTCCGGGCCCCGTCCCGTTGTGCGAAGACTTCAGTGAGAGGACTGGTGCAGCGTGATTGCACGCTGCATCGCCTTGCGGGCGCGCGGGGTGTCGCGGGCGTCGTGGTAGGCGACGGCGAGCCGGAACCAGCTGCGCCAGTCGTCGGGGGCCGCCTCCGTCTCGGCCTTGCGCTTGGCGAAGACCTCGTCGGCCGAGTCGCGGTCGATGCGGCCGCCGGGTGTGCGCTTCAGCTCGTCGACGGGCAGGCCGCCCTCGGAGTCGAGTTCGGCGGCGAGCTGGTTGGCCCTGCGGACGAACTGGGTGTTCTTCCACAGGAACCACAGGCCGATCACCGGCAGGATCAGCACCGCCACACCGAAGGTGACGGTGACGAGCGTGCCGGACTGGATGAGCATGACGCCGCGGCTGCCGACCAGGAGGAAGTAGAAGACCAGGACGGCGGCCGTGACGGCGTAGGAGAGCTTGGCTCGCATGGGGCGCGTCAGCCCAGGTCCAGGAAGTGTTCCAGGCCGAAGGTCAGGCCCGGAGCGGTCACCACGCGGCGCGCGCCGAGCAGGATGCCCGGCATGAAGCTGCTGTGGTGGAGCGAGTCGTGGCGGATGGTCAGGGTCTCGCCCTCGCCGCCCAGCAGGACCTCCTGGTGGGCGAGCAGGCCCCGCAGACGGACGGCGTGGACGGGGATCCCGTCGACGCTGGCTCCCCGCGCGCCGTCCAGGGCCGTCACCGTCGCGTCCGGAGCCGGGGAGGTGCCGGCCTCGCGGCGCGCCTCGGCGATGAGCTGCGCGGTGCGCGTGGCGGTGCCGGACGGGGCGTCCACCTTGTTCGGGTGGTGCAGTTCGACCACCTCGACGGATTCGAAGTACGGCGCGGCGATCTGCGCGAACTTCATCGTCAGGACGGCCCCGATGGAGAAGTTCGGCGCGATGAGCACGCCCGTCTCCGGGGACCGGGCCAGCCAGCCCCTGAGCTGTGCGAGGCGTTCGTCCGTCCAGCCGGTCGTGCCGACGACCGCGTGGATGCCGTGGCGTACGCAGAAGTCGAGGTTGTCCATGACCGAGGCGGGCGTGGTCAGTTCGACGGCGACCTGGGCGCCCGTCTCCGCCAGCGTCTCCAGCTTGTCGCCCCGGCTCAGGGCGGCGACCAGCTCCATGTCCTCGGCGGCCTCGACCGCCCGTACCGCCTCGGAACCGATGCGGCCCTTGGCACCGAGGACCGCCACGCGCAGTTTGCTCATCTCTGTTGCTTCCTTACCGAAGAGGCTTACCGAAGACAGGGGGTCAGGCGACGGCGTCGTGCAGCCGGGAGGCCTGTTTGTCCTTCAGCGGGCCGATGACCGACAGCGAGGGCCGCAGTCCCAGGATGTCGCGGGCGACCGAGCGGACGTCGTCCGGGGTCACCGCTGCTATCCGGGCCAGCATGTCGTCGACGGACATCTGCTCGCCCCAGCACAGCTCACTCTTGCCGATGCGGTTCATCAGCGCGCCCGTGTCCTCCAGGCCCAGGACCGTGGAGCCCTGGAGCTGGCCGATGGCACGCCTTATCTCGTCGTCGGACAGACCGTGCCCGGCGACATGGTCGAGCTCGTCGCGGCAGATCTTCAGCACGTCGTGCACCTGGCTCGGGCGGCAGCCCGCGTACACGCCGAACAGGCCGCAGTCGGCGAAGCCGGAGGTGTACGAGTAGACGCTGTAGGCCAGGCCGCGCTTCTCGCGGACTTCCTGGAACAGCCTGGACGACATGCCGCCGCCGAGGGCCGTGTTCAGCACGCCCAGCGCCCAGCGGCGCTCGTCGGTACGCGACAGGCCCGGCATGCCGAGGACGACATGCGCCTGCTCGGTCTTGCGGCCGATCAGCTCGACGCGGCCCGCGGTGCGGATGGCGCGCCGGCCGTCGCGCGGGGCGATGGGGGTGGCATCGCCGTCCTTGAGGGCGCCCGCCTTCTCGAAAGCGGCGCGGACCTGTCGTACGACCCTGTTGTGGTCGATGTTGCCGGCGGCCGCGACCACGAGGTGGGTCGGGTCGTAGTGCTTCTTGTAGAAGCGGCGGATTCGGTCGGCGGTGAGGGCGTTGACCGTGTCGACCGTGCCGAGGACCGGGCGGCCGAGGGGGTTGTCGCCGAACATCGTGTGCGCGAACAGGTCGTGCACGCAGTCGCCCGGGTCGTCCTCGGTCATCGCGATCTCTTCGAGGATGGCGCCGCGCTCGACGTTGACGTCCTCCTCGAGGATCAGGGAGCCGGTCAGCATGTCGCAGACGACGTCGATGGCGAGCGGCAGGTCGGTGTCGAGCACGCGCGCGTAGTAGCACGTGTACTCCTTCGCCGTGAACGCGTTCATCTCGCCGCCGACCGCGTCGACGGCCGACGAGATGTCCAGCGCGCTACGGCGTGAAGTCCCCTTGAAGAGCAGGTGCTCCAGGTAGTGCGTGGCGCCGTTCAGGGACGGCGTCTCGTCGCGGGAGCCGACGTGCGCCCAGATTCCGAAGGTCGCCGAGCGGACCGAGGGCAGGGTCTCGGTGACGACGCGCAGGCCGCCCGGGAGGGTGGTTTTGCGCACCGTACCGATGCCGTTGACGCCCTTGATCAGGGTTTGGGTACGGGCGACGGCCCGCGCCTCCGAAGAGGTGCGGGCCGTCGCCTTGGAGCTACTCGACGTCACTTGTCGGTGTCGTCCTTCTTGTCCTCGGAAGCCTCTTCCTCGCCCTCGATCACGGGGACGAGCGAGAGCTTGCCACGAGAGTCGATCTCGGCGATCTCGACCTGGACCTTCTGGCCCACACCGAGCACGTCCTCGACGTTCTCCACGCGCTTGCCGCCGGCCAGCTTGCGGATCTGCGAGATGTGCAGCAGACCGTCCTTGCCGGGGAGCAGCGAGACGAAGGCGCCGAAGGTCGTGGTCTTGACGACCGTACCCAGGTAGCGCTCGCCGACCTCGGGCATCGTCGGGTTGGCGATGCCGTTGATCGTGGTGCGGGCGGCCTCGGCGGAGGGACCGTCGGCGGCGCCGATGTAGATGGTGCCGTCGTCCTCGATGGTGATCTCGGCTCCGGTGTCCTCCTGGATCTGGTTGATCATCTTGCCCTTGGGGCCGATGACCTCGCCGATCTTGTCGACCGGGATCTTCACGGTGATGATCCGCGGCGCGTTGGGGGACATCTCGTCCGGCGTGTCGATCGCTTCCATCATCACGTCGAGGATGTGGAGGCGGGCGTCACGGGCCTGCTTGAGGGCGGCGGCCAGGACGGAGGCCGGGATGCCGTCCAGCTTGGTGTCGAGCTGGAGGGCGGTCACGAACTCCTTGGTGCCGGCGACCTTGAAGTCCATGTCGCCGAAGGCGTCCTCCGCACCGAGGATGTCGGTGAGGGTGACGTAGTGCGTCTCGCCGTCGATCTCCTGGGAGATCAGACCCATGGCGATACCGGCGACCGGGGCCTTCAGCGGCACACCGGCGTTCAGCAGCGACATGGTGGAGGCGCAGACCGAGCCCATGGACGTCGAGCCGTTGGAGCCGAGGGCCTCGGACACCTGACGGATCGCGTACGGGAACTCCTCGCGCGTCGGCAGGACCGGGACCAGGGCGCGCTCGGCGAGCGCTCCGTGGCCGATCTCGCGGCGCTTCGGGGAGCCGACGCGGCCGGTCTCGCCGGTGGAGTACGGCGGGAAGTTGTAGTTGTGCATGTAGCGCTTGCGGGTCACCGGGGAAAGGGTGTCCAGCTGCTGCTCCATGCGGAGCATGTTGAGGGTGGTGACGCCCAGGATCTGGGTCTCGCCACGCTCGAACAGCGCGGAACCGTGCACCCGCGGGATGGCCTCGACCTCGGCGGCCAGCGTGCGGATGTCGGTGACACCGCGGCCGTCGATGCGCTTCTTCTCCTTGATCACGCGCTCACGGACCAGCTGCTTGGTGAGCGAGCGGTACGCGGCGGAGATCTCCTTCTCGCGGCCCTCGAACTCCGGCAGGAGCTTCTCGGCGGCGAGCGCCTTGACACGGTCCAGCTCGGACTCGCGCTCCTGCTTGCCCGCGATGGTCAGCGCGGAGGCCAGCTCCGGGCGGACGGCGGCGGACAGCGCCTCCAGGACATCGTCCTGGTAGTCGAGGAAGATCGGGAACTCGGCGGTCGGCTTGGCGGCCTTCGCGGCGAGGTCGGCCTGGGCCTTGCAGAGCACCTTGATGAAGGGCTTCGCGGCGTCCAGACCGGCGGCGACGACCTCCTCGGTCGGCGCCTCGGCGCCGCCCTTGACCAGCTGGATGGTCTTGTCGGTGGCCTCGGCCTCGACCATCATGATCGCGACGTCGCCGTCCTCCAGGGTGCGGCCCGCGACGACCATGTCGAAGACGGCGTCCTCGAGCTCGGTGTGCGTGGGGAACGCCACCCACTGGCCGCGGATCAGCGCGACGCGGACGCCGCCGATCGGGCCGGAGAACGGCAGACCGGCCAGCTGCGTGGACGCGGAGGCGGCGTTGATCGCCACGACGTCGTACAGGTGGTCGGGGTTGAGCGCCATGATCGTGGCGACGACCTGGATCTCGTTGCGCAGGCCCTTCTTGAAGGACGGGCGCAGCGGGCGGTCGATCAGACGGCAGGTGAGGATGGCGTCCTCGGAGGGGCGGCCCTCACGGCGGAAGAAGCTGCCGGGGATCTTGCCGGCGGCGTACATCCGCTCCTCGACGTCCACCGTGAGCGGGAAGAAGTCGAGCTGGTCCTTGGGGTTCTTGGAGGCGGTGGTGGCCGACAGCACCATGGTGTCGTCGTCCAGGTACGCCACGGCGGAGCCGGCGGCCTGTTTGGCCAGGCGGCCCGTCTCGAATCGGATGGTGCGGGTGCCGAAGGCGCCGTTGTCGATGACGGCCTCGGCGTAGTGGGTCTCGTTCTCCACTAGCGTTTTCTCCTCGTCTTCGTCCCCTGGCTGCCCGTGTGGCAGGGGGACGGTTGCGGAGAAGCGCTCCGTCTGGTGCGGGCCGGTCTTCGATCGAAGCACCCGGGGCTCGCTTCCCCCCGGGGGCCACTACCGAGGACCGGCGGCGGCGAGGTGCGCTTCTCCTCGTTCGTTTTCGCGATGCCGCGTTACCCGCAGCGAGTACACGTCATCGCACTGTGTCGTGCGTATTGCGTTGTGCTACCACACTACAAAGCAGCAGTGACACTCCGCACGTTTCCGCACGTACGGCAAAGGGAGCGGCCCCCGATCCTCCCGGGAACCGCTCCCTTCACGGCGTCTTACTTCGCGCCCGCAGCACCGCGGCGGATGCCGAGGCGGTCGACCAGCGTACGGAAGCGCTGGATGTCCTTCTTGGCGAGGTACTGCAGCAGGCGACGGCGCTGACCGACCAGGATCAGCAGACCACGGCGGGAGTGGTGGTCGTGCTTGTGGGTCTTGAGGTGCTCGGTCAGGTCCGAGATCCGGCGCGAGAGCATGGCGACCTGGACCTCGGGGGAGCCGGTGTCGCCCTCCTTCTGGCCGAACTCGGTGATGATCTGCTTCTTCGTAGCGGCGTCGAGCGGCACGCGTACTCCTCGTAGTCTTTGAGTGGCCACCGAGTGCCCCCGGTCTTTGTCTCGGGGGAGCTTCCGTTACTCGGGAGGCGGGGATCCGCTGGGCGCGGCCTCCAGAGCGAAGGGCTCCGGGGGTGCGTACACAAACGGCCGTCACTCAGGGTACCAGGAGGTGAGCGGCACTCTCACCGCGGTATCGGAACCACCCGGACGAGCCGGAGACGGCCACTACTGTGAGCGCTTTGACCGTTCGTACGTCGGGAAGGGGTGTCGCTGCGGCATGGCGGAGACGGAACAGGAGATCAAGGCGCGCAAGGAGCGGGAGCGGGACGAGTTGTACGCCCTCGACATCTCGGGCGTCGAGTGGCAGTGCGCGCCGGGTACCGAGGAGCACGAGGAGCGGGTCGAGATCGCCCGGCTTCCCGGTGGCGCCGTGGCCATGCGGTCCTCGCTCGACCCGGACACCGTGCTGCGGTACACGGAGGCGGAGTGGCGGGCCTTCGTGCTGGGGGCGCGGGACGGGGAGTTCGATCTGGAGCCGGCGCCGCACAACGGTGCCCTTGCCGCGGAGTGACGAACGTGGGGACCCGTACGCACGGGTCCCCACGTTCCGTTGAGCTCACTGCGCGGCGCCGGTCTTCCTCGCCGCGCTTGTCGACAGGCGTCGCTCACTTGCCGCCAGCCGTCTTCAGTTGCCGACAGGACGGGACCACTCGTCAGCTCGTCATCGCCCGAGCCGTCGCATACACGTCAAACACGGCCAGCGCCAGCGGCACCAGCGTCAGCAGCACGAAGCCCTCGGCGATCTCCAGGAAGCGTCCCCAGAACGGCGTGAGGCCGCCGCGCGAGACGATCAGACCGATCGCGGTGACGAGCGCGGCCACCGCCGCGATCACCGCGACGAGCCAGACCGTCCGGATGTCGAGGTCGGTGCGGTCGCCCGTGAGGGCGTCGCGGATCACGGCGTGCGGCGGGTTGAGCGCCAGACCCAGACCGAGCAGCACCAGGGAGGCGAGACCGGCGGCCAGGACAGGCGCGACCTGGGCGGTGTAGCGGAACAGATGGGCCCGCATCACCAGGGCGACGCCGGTCACGAGGGCGAGCAGCTGAGCCCAGACACCGTCGGAGAAGCCGAGGACCGCCGAGGCCGCGACCGCGGTCACCGCGCAGCCGCCGACCAGTCCGACCAGGAGCTCGTGGCCGCGGCGGGCCCGGGCGGCGACCCGCTCGGCGTCGACCGGCTCCTGGGGGGCGGGATCGGCGCCGTACGCGCTGCGCGGGGCGGTGTTGGGCGGGTCGAAGCCGATCGGCAGCCGGGCGAAACGCATCGACAGGCTCGGGAGGAAGGCCAGGGCCCCCACCGCGACCGGGGCGCACAGGGCCCCGACCTCGGAGGGCGTCCAGTCGGCGAGGAGCGCCCCGAAGGTGGCCAGCACTCCGATGGCGGACGCGAAGACGAAGGCGACGAACGGGCCGTCCCCGCTCGGGGAGCACAGGGTGAGCAGGACCGAGGCCAGCAGCACGGCGGCGCAGGCGAGGAGGAACTGCAGCTTGCCGATGCCCTGGCCGTCGGTGAGCGGGAGGAGCCCCGAGCCGGCCACCGCCACATTGGGCAGGGCGCCGAGGCCCAGGGCGACGGCGGAGGCCCGGTCGTCGTAGATCCGGGCGCGTATGCAGGCCAGTACGACCAGGAGCACGCCGGCGACCGCGGCGAGGACGCCGGGGAGGCTGTGCATGTCGTGGCGCGGGTCGCCGGTCCACGCCACGAAGGCGAGCAGGGTCGGCAGGACGCCTCCTCCGACGAGGCCCGCGGCACGCGTCAGGTCGCCGCTCCACAGGGTGCGTTCGCGGGTCACGGCGGAGGCGACCGCTTCGGAGACGTCGTCGAATACGGCGGGAGGCAGCGACTCGGAGAAGGGGCGGAGCGTAAGGAGTTCACCGTCGAGAATGCGCTGTGCGGCGAAAGAGCGGGAGCTGTCGAGGACGGTGCCGTCCCGGCGTACCAGGTGGTATCCGACGGGTGCGCCCTCGGCGGGGCTCTGCTGGGAGAGCCTGAGGATCTCCGGATAGATGTCGGCGACCGGGATGTCGTCGGGCAGCGCCACGTCGATGCGGCTGTCGGGCGCGACGATCGTGACCCGGCAGAAGCCGAGCCCCGTGCCCGCGCCGGAAGGCACCCCCGTACCGGACCCTCCGGTGGCTGCCGCGGAGGCCGTCATGCTCACCTGCTGCTCCCCCTCAGTGATGGTTGTGCGTCTGCGGTGTGAAAGTCCTGTGCCGCTCTCACCGCGCCCTCTGCCCGGCCGTGCGGCAAGGACGCCGTCATGCCGTCACCGGGGTTCAGTACCTTGCCAGATGGCACGGAATGCCCCGATGCTTCCAGCCCGACTCGCGTGTGCTCACGCGAACATCCGGCACCCTACCGC
Source organism: Streptomyces sp. HUAS ZL42 (assembly GCF_040782645.1). Taxonomy (GTDB): domain Bacteria; phylum Actinomycetota; class Actinomycetes; order Streptomycetales; family Streptomycetaceae; genus Streptomyces. The sequence goes on from NZ_CP160403.1 coordinate 3,009,468, forward strand.
CCCCCTGTCACTTGTGAAGTCAGTAGGATCACGCGGCGGCCCGGCGTCCGCCTGACACGGGGTGGCGGCCGAACACTCGGGGCCCGGCAAGGGAATTGGTGAGCAGTGAGCCACATCGTCGTGAAGCGCCCGCCTCGGGCGCTGCCGTCCGAAGTGTCCACGCAGGAGATCGTCCTGCAGCCTCCGCCCGAACTGCCGCGGGGGCACCAGGAGAGCGTGCTGATGCAGTTGCTGCCGACGCTCGGCATGGGCGGCTCGGTGGTCTTCTTCTTCACTAGCGGACAGCCGTTCATGAGGATCATGGGCATGGTCATGATCGCCTCGACGGTGGCCATGTCCATCGCGATGGTGGTCCGCTTCCGCCGCGGCTCCCAGGGGCAGTTGGCGGACATGCGCCGCGACTACCTGAGCTATCTGGCGCAGACCCGGCAGACCGCCGTCGACACGGCGAAGGCGCAGCGGGACGCGCAGTACTTCCTCCACCCCTCCCCCGAACAGCTGTGGGCCCTGGTGGCCGAGGGCAGCCGGGTGTGGGAACGGCGGCCCGGCGACGAGGACTTCGCCCAGGTCCGCATCGGCCTCGGCTCACAGGCGCTCGCCACCGCGCTCGTCGCCCCCGAGACCGGCCCGGTCGAGCAGCTGGAGCCGCTGACAGCGGGGGCGATGCAGCGCTTCCTCGCCGTCCACGGAACGCTGGACGACCTGCCGATGGCGGTGTCGCTGCGCGCCTTCTACCACGTCACCATCAGCGGTGACCCGCAGTCCGTACGGTCCTCCGCCCGGGCCATGGCCGGTTCGCTGGCCGCACTGCACTCCCCCGAGGACCTGCTCGTCGTGGTCGCGGCGGGCCGCGAGGCGCTGCCCCACTGGGAGTGGGCCAAGTGGCTGCCGCACGTCCAGGCGCCAGGTGCCGTGGACGGCGCGGGCAGCCGCAGGCTCATCGACAGCGACACCCGCGAGCTGGAGAACCTGCTCGCCACCCGGCTGACGGGCCGTCCGCGCTTCCACCCGAACGCGGCGCCGCTGCCGGAGGAGCCCCACATCGTCGTCGTCCTCGACGGCCTCTCCCTGCCGCCGGACTCGGTCCTGGCCAACCCCGAAGGGCTCCAGGGCGTCACCATCCTCGAGGTCGTTCCCGGCGAGCCGACCACCGGCGGCGGCGAGCTCTCCATCGTCGTACAGCCCGAGTCGCTGCACCTCGAGTCGGGGCACGGGGTCGTCTACGAAGGGACGCCCGACGCCCTCTCCTACGAGTCCGCCGAGGCCCTCGCCCGGCAGCTCGCCCCGCTGCGGATGGCCTCCGGCGGCGACGACGACGAACCGCTGCTCGCCAACCTGGAGTTCACCGACCTGCTCAACCTCGGTGACGCGGCGTCCGTCGACACCAAGCGCACCTGGCGGCCGCGCTCGCTGGCCGAGCGGCTTCGCGTGCCGATCGGCCTCGGCGAGGACGGCCGTCCCGTGATGCTCGACCTCAAGGAGGCCGCGCAGGAGGGCATGGGCCCGCACGGCCTGTGCGTGGGCGCCACCGGTTCCGGCAAGTCGGAGCTGCTGCGCACGCTCGTACTCGGCCTTGCGGTCACGCACTCCTCGGAGACCCTGAACTTCGTCCTCGCGGACTTCAAGGGCGGCGCGACCTTCGCGGGCATGGCACAGATGCCCCACGTGGCGGCCGTCATCACCAACCTCGCCGACGACCTCACGCTGGTCGACCGCATGGGCGACTCCATCCGCGGCGAGCTCAACCGCCGCCAGGAGATGCTGCGCGACGCGGGCAACTACGCCAACATCCACGACTACGAGAAGGCGCGCGCGGCGGGTGCGGCCCTGCAGCCGATCCCGTCCCTGGTGCTGGTGATCGACGAGTTCAGCGAACTGCTCACCGCCAAGCCGGACTTCATCGAGATGTTCGTGCAGATCGGCCGTATCGGCCGCTCGCTCGGCGTGCACCTGCTGCTGGCGTCGCAGCGTCTGGAGGAGGGCCGCCTGCGCGGCCTGGAGACGTACCTGTCGTACCGGATCGGTCTGCGCACGTTCTCCGCGGCGGAGTCGCGGGCGGCGCTGGGTGTGCCCGACGCCTACGAGCTTCCGAACGTGCCGGGATCCGGATTCCTGAAGTTCGGCACGGACGAGATGGTGCGCTTCAAGGCGGCGTACGTCTCCGGGGTCTATCGCTCGGGTTCCCAGCGCGCGGCGCTGGGCGGCGGTCCGCTGCCGGTGGACCGGCGGCCGGTGCTGTTCACGGCGGCAGAGGTACCAGTGCAGTACGTGCCGGTGCCGCAGCAACGCCCCTCAGGTGCGGACGGTCCGGAGGTCGACGACGCCCTCGCGGACACCGTGCTGGACGTGATCGTGCGCAGGCTGGAGGCGCAGGGCCCGGCGGCCCACCAGGTGTGGCTGCCGCCACTGGACAGCCCGCCGTCGCTGGACGGCCTCCTGCCGGGCCTCACGGCGGTGCAGGGCCGCGGGCTCACGCAGCCTGGGTACGAGGGCGCGGGCCGCCTTGTCGTGCCCGTCGGCCTGGTCGACAAGCCGTACGAGCAGCGCCGCGACCCCCTCTGGATCGACTTCTCGGGCGCGGCCGGCCACATGCAGATCATCGGCGGCCCCCAGTCCGGCAAGTCGACGCTGCTGCGCACGATCATCTCGGCGTTCGCCCTCACGCACACGCCGCACGAGGTCCAGTTCTACGGCCTCGACTTCGGCGGTGGCGGCATGGCGGCGGTGTCCGGCCTGCCGCACGTCGGCGGGGTGGCCTCGCGCCTGGACCCGGAGCGGGTACGGCGCACGGTGGCCGAGGTGTACGGCGTGCTGACCCGCCGCGAGGAGTACTTCCGCTCGGCGGGCATCCCGTCGATCGCCGACTTCCGGACGAGGCGCGCCAGGGGCGACATCTCGGTCACGGACCAGCCGTGGGGCGACGTCTTCCTGGTCATCGACGGCTGGGGCAACTTCCGTACGGAGTACGAGGCGCTGGACTCGATCGTCCTCGACATCGCGGCGCGCGGTCTGGGATACGGCATCCACGTGATCCTGACTGCGTCGAGGTCGATGGAGGTCCGGTCGAGTCTCAAGGACCAGCTGATGAACCGCCTGGAGCTGCGGCTCGGTGACCCGATGGACTCCGAGATGGACCGCAAGGTCGCGGCGAACGTCCCCACGGGCGTGCCCGGCCGCGGCCAGTCCCCGCAGAAGCTGCACTTCATGGCGGCGGTACCGCGGATCGACGGCCTGACCTCGGACACGGACCTCTCCGACGCCACGCAGGCGCTGGCGACGGAGGTCACCCGTCACTGGCAGGCCGCTCCCGCGCCCGAAGTACGGCTGCTGCCCCGCGAGTTCCCGGCGAACGAGCTGCCGCCGGGCAACCGCTTCCCGCGCCGCGGTATCGCCTTCGCACTCGACGAGGACAACCTCGAGCCGGTGTTCGTCGACTTCGAGCAGGACCCGTTCCTGCTGATCTTCGGCGAGAGCGAGTCGGGCAAGTCGAACCTGCTGCGGCTGCTGATCAAGCAGCTGTCGGAGCGGTACTCGGGCGACGAGTGCAAGATGTTCGTGGTCGACAACAGGCGGTCGCTGCTCGACGTGACCCCGTCCTCCCACCTGGCCGAGTACATCCCGATGTCCAACACCATGGACCACCACATCTCCGCGCTCGCCAACCTCATGCAACGCCGCACCCCGACGGCCGACGTGACGGCCCAGCAGCTGCGGGACCGCAGCTGGTGGCGGGGCCCGACGGTGTACGTCGTCATCGACGACTACGACCTCGTGTCCACGTCGAGCGGCAATCCGCTGGCGGGGCTGACGGAGCTGCTGCCCTTCGCCCGGGACGTGGGCGTGCGGTTCATCATCGCGCGGTCCACGGCGGGCGCGGGGCGGGCGTCGTACGAGCCGTTCATGCAGCGGATGAAGGAACTGGGGGCACAGGGCGTGGTGCTCGCCGGCGATCCCGGGGAGGGCGACATCCTGGGCGGCGTGCGGCCTCGGGCCATGCCTGCGGGGCGGGGGGTCTTTGTTTCTCGGAAGCGGGGGAAGCCGTTGGTTCAGGTGGGGTTGGTGGCGGACGGGGCGATTTGATGGTCGGGGCGCCGGACGGCGCCCCGACGGGATGCACGCGAACGGGGGCCACGCATGTCGTGGGACGAGTCGGAACACTTCAAGGCACGGGCCGCGAAGCAACATTCGGCAAAGGTGCTGTCCAACCAGATGGAGGCGGATCCTGAGGGAAGCGCCGGCGCTCACCGGCACGGAGCATCCGCACGGATCGGTGCCGAGTGACTTCTCCAGGAACACGCCCGCGGATCCCCGCACGCCTCGGGCCGTACACCGTCCTGACCGCCATCGACGGTGCCGCGACTCATACCGTCGCCGAGCGCCGCTGCATAGCCCGGAGCTACGACGGCGCCCGTACAGTCCTCCTGGGGCTCCCGCCAGACGGTGCGGACCACGGTCGCTGGGTCGCCGAAGCCGCGGCCGCCCAGCGGCTTGCGTTGCCCGGACTCACACCGATCGCGGAGCTGAACACCGGGTCACAGCCTTGGTACGCCGCGGAGTACCGTCCGCTTCTGGCACTTCCCGCCGTGCTCGGCGCCCTTGGCGGGCCTCTGCCCGAGCACACTGTGCGCACGCTGGGCGCCTCACTCGCCTCGTCGCTCGCTGTGGCGCACGCTCAGGGGGTGACACACGCCGGGCTCTCCCCGGAGGCGGTGCTGCTCGGCACGGAGGGGCCTCGCATCGGGTGCTTCGGGGCAGCGCGCGTGGCAGCATCAGACGGTACCGACCGCACCGGCGTTCCCTGGCTGAATCCCAGCTGCCTTGCACCTGAGCAGGCGTCCGGCGGTCGGCCACGTCCCCCCGGCGACGTGTTCGCCCTGGGCGCTGTGCTCTCGTACGCAAGCACTGGTCACCCCGTTCCCGAACTCAACGAGCTGCCAGGTTCGCTGCGCACACTGGTATCCCGCTGTCTGTCCCGCGACGCCGCTCAGCGCCCGCCGGCAAGCGTCCTTGCCCAGGTGCTGGCGGGCTCGACAGCAGCGCCCATGGCCACCGTCCTGGACGTATCGGCCCCTATTCCCCTTCCCGCACGGGTCATAGCTGCGCTGGCCCGGCAGTCCGCCGCCTTGCTCGCCGCGGAAATCCGCATCGACTCCCGAATGTGACCAGCTCCCGATGATCTCGCCCCTGACTCACGACGACCCCGGCCACATCGCCACATACGAGTTGCTCGCCCGACTCGGCAGCGGCGGCATGGGCACGGTCTACCTTGCACGAGCGGCTTCGGGGCGGACCGTCGCACTCAAGACGATGCACGCCCGGATCGCGGAGGATCCGGCGTCCCGTACCCGGTTCCATCTGGAGACCGATGCGGCCCGTGTGATCGGCGGCCGATACGGGGCTCAGGTGTTCGATGCAGACCCTCTGGCCGCTACACCGTGGCTCGCGACGGAATACGTGATCGGTCCGCCCCTGAGTGATGCGGTCGGCGCCTTCGGTCCGTTGTCCGAGTCCGCGGTGCGAGCCCTGGGTAGCACCCTGTGCGATGCCCTGGCGCAGTTGCACAGCTCAGATGTCGTCCATCGCGACCTCAAGCCGTCCAACATCATGGTCACCGCCGACGGTCCTCGCCTCATCGACTTCGGTATCGCTCGCGCGATCGGCGACGAGCACCTCACCCGCACGGGAGCGGCTGCGGGCACACCCGCCTACATGTCGCCCGAGCAGGCCTTGGGACAGGAGCACACGGCCGCGGGCGACGTGTTCGCACTGGCAGGCGTTCTGGTCTTCGCAGCGACCGGCAGCGCCCCGTTCGGTTCGGGACAGGCCGCTGACCTCATCTACCGGGTGCGCTACGCCGAGCCGGACCTGAGCCGTGTTCCTCCAGCCCTCGCGTCCATCTTGTCGCGCTGTCTTGAGAAAGATCCCTCGCGGCGACCGACCACCCCGGTACTGCGGGCCGAACTGTCCAGCTCTGCGACCGAATTCGCCGATGTTCTGCCCCAACCGTTTCTCGACGAGATCGGCCGTCGTGCCACGGTCGTATGGCAGGCGCCTCCCCACCGCCTTCCTGCGCCCGCTCCGGGACCGTACGACTCGACGGTCACGTCCGTCGTGGCCACTGCCTCCGCCGCACCGTCGCGCCGCAAACTGCTGGCGCTCGGCGGTGGTTCGCTGCTCGGAGCGGCGGCCGCGGGCCTCGGGGCCTGGTCGTGGTTGGGCGGCGAAAGCCGCGAAGAACCTCCATCGGCCGTATGGCGTACAAACTTCACCGCACCGGCCTCGGAGCAGCGCGTTCCTCCCGTGGTTGTCAGCGACCACCTCATCGTGAACGGCTCTTCCGGCGTACGCGCCTTCAATGCGGCGACCGGTCAACTCGACTGGACCAGCACGGATCTCGCCGGGCCCTGGCGGGCGGCCACCGACGGCAGCCAGCTCTACGGCCTGTCTCCGGTTGGCTCGAATCCGTACGCGTTCACGATCTCGAGTGTCGGTTCGAGCGACGGATCCTTCACCTCACGTGTCGCCCTGCTCGACAAGTGGGCCGGCGGCCTGAAGTACGAGCGGCTGCTGTGTGCCTCGGAAGGCAAGGTGTTCGCGGTGGCAGGAGTCAAGACGCGCAAGCCGGGCGAGACGCAGACCGACGGCCCCGACACCGCGTGGAGCCTCCTCGCGGCGGACCTCACCACCGGCGAGGTGATTTGGGATCTATCGCTGGGGCGAACCGGCTCCGCCGGGCAGACGTACGTGATGGCACGCGTCGCCGGCACGTCTCTGATCATCTGCGGCAGAACGGGTTCGGCGCCGTACATCGCCGCCTACGAAGCGCTCTACGACCACCGCAACTGGGTCGCCGGAGTTTCCGAAGCGGAAATCCACGCCGGACGCAGCGAACTGGCCGCGGACGACAAATACATGTACCTCGGTGGCGACGCGCTGCGTGCGCGATCACTGGCCACCGGCAAGACGGTATGGACCTATCGCGGTTCCGCGGCCTCATACGGCGCTCCGACTGTCGTGGACGGTGTGGTGTATGTGACTGAAGGCAAGGGGTCCGGGGGGCTCGCGGCCGTGGACGCCGACAATGGAAAGCTGATCTGGCGAGAAACCGGTCCCCCTGCCACAGCTCCAGGCCTTGACACTGCGCCGGTGGTCGGCAGTACCTACGTCTACCGGCGTTCCACCTCCGGGATCGTCGCCGTCGACCGCAAGGCCCGAAAGGCGGCCTGGACGTTCCGGACCGATGCGACCGCTTTGGTGGCCCTACCGAACAGGAAACTGCTGTTCGGTGTGGGTGCACGTTCTGCCGTCGCCATTCCCTTCGAGTGACCCCCTTCCCCTGTACCGGTCTTCAGTGAAAAGAGACTTCACTCCATGACTCCCCTCGGCTTCGGTGACCCGCTCCGACTCGGCCCCTACCGGCTGCTCGGCGTGCTCGGGGAAGGCGGCATGGGCAAGGTGTACTTGGGCCAGGACGCCTCCCGCACCTTGGCCGCGGTGAAGGTGCTGCGTCCCGAACTGGCCCACGACCAGAATCTGGCCCAGCGCTTCCTGCGTGAGGCACATACGGCTCAGGCCGTGACCAGCCGGGGCGTAGCACGTGTGATGGGCGCTCAGTTGGAGGGCGACCGTCCTTGGATCGCGTCGGAGTTCCTGTCCGGTCCGACGCTCGAGCAGGCAGTCCGTACGCACGGTCCATTCGACGAAACCGGCGTACGGAATCTCGCCGCGATCCTCGCGACCACCCTCGCTGAGATCCACGCAGCGGGGTTGGTCCACCGTGACCTCAAGCCCGCCAACATCGTGCTGACCTCGAACGGTCCCCGCATCATCGACTTCGGCATCGCACGTCCCGAGCACGGCCTCACCCTCACTACGACCGGGCAGGCGCCTGTGACGCCCGGATTCGGCGCACCGGAGCAGGTTCTCGGGCAGCGGGTGGGCCCGGCAGCCGATGTCTTCTCGCTCGGTGCCGTCCTGGTGTACGCGACGGGCGGGCGCCCCGCCTACACCGGGTCACACGTGGCCGCGGTCCAGTACGCAGTGGTACACGGCGAACCCGACCTGACGGCCGTGCCGCCCGAATTCCAGCCGCTCATTGGTCCGTGCCTGTCCAAGGACCCGGCCAAACGCCCCGTGCCCGCGCAGATCGCCGCGGCTTTCGCTCCAACACGTGGCACCCGACGCGTCTGGCAGCGGGGCCCGGTGGGCGAAACAATCAAGCAACACGAGACGCAGACCAAGAAGTACACGACCGTTGTTGGAGGCGTCTCGCGAGCGGCCACCTCGCGGCGCCGGTTCCTCGCCGCCTTCGGCACGGGTGGTGCGCTCCTCGCGGCAGGCGGGGCCACAACGGCATGGTGGCTACTGCACGACAGTCTGCCCGCAGCGGGGGACGCCCCGCCTGCCACGCTCATCAAGGACCCGAGTTCAGACGACTCTTACGCCAACAAGCCGCCTCGGCCGCTATGGGGCCCATTCAAGATTGCCCCAACCGACGCCCCGGCACCTCTCGCGCTGCGCGATGTCGTGATCTTCGCTTCGTCAGAGGGTGGGCTGACGGCACGCAAGGTCATCGACGGCACGGAAAAGTGGGCCTTGCCCGGCATCGATGCGACGGCACGGTACGTGGCAGTCGGGCGGACCCAGTTCGCAGCCGTCGACAGGAAGGGGAACCTCCATATCCACGACGCGTCTACCAGCGAGCGCTTGTGGAGCGTCTCCCTCAGGGTTACGCGGGTGCTCGCTGCCGACGACGCCACCGTGTACGCCGCCACAGCCGACGACGATCTGCGGGCGGTTGACAGGACCAGCAGGAAGAACAGGTGGCCGGTGCCCAGCGCGTATGTTGGGCCGATCGGAAAGACCGCCGAGGCTGCCGCCGGCGACGGCTACCTGGTGGTGTCGAGCGAGGACGGTACCGTCTTCGCTTTCAGCTCCAAGACGGGCAAGAAGGCATGGGACCTGACTGGCCAGAACAAGGGAAAGGCCCTCACTCCCCTCATCGCCAACGGCACGGTGTACCTGGGCGGCAGTGACCTCGTCGCCCGCAATCTGAGTGATGGGCAGGATCTCTGGAAAGTTCCCGGTACCTGGGGCCCTCCCGTTCTGGAGGGGAATTACGTTACGGCCGTGGACGGCGGAGGCGAATGGTCCCAATACGACCAACGTCCTGTCCGATTCTCCGCAGATACGGGCGACGAAGACTCTGATTGGTATGCGGCACCTGAAGGTGACGACGCACCTATGGCCGCCCCGCTCTTTCAAGGCCACTCCATGTGGGTGGTCGAGGGGGGTGACACGAAGGGGGTTACGGCCCTCAACAAGGACACAGGTGACCGGGCTTGGACGTACAAACCCGAGCGTGGCGGCACCTGGGGTATGACCGCAGCGGGCAACCGCGTGTTTCTGCTCAACGACGGGGAGGCTGTGGCGATGCCGGTCTTCTGAGGCGGAACGGGCGGAGCTCGCTTCCAGGCATCGCCAGCCAGGGTGTCGTCGGGTCGGTTCGATCGCTGGGGTGTGTTCGGCACCCAGGGCGTGATCTTCTCCGTCGAAACGGCCGAGGGCGACATGCTCGAAGGGGTTCAGCCACGGCCGATGTCGTCAGAGCGAGGATGTCCGTGTCTCAGCATAGGCGGATGCCGTTGATTCAGGCGGAGTTGGTGAAGAAACGGGATCGAGCCTTGCTCTGTCGGAGCGTGGCCGGTTGCCCACTGCTAAGTTCACGGAATGCTCTCGTCCAGGTGGAGTGGAGCCCCTGGAGACACCGGAGTGGGCCTCACGCGGGTAGCCGACGGGCGTACACACAAACGGGGAAGGAGCCGCGCATGGCCTGGGATGAATGGGAGCAGCTGAAGTCCGAGGCCGGGGACGGCCATGCGACGCAGATGCGCCTCAATCAACTGCCGGCCGAGGGCGGAGGCGGCGGCGGAGACCTCGTCGCGTATCAGGATGACCTGGGTGCCGTCGGGCATGACGCCTACCTCCTGTACGACGACATCAGCAAGGGGGCCGACATCGCCACGGCCGGAGCGGCCAAGGACGGAGTCGGCTCGACATCGCAGGCGGCGGCGGGCCTGAAGTCGCACAACTTCGCCATGGGCGGTGCTCTGGAGAAGACCGTCGAGGTGTGGTCGTCCCAGCTGAAGTCGGTGTTGCAGGCCTGTGCGCACATCTCCAACCACCTGAACTACAGCCAGAAACGTCACGCGGAGGACGATGCGCAGATCTCCACGGTGCTTCGCGCGAGTGACGGCTCGACCGTGTCGGTGTCCCAGCTCGACAAGTACTTCAAGTAGGAGAAGCTGCAGTGGCTCTCACTTTCACTGACCTTGTCGAGGTCAACCTTGGCCAGCTCGCCACCGCCGTTTCGGACTGGAACAGGACCGTCGACAGTCTCAGGACGGCTGCGGAGAACGCCCAGAACGGCATGCGGTCCAAGTCGGACGCAGCTCGGTGGGCCGGCGCCAACGCCACGGTGACGCGGGAGTTCATCACCAAGACGGCGAAGGAGATCTCGGATCTCCACATGGAGGCGAAGAGCATCTTCAGGGTGCTGGAGGACGGACACACGGAGCTGGCCTCACTCCAGAAGCAGATCAAGCGGGCCGTGGGGGTGGACGCGGCCAATCTCGGTGTTCGCGTCGAGGACATCGGTGACGGCAAGGTGCGCTGTTTCTTCCCCCATGTCCGCGGTGACACGGACGAACGTACGCAGGAGCAGCTCGACGCCAAGCAGGAGCTGGAGAGCCGGATCAACCGGATCCTCGCCCACGCCGCGGAGATCGACACCTCAGTCGCCCGGGCACTGGCAAACAGCCACGGCAACGACGCGCACAACGCGGGCCACAGCGATTACGAGTCACTGAACGACGCCGAGGTCGAACGCGCCCTCGAACTGGCCCGCAAGGGCGACAAGATGTCCGACGCGGAACTGCGCGAGCTGAATGAGCTACTGCGGTTCAACTCCGGTGAGAAGGACGGTGAGTTCGCAACCGAGTTCTACCAGGGGCTCGGCGGACCCGAGAAGGCGCTGGAGTTCTACGCCGAGATGTCCATCAACGGCACCGACCCAAACGCGACCAAGATCCGGCTCGACGCGGTGCAGGACCTGCAGAAGGTCATGGGCTACACGCTGGCCAACGCCACTGACCCGGATCACAAGCACCACCTGCCCGACAGCTGGAACGCGGACTTCCGCCGCCTCGGCACCCAGCAGATCGGCTGGGAGCGCGGACAGATGAACAAGCCGTACGGCTATCAGGTCCTCGGCGGGCTGCTCCGGTACGGCAACTACGACGCGAGGTTCCTCACACCCATCGCGGAGCACATCACGCAACTCCACAAGGAAGACCCGTACCGCTTCCTTTCCAACAAACCCGGGGGCTGGCCGGACAACTACGGCTTCAACCCGTCGGGCAAACTCGGCACCGGAAACGACCCGCTCAACAGCGTCCTGGAGGCCCTGGGCCACAGCCCGGAAGCCTCCGAGAAGTTCTTCACCCAGCCGCCGACCGCCTACAACGAGGACGGCACGGTGAAGAAGGACGGCAACCTCGGATTCGACTCGTACCTCGATGTGTTCACCGACAAGGACTTCGAGTGGACGATCGACACCAACGACACGAATGTCCTGGCGGACGAGGACAAGACGAAGAAGGCCCTGGGCTTTGGGCCCGAGGCGTTGGGGCATGCGTTGGAGGCGGCAACGACTGGACGGCCGTACGACAGCGACGACGCCGCGGATGCCATCAAGCACACCGAGGCACGCGCCAACCTGGTCCGCGAGATCGTCGACAAGTTCGGTGAGAATCCTGAGCTTATTCGGCACAACGAGAACGGGGACATCGACCAGGAATCAGGGCCTCTCTACGCGCTGAGAGGAAGTCTCGGGGACATCACAGCCGAGTACATGGGCGATTTCCAGCGGGCGATGTACAGGGAAGACCCCAGCAGTGACTTCTTCCCAACGTTCGGTGAGGCAGCAGGCCTCGACTCCAACAACACAGCTCGCTTCTTGGGTGAAGTGGGTCAGGATCCTGACGCCTATGCGGCCATCACAAATGCCCAGCAGGCCTACACGGCTGACGTCGTGGATCACGTGATCAATGGTGACAGCCATTCGACGGCGTCCCTGGATGGACGAGTGGGTGCCGCAGTCGCCCCCGGTTCGGCGATCGCAGGCGTCTTGAGCGATGCCAGAGCACACGCGATTTACGAGTACCACACTGCTTCCGACCAAGAATACAACGAGGCTGCGGCTGACAAGCAGAAGTGGGTGAACCGCATCCTGGGCATGGGAATTGAGAAGGTTGGCGAACGGGTTCCCATTGCTGGAACTGCTCTTGAGTGGGCCTCGGAAGACATCCAGGAGTCCATTATGAAGAGCATCGAACAGGACACGGCGACCGAGGCGCAAGCACAGGCGGGCATGGAGTACACGAATGGTCGTAATGCAGCCATTGACTCAGCCGAAGCCGCCGTGAATCACGCTCTGATGAACAATGAGACCATCAACCCCGATACCGCCGATGACCTCAAACGGGCGGCGCGAACATCCGCCGGCCACAGCCACTCGGACGGCGCGCAGTGGAAATCGGAGAGTAGCGCCAATTGAATACCCAAACGTATGTCCTGCGAGGCGTCGCGCTGTCCGTTGCCGCAATGGTCGCGGCTGGTTGCTCTTCGGACGAGCCGAAGCAAGAGTTCACGATTCCCAAAGCGCTGTGCGGCGTTTCCGTCCCGAGCAACGCACTCTCCCGCCTCCTACCTGCGTCCGGCAAGCGGCTAACCGTTGACGAGAGGGGCACCTTGGACGACGGCAACGTGTCGTGTCAGGTCAACGTGGATAACCACGACATGGTCGTCGTACTCAATAGCGAGCGAATCGATGCAGGCGACTCTGCGCAGAGTATCCTGCAGAGCAGACTTTCCATCTCGCAGCAGAAGTCTGTAGAAGGCGGCTCAATTGCATATGCCGATCAGGCCGCGGTGTCGCTGATCGAGTGCCGCGGAGCAGGAATCGAGAGGGAGGACATCAGCACCCTTGTAAGGGTTCTGAAGCCTGGGCGGCCAGACGAGTCGGCCATGAAGAGCCTGATCTCCGGGTATACGGCCGCGCTCAAGCAGCAGCGGCCCTGCAGGCAGGGATCCTGATCAGGTTCGCGCTGTACCACATGACGCGCCCCGCTTGACGGCCGCGGCGCAGGGGAGAGCGGGGCACCCACCAGTTCTCTTTGTGAGCCCTGCTCGAACGCCGGGAGTAGCGCCGATATGGCCACGGTTGCCAACGTGCCACCCGGGACGCGGCCTTGCGCCTGGGACGTTCCCGGGGTGACGGGCCACCGAAGCCGCCGTTGGGGGGCCGTCAACTGCAGGGCGGCTGTACGCACCTGCTGGCCTGACCCCGGTGGCAGGTTTCCGTGCGGGTGGATGCGCGGGACGCGCGTGCGGGCGTCGATGGCGGTGAACTAGCAACGCTTGTTAACGCCGATCCCGACGCGATCGCCGAGCAGAGTTCCCCTACCGCTTCGCTGTGGCGTGTTCCGTGTACCGCTGCAAGTCCAACCGGCGGCCGCGATCTCCGGGGGCCTCCGCAACGTGCTGCCTCCCTGCGCGGCGAGCTGTGACTTGTGGAAAATTTGGTGAGATCCGGGAACGTCCTTGATTCGAGGGCGCCAGTCTGGCCAGTTGGTAGGTTGACGGAACAGTGCCGCTTGTAGGGCGGTCCGCACGGACGGGGATACGGGGAAGGGGTCCGCGCATGGCGTGGGACGAGTGGGAGCAGCTGAAGTCGCAGGCGGCTCAGAGCGGGTCGGCCCAAATGCAGCTGAACCAGTTGGATCCCGGTGACGGCGGACGTCCTGCGCCGGATCCCAGTCAGTACGGCGATCTGAGGGCAAGCCAGAAAGACCTGGCGAAGATCGGCACAAATGCCTTCGACCTGTACAACGACCTGTGGAGCAAGGGGCGCAAAGCGGTGCCCACGAGTGAGTCGGCCGCCGGCACCCTCACCAAGGGAGGCTTCGCCCTTGGCGCAGCACTCCAGCACGTCGCGGTCCGCTGGGACGAGCAGTTGTCGTCCCTGCGGGACGCGTGCGCACACATCTCGAACCACATGACCGTCACCACGAAGTTGCACGCCGACAACGACCACTACATCCGCCGGCAGATGAGCAGCATCGACCTGCTGGACGCGGGCTTCGACGAACGGGTCGGCAAACCCGGCGAGAAGAACGACGTGTACGGCGAGTCCGGCGACAAGAAGGGCAAGAACTGATGGATCTCGACGCCCTTCGCAACGCCGACTTCAGCCTGCTGGACGACGCCGTCGACGACTGGTCGACCATGGTCGGAGACCTGGAGACTCTGAAGACGAATGCCGAGAACGGCCTCCATGGCGCCGCCAACAAGGCCAACTGGGCGGGCTACAACGCCACCGTCTCAAAGGAGTTCATCGGCAAGACGTCCGGGGAGTTCGCGGACGCGCACGCCCAGGCGGACTCCATCTACAAGATCCTCAGAGACACCCGTAACGAACTGAAGGACTACAAGGGGCAGCTCAACGACGCCATTGAGCGCGGCCGACAGAAGAACCTGACGGTCATCGGCTACGACGGCGGGTTCACCGTCACCACCAACGTCCCGCCGGAAGGTCGCGCCCAGCAGGACAACGACAAAAAGGGCGAGATCACCGCGCTGCGTGACGAGATCCAGAAGATCCTGGACAAGGCCACCGAGAGCGACAAGTCGGCCAGCACCGTCCTCACGGCTATCGCCGACCAGAGCCAGACGGGGTTCTCAGACGTCGATTACGAGGACAGGGACTCCGCGGACAAGGCGATCAAGGACGCCGAGGAACTGGCCAAGCTGGCGAAGAAGAAGCCCGAGGACATGACGGTCGAGGACTTCGACCGGCTCAACAAGGGCCTGAAGGACTACGCGGACGACGAGCTGTTCGCGGAACGCTTCGCCACGAGCCTCGGTCCGGAAGGCACTCTCAACTTCTGGACCGGCATCAACGACACGCACGGCGCCTGGAAACTGGGACAACAGCGAGTCGACCAGTATGACGACCTCCAGAAGAACCTGAGCCTCACCCTCGCCACGGCGTCACAGAGCGACAGCGCCGCCATGGCCGACTGGAAGTACCGGATGGTCGACATGGTCGACAAGCCGGTAGGCCGCACCGGCGGTTTCCCGCTCGGGGGGCAGGTCATGACCAATCTGATGCGGTGGGGCGACTACGACGACCGCTTCCTCGTCGACTACGGCGACAAGCTGATCGAAACGGAGAAGAAGTTCACGAGCAACGGCCGCCACGGCGCCTGGAGGCGCACAGGCGCCGACCCCCTGCTCAACCACACAGGCACCGACTCGGGCTGGGACCCGATGACCGGCTACCTGAAGGCACTGTCGAACAGCCCCGATGCGGCGACGGAGTTCTTCAACGACACCTTCGTCACGAAGAACGAGGACCACGATTTCACCCACGACACGGACGGGGACGGGAAGCAGGGGAAGCGGACACTCAGCAACTTCGACTACCTCTTCGAGGAGCGCGACTGGCCTCAGGACGTGGACAAGAAGGGCGAGGACAGCATCGCGGGGCGGAACAATCTGGCTTTGGCGTTGGAGGCTGCCACTACGGGGCATCCGGCGGGGGAGATCCCGACGATTGATACGCCGGCGCACAATGTCGAGCAGGCGAAACTCATGGAGCGCCTGGTGTCGTCGATCTCCGATAACCCAGAGCGGCTCACGGACCACGGTTACATGTCCGACAGCGTTGGGCAGATCGTGTCAGAATACCTTCCCGATATCAATCGGGCAATGGCAGACGACTCCGATGGAGATACCAACAGGCTTTTCCCGGTGACCGGAACATCCGCCTCACTCAGTCACCGCGACGTAACAGCGCTACTCGTTTCCGTCGGTCAGAATCCCGAAGGCTATGCCGCCATCGAAGTTGCCAACAAGGACTACATGGCAAACATGATGGATTACCACATGAATCCGGATCTACCTTCAAGCGACCGCTACTCCAAGGATACGCAGTTTGCTGTCGAGCAGCTTGCTCACGGTTCGGGTGAGATCTCGGGAACACTCGCCATCGGGCGTCAAGAGGCAGTCGCAGGTCCTGCGGATGAAGATGACAAGGCATACGACCATGCTGTAGCTCAGTGGAAGAACGGCGTCTCAGGTGCTATCGGCACGGGGATTGGCATCGGCGCAACCTTCATCGCGAGCCCCGTAGGCGGTGCGGCTGCCGGCGGTGTCGCCGGTACCGTCAGCAGCATGGTCCTCGAGGAGCTCTTCCAGGATGCAGAGGGCCACGCGAAGGACGACGCGGGAGCCGTCATGGGTGAAAAGTGGGAGAGCGGCCTCGACCAAAATGCGTCTTACACAGAGAGGGCAGCCGAACTTGCGGCCAAGGCACACAACAGAACCGACCTGCAAGACCTGAGCATTGATGAGAAGGCACGTGCAGCTGCACAGCAGGGTTTCAGGGATGCGGGGACGAACACGGAGTACATGGCGCCGCACCTCAAGACCGATATCTGACACCATGCGAGAGGCACTCTTCATGTTCCGCCCCCGGCTCAACCGACCCGCGCAAATCGTCCGAGCTTCGGCTTCCATCGCCGTCGCCTTGGCTGGAGCCCTGATCGTTTCTGCGTGCTCGAGCGGGGGCGGAGAAGAGGACAAGAACTACACACTTCCCAGCACCCTATGCGGCATTACGCTGGACTCGGAACTGCTTGGCGTCTTCCTCCCGGGAGGCGACTCCGTCGACGTGAAGTCCTCATCTCCCAATGGAGGAACGAAACGATGTGACGTGATCGTTGATAGCGATCTAGCGGTGCGTCAGACACAGACCTGGTGGAGCAATGGGGAGAGCGCTTCAACTGTAGCTGCTGGGTACGACAAGATGGACGACAGCCAAGTGTCCAACGACGATCGCTATCTTTTCTCTGGCACTGGCGCCGTAGGTAAGACCACGGCATCTTGTAAGTCCACGGACCATCCCGACCAAACCCTGTACGCCGTAGTTCAGGTGTTCACCCCCGATCGATCCGACTCCGAGGCGATGAATAAACTGATCAAGGCCTACACCAAGGCGCTCGAGGGCTCCAGCGAGTGCGATTGACCGTCGGCAGAGCGAGTGTTCGTGTCGCTCTCACTCTCGTCGCCAGAATGACCGCGCTGCTGTCGTTCGCTGCGTGCTCGTCGTCCGACAGGCAATACACCGTATCCGACTCGCCGTGCGGGGTCGACGCCCCGCAGAGTGTGCTGAAGCCGGTCCTCCCGAAGGGCAAAGACCTCACGGAACATCCGGAATCCTCGGGAAGCACCAAACTCTGTCGCATTCATATCGACGGCAAGTCCGCCCTTTCGGCCAGAATGCAACAGTTGGGAAGACGAGACGACGGCGAGCGCTGCCGCCCAATTCTCGCTCGGCGTCGATCCGCAGGACCAGCAAAGCGACGACAGCCGATACATCTACTCATCAGCAGGGGCGTCGGCAAGGTCGACTGCGCCAAGGCAGAGGCGGACCTCGAGCCGCTGTGGGCCTCTGTCAGGGTGATACACGACAATGCAAAAAGCTGCGGACTTGCTCAAGCTGATCAAGGCGTACGCGGAGGCCGTCCGCGCTTCGAGGGAGTACACCAGTGAGAGCCCGTACGCACCACGCACGCCGAATCAGTCTCGCCATGTGCTTGGCGATCCTTGTCGGGTGCAGTGGCAGTGCCGACGGAGAATCGGCTCTCAGCCTGCAGGAGACTACGTCGGTGCTGCCAGACGGAAAGGCGATTCCAGGATGGGACGTTGCGGCCGAGCCCTTGGTTTACGAGCAGAAGAAGGCTCTTTCATATGGCCTGACGCGGTGCTACACGAAGCAATCCTGCGAAAACGTCCGCTTCGCGGGGCGGTCTCTCTTTCTGAAAGCGAAGAAGCCCTCAATCACGTTCCTGATCATGGCCTATCAGGACACCGAGACCGCGCAATCGGCGTACGAACCGGTGTGGAAGGCATGGAGTGGCCGAGTTCCCCAGTCGCAGAAAGTGGACCTCGGGAAGATCGGGGACCGCAGTGACGCCGTGGCCGGGATGGATGCCTCGTTCATCCCTGGGTCGAAGGGTGTGCTGTCGCAGGTGCGAGTGGGGAGCGTCCTTCTACTCACGCACGGTGCGGCCGGATCCGAGGTCGAGTTGGCGGATTCGCTCATCGACAAGCTCGCCACCGCTTTCGCCGAACGTGCCCAGCAGGCAAAGGACGGCCAGACGCCGTCGGCAGGCCTGGGCGACGTCTGATAAGCCGGGCCAACACGGCCGGGGCTGCATCACAGGTCCAAACGCACTAGTGCACACAGCAGGGTGGGCACCTCCCGTGCGTGCCCACCCTGTCAAGCTGTGCTTCTCGGCGTCACTGGAAGTAGCTGGCCGCCTTGAGGTCGCCGCCCCTGTAGTCGCCACTGGCCTGGGTGACCTTGTGGCCGATGCTCACGAGCGCCGCGTGGATGGCGTTGGCGTCGGCGTCCCACTCCTTCATCTTCTGGCCGAACTGGTTCGCCGCCTCGCCTTCCCAGCCGCCGGCAACACGGAGTACGGCGGCCTTCAGGGCCTGGAGGTCTTCCTCGAGCTTCTTGGCCTGGTTGCCGAGCTCGGTGGTGATCGCGTCGAGACCGCCGTACTTAACAGCAAGCCCGTCGTAGTGCACGTCAGCCATGCTTCCTCATCTCTTCGTTGGCTTCTTGCGGGCCGCTACGGCCCATAACACGCGAGGGGTGCTGCTCAGTAGCTGTTGAGCGCCGAGTGCGTTCCGCCGTACTGGACGTCGATGCCCTGCATGGTGGCGCGCACCGCGTCTTCGTTCTTGTTGGCGATCTTGCGGGTCTCGTTGATGTTGTCCAGGAACCAGGTGAGCAGGCCGCCGATGTGCTTGACGCGCTCGTTGATCTCGACCTGCTTGGTGTTGAAGGCCCTGGCGCCGATGCCCTGCCAGTTCGCCTCCATCGTGTCCAGGGTTCCCTGGAGGGCCTTGAGCTGGCCCTGGATGGACTCGTACCGCGTCACCATTTCCTTTTCGAGCGCGATTACTTCGGAGTCACTGAGCTTCTGTCCGGCTACCGCCATTACTGGACTTCCCTTCGTAATGTTTCGCTGGTCTTGTGAGGTTGCGCATCACTGGCGATGAGCGCTGGTATCGGGAAACGCGGCTGGGCGCCGCCCCCGTGCGAGTGTCCGATCAGGCAGTTCGCCTCTTGCGTGCCACGGCGAAGATTCCGCCGGCCGCTGCCGCGACGAGGACGGCGCCGAGGATGACGTACAACTGGGTGTTGTCGTCCGAGGAGTTCGAGCTTGATCCTGCCGCCGCGGTCGCGCCGCTTGAAGTGTCCTTGGGTTCTTGTGACGAGGCTGATGCGGAGGCGGAGGGCGAGGAGGATGCTCCGGTGACGCCGGTTCCGTTCTCGTAGCTGAGGGGGTCGGTGTTCGCAGCGCCTGGATTGATGCTGCTGTTTTCGAGCACCTTGCGGGGGCGGACCAGGCCGTAGCCGAGGTAGTTGCTCGGCTCATCCTTCGGCCAGTCGCGACCAGCTGTGTCGATCAGCGTGCGGAGAACCTGGTTGGCCGTCCAGTTGGGGTGGGCGGACCAGATCAGGGCGGCGGAGGCGGAGGCGATAGCGGTGGCCATACTCGTTCCTGTTCCGTCACAGTACGAGCGGAATGTCGTGTCGCACCACGTCGGTACATCAAGTCCCGGCGCCCCAACATCGATGTAATCACCATGCTGCGAAAACTTTCCGACCTTACCGTTCTTGTCCGCAGCAGCTACTCCGACAACATAGGGGTAGGCAGCCGGATAGCTGATGGGGTTCTTCTTCTCCGCCTCATTTCCTACGGCGGCAAACAGGAGCTTCCCTTTGGAATGAGCGTAGCTGATCGCTTCCTTTTCGCCCGGATAGATGTAGGGACTACCGAGGGACAGGTTGATGATTTTCGCGTCTGTGTCGGCAGCAGCCTTGATGGCTTGCGCAACGGATGGGGACTTTGTCAGGTCCTCACCCTTCATACCCTCGGTCTGGACACGGTAAGGCACAATCTTGGCCCCTGGAGCGAGACCCTTTAGACCGCCGCCAGCTCCTGTGCCCGCGATCAGTTCCGCCATGCTCGTTCCGTGGGCATTGAAATCCTCTGTGGCACGATAAGCGACGGATTTCGGTACCTCGCCGACGAGCACCTGCCCCTTGAGTGAAGAAGTTTCGGGGTTGACCCCCGAGTCGATGACGGCCACCTTCACGCCCTTGCCGGTACTCACCTTCCACATCCCGGCGACGTCCATCGCGTCCAAGTACCACTGCTTCGACTGGACGTCGGCAGCAACCGCGCTCGGAGCCAGCCCGGAGGACACGATGGCGAAAGCACCGAGTGCGACGCACACGGTCGACACCCGCCTTCCGGCACGTCCTCTAAAACGCGCGGTCAGTTGGCCACGAGGGCTGGTCCCTGTCATGCCTGTGTAGATCCTCGCTCGTGTTCAGTCAGCCGCTGGCGGCGCGTTGCGCCGCTGGGCCTCGGGCTGACGGTCGTCCTTGCGGTTCGTGTTGCGCCGATTCCCCGCCTGGCCGTGTGGAGCTCCCGCACCGCCTGCGGCGAAATCGCCGCCCCTCCCTGCGGGAGCTCGCCCCGTAGGCGTACCAACAACCCCGTCCGGATTGCCAGCGGTGGGTCGCGCGGTCTGCGCCGAACGAGGGCCAGGAGTACTGTTGGGCGCCCCGATGACGCCGCGCTGTCCGATCTTGCCAGCAGGTGTACGGGAACCTGTGTTGCCCTCGGAGCCGACGACCGTACCGCGGGGCACCCGGGAACCGGTCGCTCCCTGAGCAGTACCGGCGGTAGGCCTTCCTCCGACGACACCATTGCCTCGCGCCGCTCCCGTGGAACCCGTGCCACCGGCACCGGCTCCCGTAGTCCCACCAGTGGCGCGAGGTGTTCCGCCGGAAATGCCGTGACCGATCGGAGACTTACCTACCGCCGTGCCGGCGCCTCGGACGCCCGGTTGGCCCATCGCGGTAGCGCGTCCCATCGGTCCCGTGGTGCCGCGCCCGGCCGCGGTGCCGCTGGGAGTGCCCGCGCGCCCCTGTGCCGTGACCGGCGCCGTGTTACCGGCTCTCGCTCCGCTGAATCCCGTGGTACGGCCAGTTTGCCCACCAAGGGTGGGCGGCAGCGTACCGGCCGCGAAAGGCGGGACCGTCCCTGCAGTGGTTCCGCCAGGCCCGGTCGGGGACGACGGCGTTACGGTCACTGGTTTAGCGGTCTCCTGCGGCGGCACAGTTCCCACGCTGTCAATCTCTGTACCGACATGCCGCCCTGAGGGTGAAATGGAATCAGCCAGCTCTTTGGAAGTCGGCAGCGCGTCATGCGTTCGTGACCGATCCACTCCGCTTTCAGTCGAATGGTGAGTGACTACACCAGACTCGCTCTGGGACGAGGATGAGCCGTAGTCACCGCTCTCAGCGGGAGATACCCGTTTGGAAACAGTGGGTTTCGGCACCCCCACATCCGGCATAGCCTCAAACGTAGGCGGCTCCTGAGCCGCCAGCATCTCCTCCGACACCGCATAGAAGGACGCCAACCGGTTCATCTGGTTGATCGCCTCTTGGCGGTCCTGCTCGGCCTTGACCGCCGCGGCGTATTCCTTGTTGGTGGAGATCTGCTCGGGTGTCGGGATGTCCGAGGGTGTCTGCGTCGGATCGGGCCGCGTGTCGCGAGGGGGCATCGCCTTGCGGACGGATGCGAGGCCTGTGGCCGCTGCCTGCATCTGGGTGCCGGAGACTTGGGCGAAGGTGGCGAGGTTGGAGGCGTGGAGGACGAGGTTGTTGCCCCAGTCGCGGAAGGCGGTGCCGGACTCGCCCTCCCAGTCGACACGGGGGATGTGACCCGAGAGTTCGTCGGCCGCCTTTTGGATGGATTCGCTTGCGTCCAACAGGGCATTGCCTGCG
This sequence comes from Streptomyces sp. HUAS ZL42, assembly GCF_040782645.1. GTDB lineage: Bacteria > Actinomycetota > Actinomycetes > Streptomycetales > Streptomycetaceae > Streptomyces. The sequence continues at coordinate 3,031,471 of NZ_CP160403.1, forward strand.
GACGCCAGGTGCTCCGGATTGGCGGAGTCGACCATGTCGATCATGGCGTTCAGGGCGTGGCCCTCGAAGTCCGTCTTGCCGAAGACGCGGATGTTTCCAACGAAGGGGACGATGTTCGCCACGCGGTTGACCATGTCGATGGCGCCAACCTGTGCGACGGCCTGGTCAAGCTCCTCCTGGTGCGGAGACTGGTGCTTCTGCTCGCCGCTCATTAGTAGCCGCCCCCTGCCTCGGTGTCGTCAGAGCGTTTCTGGGCGGACTGACCGTTCTTCGCGGCCTCGGCAGCCTTCTGCGCCCGCTCCGCTTCCTCCTGCTGCCGCGAGATGTCCGTCTGGATCTCCCAGAACCGCCGCCGCTGCTCCTCCTCGAGGTTGCTGAAGTCGCCGTGGGCTCCCATCACCGCGATCTGGATCGCTTCTATCTGGAGTCCCAGGTTCTTGGAGAGCGTGGTCAGTCGTTCGTGGACGCGCTCGTACTGGCTGTGCAGGCCCTTGGCCTCGGCGAAGCCACCCGCGCCGCTGAACGACCCAGCGGAGAGTGTTTGTGTCCCGATCTTCTGCGCGCTGCCCGGAGAGCTCTCGAACGTCGCGAGCACCGCATCCACACGCTTCTTGAAGGTGCCGAGCGCCTCCAGGCTGGCCCTCATGCTGGCCTCAGCAGGAAGCATGCCTTCCCTCCCCGTTCCCCGTTGGTAAAGCCCTTGAGTGACGCACCGGCGATGGTGGGTGATGCTGGGCGACACACTCATCGACCACTGTAGTCATTGTGTAAATCGCAGCCAACTGAACTTTGTGTTAGGTCAGTTACGAAGTTGTCGAGACACCGTCAGTACGCGGTCAACCCACCTGCGTCAAAGCCCATCAAGGAGCCCCAAACTGGCACATCGTCACCATCCGTGGGCGCGCTGATCTCATGTCGAAACCGCCGCAACGGGTGCCGTGCCGCGCATGGCTCGATCTTTGCTATGCCAAAAAGCTCACCCCTGCAAGGCCCGCCGAGCCCCCACCTCACTCGCGGACTCGCGAACAGTGAACGCCGCAACGACCCACCCCACGCACCACGCCGCCCCCGCCGGCAACACCGGCGCCGCGATCAGAAAGAGTGCGCGGCCCGCCAAGGTCAGCCCCACGGAGCGGCGGGTCTCCTCGCGTTTCGTCCGGCGGGCCTGGTCGGGGGTCGGCGGGTCCAGGAGTTTTGCTCGATGGTCGCGGCGCTGCACCCGCCAGCCCCAGACCACTGCCGCGCACGAGGCCAGCGCCTGCGCCCAGTCCCACACCGTGCGCGCGGTCGGCGGCAGGGTGTCGCGGAAACTGCCGTACAAGACCAGCGCGATGTAGCAGAAGAAGGCCAGCACTGCGAACCACAGGGCGGCGCCCAGCACGCGGCGCAGCCAGTAACGCGCGCCGCGCTCGTACCAGGTGGTGCCGAGGCCCGGCAGGGACGGGATGCGGACGGGGGCTCCGGGGGCGGGGGCCTCAGAAGATGCTCTTGATGCCATGCCAGACGTCATCCTTCAGTCGTACGAAGTCGTCCCCGGTCTCCGACAGGACATGGCCGGTGCCGTGCAGCACACCGCCCACCACCCCGTGGTCGTGGATGTCCTCGCTCCAGTGCTCGTGGAAGGCATGGTCGATGACGCCGGTCGCGCCGATCACCACCGCGCCGCCGACGCCGGCCACGACCGCGACGGGTACGTCGACGGGTGCGAGGGCGACGAGGCCCGCCGTGATGGCCGTACCGGCGGCGAGGCCCGCGAGGTTGGCGCCGCCGTCGACCGCGACGGAGTGCTACCAGGACCAGCCCTTGTCGTGGTCGACACGGGGGTGTGATACGCGGGGACGCCGGGCTTCGGGCCTGAAGGCTGTTCCGTGGAGGGGTCCGGCAGCACGTACTCGGTGTACTCGGCGTACTCGAGAATGCGTGATCTGCGGGACTCCGGCTCCGACGAGCAGGCCGGAGCGCGGCCTGCGGGCGGCTCCGGTTCGAGATAGTCGAGAAGGCGCGAACGGATCGGTATACCCACCGCCGTCTCCTCGTCCCCGTGGACGATGTGGCGCCACCACCGTAGCCAGCGAGATATCGGGCAAATTCCGCTATGTCAGGTTGGAGTGGCTCGGGTATGCGGAACCCATACGGCTGTTTGGGTCGGGCCTGGTCAGCGCTTGACCACGGGATGACCGCTCAGGTCAGCACGCCCCGTCCCGTGTCGTCACGGTGAGCCGGTAGCCGGGATAAGTGAACTTCCCCTCTCCTCCTGCGATACCGGGCGGCGTGTAGTCGTGCTCCTTCGAACGGGCGCGTTCGATGTGCGTGCAGAACGCCGCGTCCGCGCCGCTCGCCGTGAGCGTGAAGTAGGCGTCGGTGTCCGTGTTGGTGTCGGCGGGGCTCGCGTCCACGCCCATCTGAGGGGCGTCGCCCCCGCCGTAGCGAACCACCTTGTCCTCGAGGAGAGTCGCGTAGTCGTCGAAGTAGAAGGGGTTGCCGGTCAGGTCGACGAAGTACGTGTAGCCGTCCAGGTCGTCCGTGGTCTGTTGCACCGCGCTGGTCAGCTCGCTGTCGTCCCAGTCCATGTCGTCGGCGACGCCGAAGCCCTGGACGCACTGGTAGATGCCTATGCCGGCCAGGGTGATGAGGATGACGCGGGCGACGACGAAGGCGGAGTCGGGCAGTTCCTCCGCCGAGGGGTTGATTTCGGCTCGCCAGGCGCGTACCCGATCCGCCTTGACGCAGGCCATGGCCAGGAGCACGGCGGACAGGACGAGGCCCAGGATGTTCAACTTGGTCAGTGCGTCCACTGTTCGCCCCCGGCCGGCCTCTGTCGCCTGCGCCGCGCGTCCCGGATCGCCACCGCCGTGCCACCTAGCCCGGCGACCAGCACCGCCGATCCCACCGCCACGTACGTGGCGAGCCGGGCGTTGCGCTCGGCCGGGGTCTCGCCGGACTGGAACTTGGCGGGTGTGGGGGCCTCCGGCTTGCCCAGGCCCTCATGGGGGTCGGGGGACTCGATCGGGTGGTCGTCCTCGGTCAGGGCACGCACCGGGTCCACCACTCCCCAGCCGACGAGGCGGTCGTGACCGCCGATCGTGCGCTCGGCGGTCTGTTCGATCTGGGCGACGATCTCGCGTGCGGTCCACGTCGGGTGCTTCGCCTTGATCAGCGCCGCCACGCCGGCGACGTACGGCGCCGAGAAGCTCGTACCGTTGTCGGAGCAGTGGCCGCCCTGCGGGACCGTGGAGATCATGTCGACGCCGGGGGCCGCCACGCCGACGAAGTCGCCGGACTGGGAGAAGGAGGCGCGTTCGTTGTTGCGGTCGGAGGCCGCGACGGCCAGGACCCCCTCGTAGGAGGCGGGGTAGGTCTCCTTGACGTTGCCGCCGAGGCCGTCGTTGCCCGCGGAGGCCACGACCACGATGTTCCGGGCCAGCGCCTGGTCGATCGCCAGTTCCAGGTCGCTGGTCGGCTTCACGGCGTTCGACGTGTCCTGGGAGATGTTGATGACGCCGGCCTTGGCCTGGATGGCGTAGCGGATCGCGTCGGCCAGGGTCTTCGCCGTGCCGTGGCCTTCCCCGTCGTTCTGCTGGATGGGGATGATGGTCGCCTCGGGGGCCAGGCCCACGAAGCCGGTGCCCTCGGCGGGGCGTGCCGCGATGATGCCGGCGACCTTGGTGCCGTGGCCGACGGTGTCCGTCGTGCCGTTCTCCTTGCCCCGCTCGATCGGGTCGCCGTCCTCGTCCTTGAGGTTCTTCGGCAGCAGGTTACGGCCGCTCTTCGCGTCCACCGCGCCGGTGAGCTGCGGGTTCTTCACATCGACGCCGGTGTCGATGACCGCGACCCGGACGCCCTTGCCCTTGGACCGGCTCCACAGTTCGTCGAGGAGGACGCGCTGCAGGGCCCAGGGGCGGCCCGGATATTTACCGTTGGGGAACGTGCAGGTTTCCGAGTACGGACGTTCGGCCGCCGTCGCGGGGGATCCCATGAGGACGATGGCCGTCGTCAGCATGGCCGCGACCGCGGACGGCAGGAGGCGCCGGGAAGGCAGGTGCTGCATCTTCCTTCCTCCTTACGAGCCCTGCGGCTGGCGTGCCGCCGCGGTCGACAGGCGTGGGCCCGTGGGCAGGAACTCCGACCAGGCGGCGGGGATGGGGGCCGGGTCAACGTCCTTGTAGCCCAGCCGTGTCTGGGCCTGTTCGGCCTCCTGCTGGAGCTGTTGGCGCTGCTTGGCCGTCGTACCGATGCCGGCGTCGTCCGTGGCGCTGTCCGCGTTGGACTGCAGTACGTAGCGCAGGCCCGTGTCGGTGACGAGGAAGACGGGCCCGGCCTTGGTCTCCTTGCCCTGGAACTGGCGGTAGAGCTGGCCGGAACCGGGCGTGACGTAGGCGCTGGAGGAGCCGGTGGGGAGCTTGGCCGGGAAGTCCGTGCCCGCCCAGGTGCTCAGGGTCGTGACGCCGGTGTCGGAGCTGACGCCGCGCAGGACGTTGCAGACCGTGTTGCGGCTGCCGGTCGCGTCCGAGGCCTCGTTGACGGGCACGGGCGACGCCGTCGGCCAGTGGTGTTCGGTGCCGAACTCCTTGCCCGGGACGAGCGCGCCGGGGCTCATCTCCTTGGCGTGACCGGCCTGGCCGAGCGGGGCCAGGTCCTCGCTGAACAGCAGCAGTTGGGCGACGAATGCGGAGATGGGGGCGACGCGGCCGGGCAGCACCACGTAGTACTGCTCGGTGTTGCTGTCGAGGGCCTTGAGCACCATGCCGACCTTGTTGGTGGACGCGTCCAGCTGGCCGGGGGCGTTCGCCGCCGCGCCCGGCTGTCCCTCGATGTCGGGGAAGGCGATCGGGTCGCCCTCGTGCAGCGTGGCCAGCCACTCCTTGGACACCCGCTGCGGCTGCCTGCCGGAGCCGACGACGGCGCGCAGCAGCAGCTCGTCGCTCTTGTCGACGGGGTACGTGGTGCCGCTCGCGTCCACGACGTAGCGCTTGCCGTCCGGGCCCGCGACGTAGAGCAGCTGACCGCCGGTCAGCTTGCCCTTGCCCTCGGTCGCCTTCAGGTCGCGGGAGGAGAGGACCAGCGCGGCCTTCTGGATGGACTCGCCGCCCGCGCTCGGGCGCTCGCACACCACCCAGCGCTTCTTGGTGCCCGCCTCGGACGCCGAGGGCAGGCGGTCGGGCGCGTACGGGATGCCGATGGTGACGCCGTGTGGGATCTTCCCGCTGTCGAGGACGGACTCGGCGACGGTCACGACCTCGCCCTGGCCCGCGTTGAGGAGCAGCTTGGCGGACGCCATGTTGAGAACCGGGTGAAGCTGGACCTGTCCGTCGGTCTTCAGGACGACATACCGCGTCGTCGACTTGTCGGCGATGATCACCTTGGCGTTCGGGGTGTCCCACCCCTTGGGTGCCGTGGGCTTGAACATGCCCCACGCCCCGAAGACGGCCATGACGATCACGCCCACGATGACCCCGGGCAGTAGCGCCCGCAGTGGCCGCGGCGCCCCCTCCTCGGAGCCGTCGGGCGACGACTGCAGGAAGGCCGCGAGCATGCGGCGCTTCGCGAAGGTGTAGGCATTGAGCTGGTCGCGCCGAGATGCCATCTGTGCCTGTCTCTCCCCGTGTTCCGCCTGTGCCGCGCTCGCGGGTGACGCAGTCCCCGCCTCTGATGTCAGACCGGGCCCCTACTATGCCTGGTATCCGCGGGGACTTGTGGAGCGGGTAGGGTACCTGGGCCTTCAAGGGGCCTGTGTGGTGCTGAAATGCCGGCGAGTTGTGAGCAAATCGGGGGGATGGAGTGATGGCTTCCGGAACACGCGCCCGGACCCGTGACCGGTCGCGGACGCAGGGCTCCGCCGCGCCCGGACCGGCGCCGGCCCAGCGGCGGCCTTCGTCGGGCGCGCTCCATCTCAGAGCGCGTTCGGGTCAGGTCGGGGCATTCCGGTTGCAACGGCTGGTGCTGCTGGAGATCGCCCTCGCCGCCGTGCTCGTCGGCTGGGTGATCGGTCCGGTGGCCCTGGTGTCGGCGGCCGTCGTCGCGGTCTGCCTGGTGCTGCTCTCCTTCGTCCGCCGCCGCGGGCGCTCCGTGCCCGAATGGCTGGCGATCGCACGGGCGTTGCGGGCGCGGCAGCGGCGGGCCGAGAGCCTCGTGATATCGCCGGGCACGGAGCCGGGGCTCGCTCCGGCCGTGGAGTGCGACCCGAGTCTGCGCACCTATGCGTACGGCAGCCGTGACCGGCGGCCCGTCGGGATCGTCGGTGACGGCACGTTCGTCACCGCCGTGCTCCAGGTGGAGGCCGACGCCACCGCGCTGAGGGCCGAGCGGAACCGGCAGCCGCTGCCGCTGTCCCTGGTCCACGAGGCACTCGAAGTCGACGGGATCCGCCTGGAGTCCGCGCAGATCGTGCTGCACACGCAGCCCGCTCCCGCGCTGCATCTGCCCCAGCAGTCCGTGGCCGTCGCCAATTACGCGCCGCTGCAGGAGCAGACCGGCGCGCCCGCGGTGCGTATCACGTGGATCGCTCTGAAGCTCGATCCGGAGCTGTGCCCGGAGGCCGTGGCCGCGCGCGGTGGGGGTCTCGTGGGGGCGCAGAAATGTGTCGTGCGCGCCGCCGATCACCTGGCGAGCCGGCTCACGGGGGCCGGGTTCCGGGCGACCGTCCTCGACGAGCAGGAGCTGACCTCGGCCATCGCCACCTCGGCCTGTGCCAACCCGCTGGTGACGGCGGAGGCCGGGCGCACGGAGGCGCGGGAGCGGCGGACCGAGGAGTCCGGCCGGAGCTGGCGGTGCGACAACCGCAGGCACACCACGTACTGGATCCGGCGGTGGCCCACTCTCGGAGGTGAGAGAGCGCCGTCGCTGCCGCAGTTCCTCGCCCTGGTCACCGCCGTCCCCGCGCTCGCCACCACCTTCAGCCTCACCCTCGCGCGCGGGGAGCGGCAGGAGGTTTCCCTGTGCGGACACCTGCGGGTGACCGGGCGCAGCGACGACGAACTGGTCGCCGCCCGCCGCGCGTTGCAGTCCGCCGCACGGCACACGGGGACGGGACTCGCCCGCCTCGACCGGGAACAGGTGCCCGGCATGCTCGCCACTCTGCCCCTGGGAGGTGCCCGGTGACGGCGATGACCACACGAGCGGGACAGGTGGCCGGCGGTCACGGCGAGCCGGAGAGGTCCGCACCTCAGCGCGCGCGTGAACTGCTGCGCAGCGGCTTCGGGTTGATCGGCCCTCGGCACGCGCGCCACTCCGTCTCCCCGGAACAGCTGGAGGCGCTCGCGCTGCCGATCGGGGACGACGGCGTCGTCATCGGGGTGGACGCGGAGGGACGGCCCGCGGTGCTGGGACTCAACCGGCCCACGCCGTACGACGTCGTCCTCATCGGCGGTCTGTGGACCGCGCAGGTCATCGCCCTCCGGGCGGCGGCCACGGGAGCCCGCGTGGCCGTGGAGACGGGGCGGCCCCAGGCCTGGATGCAGATGGTGCACGCCATGGGCGGCGGGCAGAACGGTCTGGCGGTGTACGACGTGGGGCGGGTGCCCCCACAGGGCACCTCGGCCGGGACCCCCGTGCTGGTGGTGCGGGACTGCGGCATGCGGCCACCGCGCGGGCGCGTCGTCTCCGGGCCCTGGCAGGCGGTGCTGACGCTGCTTCCGTACCTCAGTCCGGTGGCCCCGCGGCTCCTGCGGCAGGCGCGGCTCGTCGGGGTGCAGCGGATATCCCCGGACGAGGCGGCGGAACTGGGCCGCACGATGGCGTTGCCCAGGGCCGAAATGGAGTCCCTGCCCGGGCTCGCCGACGGCCTCACCCTGTGGTGCGCCGACCGCGACCGGCAGTACGTGCTGACTCAACCCACCGACGCCGAGATCGGATTGTTGGGTATGCCGCGCAGAATGGACTGAATCGGCCGTACCGTGGCGCGAATTGGGCGCTTACGGTGGCATCGTTCGTATCTCCGTGCGACAGCGCGCCCCTATCGGGTGGTTTGTACGGCGACAGCGCGGCCTCGTCCGTCAACGGCGAGCCGTTCGTGGCGCTGTGGACGGGTGTTGAGAGACGGACGGGCCTGCCGAGGTGGGGCGCGCGGTGATTAGGCTGGTACCGGGCGCCATCCCAGACCCATGGACCGGGCGTCGGCGTCCGGGGGGAGCCGGTGGATCGGACGACCTCGAACGACCAAGGACGACAAGCAAGGGTCGCCCCGGCACGACATGAGGGTGCTCGACCACACCAGGAGGAACTGTGAGCAGCGATCGGGACGGGATCCGCGGGGGCTGGGCCACACCCGGCGATGACCAGCCCGACGCGGAGTCCGCCATCGAGACGACGGGCGAGTTCACCATCGACTACGCGCCGCCTGCCTGGTACACCCAGAACTCCGGGGAGAGTTCGGGACAGGGTGCGGGTACGGCTGCGGGTCCGGGTGCGGGCGGTACGCCGGCTCCTGCTTCTGCCTCGCCCTCCGTTCCTCCCCAGCCGAGCGCCCCGGAAGCTCCGTTTCCCGGGATGACTCCGCCTCCGCATGCCGCAGCCGCGCAGGGGGCGCCGTACACGCCGCCTGCGCCTGCGCCGAGTGCTCCGTTCACTCCGCCTGCACCGCCCGCGCCGCCGACGGGGAATCCGGTCGCGGCACCGGGGATTCCGGCGGGGAGCGGGTTCGAGCCGCAGCAGCCCCAGCAGTCGCCCGCGGCTCCCGTCCCGTCGTCCTCGGCGGATGAGGAGGCCGAGCCCGGGAACAGTGATCTGGAGAGCGGCGCGACCATGCGGTTCTCGGCCGCCGCCCTGAAGCGGGAGATCGCGGAGCGGGCTGCCCCGGCCGAGGAGAACGAGGCTCCGGCGGCGGCCGTGGACGACGACGTCGCCGTGGACGTCGAGAGCGACTCGGCAGACGTGGTCGCGGGCACGGACCCGGACGGTGAGAACGAGACCGTCGACACGGCCGACACGGCCGACGAGGCCGACGGCGCGGACGTGATCGAGCTGCCGGGAGTCTCCGCTGCCCCGGACGCCGGCAGTGAGGCCGACGACGCCGCGGAGGGGGAAAACGGCGAGGCCGCCGTCTCAACCGACGTGGAGGCCGCGCAGGAGACCGGTCCGGCGGAAAACGAGTCCGAGGAGACCGCGTCCCCGGACGCCGCACCGTCGGAGCCCGGGGAGGCGGTCTCCGGGGATGCGGCGCCGCAGGACAGCGCGTCCCAGGGCGCCGTTCCGGCCGCGCCGGTCGGCCCGCCGGCCACGCCTCCCGCCTGGACTCCCCCGCCGGTCCCGCAGGGCCATGTGCCGCCGCTGCCGCCGTCGTACCAGCCCGCGGCCCCCGCCCCGGCGGCGCAGTGGCCGGTACAGCCCCAGCCGACGGATCCGGCGGCGTCCCAGCCTCCGGCAGCGCAGAGCCCCGCGCCCGTGCCTTCGCAGCAGCCGCCGTTCCAGCCGCAGGCGCCGCAGCCCTCGCCGAACGCCTGGAACCCGCCCGCCGTGCCGCCGCGGGGCCCGGAGTCCGCTCCGCCCGCCCCACAGCCCGGCTACGGCTTCCCGCACCCCGCCGGCCCGGCACCCGCAGCCCACCAGCCGGGCAATGCCCCTGCCGCTGCCCCTGTGCCCAACCCGCAGCCCGGCTACGGCTTCCCGCACCCCGTCGGCCCGGCACCCGCAGCCCAGCAGCCCCCGGCCCACCAGCCGGGCAATGCCCCTGCCGCTGCCCCTGTGCCCAACCCGCAGCCCGGCTATGGCTTCCCGCACCCGCCGGCGCCCGACGCCCCGGGAGGGTACGGCTTCCCCCACCCCGGCAACCCGGCGGCCCCGCCCACTCCGCCGACCCCCGCCCAGCCCACTCCACCTGCACCCGCCGACCCCAACGCCGCAGGTGGTTACGGATTCCCGCAGCCGAGCGCCCCTGCCCCGACGCCGCCGGGCCCGCCCGGTGGATACGGCTTCCCGCACCCGGGTGCTCCGGCAGCGCCCGCGGCTGCGAACACCCCGCCGGAAGCTGCCCCCACGGCTCCGCCCGAACAGCCGCTTCCCGCCCCCGACTCCCCCGCCCACCACGGCGGCTACGGCTTCCGCCAGCCGCCGGCGCAACAAGGGAGCGGCTCCGCACAGGGATTCGCCGCGCAGCCGCCGCAGGCCCCGCCGCAGCCCGCCGACCCCCGTGCCGGCGTCGCCTGGCCCCAGCCGATCCAGCACGACCAGCGGCAGCCGACCAACCCCGGTGCCGCGCCGCTGGGTTACACCGCGGCCGTCGAGCTGTCGTCCGACCGGCTGCTCAACAACAAGAAGCAGAAGGCGAAGAGCGGACGGCCGACCGCGGCCGGCGGCAGGTTCAAGATCGGCGGGAAGAAGGAGGAGGCCGAGCGGCAGCGGAAGCTGGAGCTCATCCGCACCCCGGTGCTGTCCTGCTACCGCATCGCCGTCATCAGCCTCAAGGGCGGCGTGGGCAAGACGACCACCACCACCGCGCTCGGCTCCACGCTCGCCACCGAGCGGCAGGACAAGATCCTCGCCATCGACGCCAACCCGGACGCGGGTACGCTCGGCCGCCGTGTGCGCCGCGAGACCGGGGCCACCATCCGTGACCTCGTCCAGGCGATCCCGTACCTCAACTCCTACATGGACATCCGCCGGTTCACGTCCCAGGCGCCGTCCGGTCTCGAGATCATCGCCAACGACGTCGACCCGGCCGTGTCCACGACCTTCAACGACGAGGACTACCGGCGCGCCATCGACGTGCTGGGCAACCAGTACCCGATCATCCTGACGGACTCGGGTACCGGCCTGCTCTACAGCGCCATGCGCGGTGTGCTGGACCTGGCCGACCAGCTCATCATCATCTCGACGCCGTCCGTGGACGGTGCGAGCAGCGCCAGTACGACGCTGGACTGGCTGTCCGCGCACGGGTACGCCGACCTGGTCTCGCGTTCCATCACCGTCATATCCGGTGTGCGCGAGACCGGGAAGATGATCAAGGTGGAGGACATCGTCAGCCACTTCGAGACCCGGTGCCGAGGCGTTGTCGTCGTCCCGTTCGACGAGCACCTCGCCGCCGGTGCCGAGGTGGACCTCGACATGATGCGGCCGAAGGTGCGGGAGGCGTACTTCAACCTCGCGGCCATGGTCGCCGAGGACTTCGTACGGCATCAGCAGTCGCACGGTCTGTGGACCTCGGACGGCAACCCGCCGCCGGTGGCGGCCCCGCCGATGCCGGGACAGCCGCACCCCGGCCAGCCGTATCCGCAGCAGGGGCAGCCGCAGCCCTACGCCCAGCCGGGGCAGCCGTATGCCCAGCCGGCCCAGCCCTACCCGCAGGCTCCGCCCCCCGGCCAGCCGTACCCGCAGCAGCCCGGCCAGCAGGCGCAGCCGTACCCTCAGCCCGGTCAGCCCTACCCGCCGCAGGCCCCGCCTCAGCAGTAGTACGGCAGAACGTGAGGGCGGCCGGTGCCTCGAAGGCACCGGCCGCCCTCACGTGTATCCGCGCGTTCTCACTCCGCGGCCGTGATCAGCTCCCGGCAGCGCTTGACGTCCTCCGCCATCTGCTCCAGCAGCGCGTCCAGCGTGCCGAACTTCGCCTGCCCGCGCACGAAGGCAAGGAAGTCGACGGCGACGTGCAGGCCGTACAGGTCCAGGCCGACGCGGTCGATGGCGTACGCCTCCACTGTGCGCTCCGTCCCGTCGAACTGCGGGTTCGTGCCGACGGAGATCGCGGCCGGCATCGCCTCGCCCTGGGCGTGCAGCCAGCCGGCGTAGACGCCGTCGGCCGGGATCGCGGTGTGCGGCAGGGTCTCGACGTTGGCGGTCGGAAAGCCGAGCTCGCGGCCGCGCTGGGCGCCGCGGACGACCACGCCCTCCACGCGGTGCGGGCGGCCCAGGATCTCGGCGGCGCCCTCGACGTCGCCCTCGGCGACCAGGCGGCGGGTCAGGGTCGAGGAGAAAGGCTCTCCGCCGCCCGCCGCGCCGGACACGTACAGGTCGACCACCTCGACCTCGAAGTCGTAGGTCTTGCCCTGCTCGGCCAGGAACTCCACGTTCCCCGCGGCCTTGTGGCCGAAGCGGAAGTTCGGGCCCTCGACGACCGCCTTGGCGTGCAGCTTGTCCACCAGCACCTTGACGACGAAGTCGGCGGGCGACAGCCGCGAGAACTCCGTCGTGAAGGGCAGGATCAGGACCGCGTCCACGCCCAGCTCTCCCATGAGTTCGGCGCGGCGGTGGTGCGGGGCGAGAAGCGGCGGATGGCTGCCGGGCCGGACGACCTCGCTGGGGTGCGGGTCGAAGGTGACGACGACGGAGGGGATGCCCAGCTCGCGGGCGCGCTCCACCGCGTGCCGGATGATCAGCTGATGTCCGCGGTGGACTCCGTCGTAGGAGCCGATGGTGACGACGCTGCGCCCCCAGTCCTGGGGGATGTCCTCCAAGCCACGCCAGCGCTGCACTGTGACCGCTCCTCGAACCCGTGTCCGTATCCGATGACCTCTTACGCAGGTCTAAGGGTGCCATGCCGCGTACCCCCGGCTCGCATCGGCATGGGGGCTGTGACCGGACGCACGTACCGGCGGTCGGCGTGCGGAGATCGGCGCGACGGATCCCGTGGCGAACGCGCCCCCTTGCGCTCCCTCGGTTCACTCCGAGCGCCTGCCCGGCGGGGTGAATGAGCGGCGGCAGGTGGATACACCCTAGGGGTGGGGGAACCGAGGGGGGACCGTGGAGCGGCGGCGGTGGATGTCCCCGTGTCCGCCGCTCCACGGGCAGTCAGCCGCCTGCGGAGCGTCAGCCGAAGACGGCCAGGCTCTTGGCCTTGCCCTTGTGTTCCTCGACGAGCGCGAGGAAACGGCCCTCGGGGTCGAAGACGGCCACCGGGCCGGCCTCGGCGTACTCGCCGGGCATGTCGAGGCGTACACCGTTCGTCAGCAGCCGGGCCCGCCTGGCGTCCACGTCCCAGCGCCGGAACGCGGCCGTGGCTGCCTCGGCGATCGGCATCACGGTCAGCTCCTGCTGCAGCTGCTCCAGCGTCTTCGCGGCGTCCAGCTTGTACGGGCCGACCCGGGTGCGGCGCAGGGCGGTGAGGTGGCCGCCGACGCCGAGATCGGCGCCCAGGTCGCGGGCGAGGGCGCGGATGTAGGTGCCGGAGGAGCAGACCACCGACACCACCAGGTCGAGGACGGGGGTGCCGTCGTCGGCGACGGCGTCCCGGACGTCGTACACGGCGAAAGAGGAGACGGTGACCGGCCGGGCGGGGATCTCGAACTCCTCGCCCTCCCGCGCCCTCTTGTACGACCGCACGCCGTCGATCTTGATGGCGCTGACCTTGGACGGCACCTGCATGATGTCGCCGGTCAGCTTGGCGATGCCGGCGTCGACGGCGTCGCGGGTGACCTTGGAGGCGTCGGTGGAGGAGGTGATCTCCCCCTCGGCGTCGTCCGTGATCGTGGTCTGGCCGAGGCGGATCGTCCCGAGGTACTCCTTCTCCGTCAGAGCGAGGTGCCCGAGGAGTTTCGTCGCCTTCTCGACGCCCAGGACGAGGACGCCGGTGGCCATCGGGTCGAGGGTGCCGGCGTGGCCCACCCGGCGGGTTCTGGCGATCCCGCGCATCTTGGCGACCACGTCGTGCGAAGTGAAGCCCGACGGCTTGTCGACGATGACAAGGCCGTCGGGCGTGGTGTGCTTCTGGGTCATTCCGTGGTGTCGCCGTCCCTCTCGGCTGCGATCTCCGGCTCCTCGTCGGAGTCCGGCTTGCGGTACGGGTCCGCCTCGCCGGCGTACGTGGCGCCCGCGGACGCCTCACGCACCTTCGCGTCGGACTGGCGCGCCTTGTCGAGGAGGTCCTCGATGGTCCGGGCCGTGTCCGGAAGGGCGTCGGCGACGAACGTCAGGGTCGGCGTGAACTTCACGCCGGCCGCGCGGCCGACCTCGGAGCGCAGGATGCCCTTGGCGCTCTCCAGGCCGGCGGCCGCCTCCTTCCGCTCCTCGTCGTCCCCGTAGACGGTGTAGAAGACGGTCGCCTCCCGGAGGTCCCCGGTGACCCGGGTGTCCGTGATGGTGACGTGCGAGCCGAGCCGCGGGTCCTTGATCCCGCGCTGCAGCTTCTGGGCCACCACCTCTCGGATGAGGTCCGCCAGCCTCTTAGCCCGCGCGTTGTCGGCCACTGGTCCGTCTCCCGTTCTTTCTTCTTCTGCGTTCTTGGCTTGGTGGTCGTCAGTCGTCTTCGCCGTGGAAGCGGCGCCGTACGGACAGCAGTTCCACCTCGGGGCGGCCGGCGACCAGCCGTTCGCACCGGTCCAGTACGTCGGTGAGGTGCGCCGCGTCACCGGACACCATGGCGAGGCCGATGATCGCCCTGCGATGGAGGTCCATGTGATCCACTTCGGCCGCGCTCACCGCGTACTTCCGCTGGAGTTCGGCGACGATCGGGCGGACGACGGAGCGCTTCTCCTTCAGCGACCGTACGTCGCCGAGGAGGAGGTCGAAGGACAGCGTCCCCACATACATGTATGCAACCGGTTCACCCGCCGGTACGGGATCGATGGCCCTGCCATCGGTGCGGGCAGGGTCTTCAGAACCGTACAACGAAGCGGGCGGGGCGATCGACGGAGTTTACGCTCCGTGGGCTGTGGCCCGGAAGCGGGACTCGGAAGGCCTGGGGCCGAGCCCCCGTGCACGTCGCGTTGGCCGACGGGAACCAAGTCCCGTCGGCCAACACGAACCGTCGGCTGTTACGCCCGCGGCTTCTCGCGCATCTCGTACGTCGCGATGACGTCGTCGACCTTGATGTCGTTGAAGTTGCCGAGGTTGATACCGCCCTCGAACCCTTCGCGGATCTCGGTGACGTCGTCCTTGAAGCGACGCAGGCCCTCGATCGTGAGGTTCTCCGCGACGACCTTGCCGTCGCGCAGCAGGCGCGCCTTGGTGTTGCGCCTGACCTCGCCCGAGCGGATGAGGACACCGGCGATGTTGCCCAGCTTGGACGACTTGAAGACCTCGCGGATCTCCGCCGTACCGAGCTCGACCTCCTCGAACTCCGGCTTGAGCATGCCCTTCAGGGCCGCCTCGATCTCCTCGATCGCCTGGTAGATGACCGAGTAGTACCGGACGTCCACGCCCTCGCGCTCGGCCATCTGCTGCGCACGGCCGGCCGCGCGCACGTTGAAGCCGATCACGATCGCGTCGGAGCCCATCGCCAGGTCGATGTCCGACTCGGTGACCGCACCGACGCCGCGGTGCAGGACCCGGATGTCGACCTCCTCGCCGACGTCCAGCTGGAGCAGGGAGGACTCCAGTGCTTCGACCGAACCAGAAGCGTCGCCCTTGATGATCAGGTTCAGCTGCTGGACCTCGCCGGCCTTCAGCACCTTGTCCAGGTCCTCCAGGGACACGCGGCGCGTGCGCTTCGCGAAGGCCGCGTTGCGCTCGCGGGCGGCACGCTTCTCCGCGATCTGGCGGGCCGTACGGTCCTCCTCGACCACGAGGAAGTTGTCACCGGCACCCGGGACGTTGGTCAGGCCCAGGACCTGGACCGGCGTCGACGGGCCGGCCTCGGACACGTTGTTGCCGTTGTCGTCGAGCATCGCCCGGACGCGGCCGTACGCGTCGCCGACCACCATTGTGTCGCCGACCCGCAGCGTGCCTCGCTGGACGAGGACCGTCGACACGGCACCGCGGCCGCGGTCGAGGCGGGACTCGATCGCGATGCCCTGCGCGTCCTGGTTCGGGTTGGCCCGAAGGTCCAGGGCGGCGTCGGCCGTGAGGACGACCGCCTCGAGGAGGCTGTCGATGTGCAGACCCTGCTTGGCGGAGATGTCGACGAACATCGTGTCGCCGCCGTACTCCTCGGCCACCAGGCCGTACTCGGTCAGCTGACCGCGCACCTTGGTCGGGTCCGCGCCTTCGACGTCGATCTTGTTGACCGCGACCACGATCGGCACGTCGGCCGCCTTGGCGTGGTTCAGGGCCTCGACCGTCTGCGGCATCACACCGTCGTTGGCCGCCACCACGAGGATCGCGATGTCGGTCGACTTCGCACCACGGGCACGCATGGCGGTGAACGCCTCGTGACCCGGGGTGTCGATGAAGGTGATCGCCCGGTCGTCGCCGTTGACCTGGGTCGCGACCTGGTAGGCACCGATGTGCTGGGTGATGCCACCGGCCTCGCCCGCGATGACGTTGGTCTTGCGGATGGCGTCGAGCAGGCGGGTCTTGCCGTGGTCGACGTGACCCATGACGGTGACGACCGGCGGACGGACCACCAGGTCCTCCTCGTCGCCCTCGTCCTCGCCGAACTCGATGTCGAAGGACTCGAGAAGCTCGCGGTCCTCCTCCTCCGGGCTGACGATCTGAACCGTGTAGTTCATCTCGCCGGCGAGGAGCTGCAGGGTCTCGTCGGAGACGGACTGCGTGGCCGTGACCATCTCGCCGAGGTTCATCATCACCGCGACGAGGGACGCCGGGTTGGCGTTGATCTTCTCCGCGAAGTCGGTGAGCGACGCACCGCGCGACAGGCGAATGGTCTCGCCGTTGCCGCGAGGCAGCATCACGCCGCCGACCGACGGGGCCTGCATGGCCTCGTACTCCTGGCGCCTCTGCCGCTTCGACTTGCGGCCACGGCGCGCCGGACCGCCGGGACGACCGAAGGCTCCCTGCGTGCCACCACGGCCACCCGGACCACCGGGACGACCGCCGAAGCCGGGACGGCCACCGCCGCCACCGCCGAAGCCGCCACCACCGCCGCCGGGGCCACCGCCACCGGGACGACCGGCGAAACCGCCGCCGCCACCCGGACGGGCGCCACCACCGCCGCCACCGGGACGACCGGCGAAGCCACCGCCGCCACCCGGACGGGCGCCACCGCCGGGACGACCCGCACCGCCCGGACCGCGGCCACCGGGGCCACCGCCGGGACGCGGGCCGGCAGCGGGACGCTGCGGCATCATGCCGGGGTTCGGACGCGGACCGCCGGGGCCACCGCCGGGACGCGGACCGCCCTGCGGACGGGGCATCGAGCCCGGGCTGGGACGCGAGCCGCCGGGAGCCTGCGGACGCGGACCGCCGCCCTGGGCGCCGGCCGCCTGCGGACGGGGACCGCCGCCGGGGGCACCGGGGCCGCCGGGACGGGGACCGCCCTGCGGACGGGGCGCCTGCGGACGAGCCATGCCGGCGTTGCCACCGGAGGTGAAGGGGTTGTTGCCCGGACGCGGACCGGCCGGACGGGCACCGGAACGCGCGGCCTGACCACCGGGGCGCGGAGCACCCTGGCCCGGACGGCCTGCCTGGCCCTGGCCGGGCGCGCCGGGACGGCCGCCGGGCTTCGGGGCGCCGGGACCGGGACGGGCGCCGGGGCGCGGGGTCTGAGTGGCCGGAGCCTGAGCGGCCGGGGCCGGCGGAGCGGTGAACTCCGGGGCGGCCGGGGCCGGACGCGGCGCGGGCTTCGGGCCCGGCACCGGACGCGGGCCGGGGGCGGGCGCGGAGGCGGCCGGGGCGGCGGGAGCCGCGGGCTGCTGCGCCGTCGGAGGCTTGGGGGCGGCCGGCCGCGGGGCAGCCGGACGTGCCGCCTGCGCCGGGGAGGGCGCGGCGGGCCTGGGGGCGGCCTTGCGCGGGGCGGGCTTTCCGGCGGACCTGCCGTTGCCACCGCCCTGGAAGGCGTCAGTCAGTTTGCGTACTACGGGCGCTTCGATGGTCGAAGACGCCGAACGGACGAATTCACCGAGTTCCTGGAGCTTGGCCATGACGACCTTGCTCTCCACACCGAACTCCTTGGCGAGTTCGTATACCCGGACCTTAGCCACTTCGCTCCTTTTAGGTCCGGGTTGCGTCCGGACCGTTGCTACTTCATGGGCGTACTCATCGCGTGCTCATCGAGTGCTCATCGCAATCTCGACCTACTTCCAACTCGCGGGGTACCAGGGCCGCACGGGGTTCCGCGCGACGCGTCTTACGGTGTTGCCTGCTCAGCAACTGTTGTCTGCTCGACGTACTGGCGCAACGCCTTTGTGTCGAGCGCTCCCGGGGCGCGCAACGCCCGCGTGAACGCCCGGCGGCGTACCGCCTGGTCGAGACAGACCAGGGCGGGGTGTACGTACGCACCCCGGCCGGGCAGCGTACCGCGAGGATCAGGGACGCATGCGTCCCTGATCGCCACGATGCGCAGCAGATCCGTCTTGGCCGTCCGCTCCCGGCACCCCACACAGGTGCGTTCAGGGCATGCTCGGGCGCGTGTCCGGCCAGACACTCTTTAGTCTACCTCCCCGTACCGACCTCACCCCTTTGGGGCAGGAATCGAACAGTTGCTGTGCAGATAACTGTCGTGATCTGAGCGACCTGCGGCCTGGATCTATTCCCCGGCCTGCTCGCCGGCCGTCTCGGTGTCCGGACGGATGTCGATCCGCCAGCCCGTGAGCCGGGCCGCAAGCCGGGCATTCTGCCCTTCCTTGCCGATCGCCAGCGACAGCTGGTAGTCCGGCACCGTCACCCGCGCGGAGCGGGACGCCATGTCCACGACGTCCACCTTGGACACCCGGGCGGGTGACAGCGCGTTCGCCACCATCTCCGCCGGGTCGTCCGACCAGTCGACGATGTCGATCTTCTCGCCGTTCAGCTCGCCCATGACATTGCGCACACGGCCACCCATGGGGCCGATGCACGCGCCCTTGGCGTTCAGGCCCGACCGGGTGGACCGCACGGCGATCTTCGTACGGTGGCCGGCCTCACGCGCGATGGCGGCGATCTCGACGGACCCGTCGGCGATCTCCGGCACCTCGAGCGCGAACAGCTTCTTCACCAGATTGGGGTGCGTGCGGGACAGCGTCACGGACGGACCGCGGACGCCCTTCGCCACCCGGACGACGTACGAGCGCAGGCGCATCCCGTGCGGGTACGTCTCCCCCGGCACCTGCTCCTGCACCGGCAGGATGGCCTCGAGCTTGCCGATGTCGACGAGTACGTTCTTCGGGTCGCGGCCCTGCTGGACCACGCCGGTGACGATGTCGCCCTCGCGGCCGGCGTACTCGCCGAGCGTCGCGTCGTCCTCGGCGTCGCGCAGGCGCTGCAGGATCACCTGCTTGGCCGTGGTGGCGGCGATACGGCCGAAGCCGGACGGGGTGTCGTCGAACTCGCGGGGCTCCTGGCCCTCCTCGAGGTCCTCGGGGTCCTCCTTCGCCCACACGGTCACATGTCCGGTCTCCCGGTTGAGCTCCACGCGCGCGTGGCGGCGGCTTCCCTCGGTGCGGTGGTAGGCGATGAGGAGGGCCGACTCGATCGCCTCGACCAGCAGGTCGAAGGAGATCTCCTTCTCCCGTACCAAGCCCCGCAGGGCACTCATGTCGATGTCCACGGCTACGCCTCCTCTTCCTTCTTGTCCTTGCGGCTGAATTCGACCTGCACGCGCGCCCTGTCGATCTGCGGGAAGGCGAGTCTGCGGCTGGTGGCCTTGCGGCCCTTGACTCCGGGCACTTCGAGGTCGAGTCCTTCGTCGTCGACCTCGAGGATCCTGGCGACCAGTTCGCCGCCGTCGGTCAGCTGGAACTTCACGAGTCGGTCGACCGCGCGCACGTAGTGCCGGTGTTCCTTCAGGAGGCGCTCGGCGCCCGGGGTGCCCACCTCGAGGGTGTACTCGCCCTGGCCCATCGCGTCCGTCTCGTCGAGCTTCGCCGAGAGCGCACGGCTCACATCGGCGATCTGGTCCAGGTCCGCCCCGGTGTCGGAGTCGACGACGACACGCAGCACCCGCTTGCGTCCGACGGAGTCCACGGCGATCTCCTCGAGATCCAGGCCCTGGGAAGTGACGAGCGGTTCCAGGAGCTCTCGCAGCCTCTCGCTCTGGGTGGTGCTCATCCGGGTGACTCCTCGGCCGCGTGTGCTGTTGTGGGATGGGTCGCGTGTCTGGTCAAAGGGTATCGGGTCGTGGGGTGTGTTGCCGTCCACCTGCGCACGGGTGGTGCCGCTGAGTGGTACCGCAGGAGTGCCCAGGTACGGTGATCACGGGCCCGCCGCCCACTGGTTCCGTACGAGTTCCCCGAGGACGTCTGCCGTGCCGTTCCCCCCACCGCCGCGCACCCCCTCGGGGCCGCGCAGAAGATCCCTGCTCGCCTCGGCCGCCGGGGCCGTCCTGCTGGTGGGCTGCTCTTCCGGTGCCGGGGAGACCGGCGACGGGGAGACCGAGGAGAGCACGAGCGGCAGCCCATCGGTCACCGAGCGGGCACGCGCGCGTGCGGCCCGGGACAGCTCGGCTCTGGTGGAGCGCTACGACGCCGTGCTCGCCGCTCATCCGACGCTGGCGAAGCGGCTGGGGCCGCTCAGGGCGGAGGTCGTGCGGCATGCGGAGGCGTTCGGGGGTGTCCGGCAGTCGTCGACGACGCCGGCTCCGACGGTGTCGACGGCTTCGCCGGACGCCGTGCCGGTGTCCGAGGCGGACGTCCTCGCCGGGCTCGCCGCCGCCGAGCGGGCGCTGGCGGAGCGGCGCACGGTGGAACTCCTTGCCGTGCCGGGCGAGCTGGCGCGGCTGCTGGCCTCCGTCGCGGCGGCCGGGGCGGCGCACGCGTATCTGCTGACGGAGGGGAACCGATGAGCGGGACCGAGAGCGCGGAGCTGGTGGCGCTGCAGGCCGCCCTGGGTGCCGAACACGCGGCCGTGTACGGGTACGGGGTCGTCGGCGGGCGGATCCGGGAGGCGCGGCGCACAGAGGCGCGGGCGGCGTACGACGCGCACCGGGCGCGCCGGGACGCGCTGGCGCGCCAGCTGCGCGACCTGGGCGCGGAGCCCCTCGCCGCGAGCGCGGCGTACGCTCTGCCGTTTTCGGTGCCGGATTCGGCGGCGGCCGTCCGGCTCGCCGCGGAGCTGGAGGAACGCGTGGCCGGGGTCTACTCCGACCTGGTGCGGGCGACGACGGGCGTGCGGCGGCGCGAGGCCGCCGGGGCGCTGCGGGAGGCGGCGGTGCGGGCGGTGCGCTGGCGCGGCGCGAGCGTAGCCTTCCCTGGGCTCGCCGAGCGGGCCGGTACGGCGGCTCCGACGCCGTCGGACACGGCGTCGGCCTCCGTTTCGACTCCGGCTCCTACGACACCGGCGGCGTAACCCGCAGAGGGAAGGGAACGACTCGCGCATGGCTTTCGAACCGCCGCGGCGTCTGGTCAGGGCGCTCGGTGAGACGGCACCGGACGGTGACGACTGGTTGGAGAAGCTGCCGGAGGCGGCCCAACAGGCCGTCGCTCTACGCGAGTTGACCGTCGACCGGGTGCAGATGCCAGGCGGGCGCAGCAGTCTGGTCGTCCTTGTCCGGCGGGCGGACGGGACGCCCGCGGTGCTGAAGCTGGCCCCGCCGCGGGCCCGCCCCGAGAGCGAGCGGGCCGCGCTGGAGCACTGGGACGGCCGGGGCGCCGTACAGCTGCTCGAGCCGGTCACGACCGAGGGCGTGTTGTTGCTGGAGCGGTTGCACCCGGATGTGTCGGTGCGGTCGCTGCCCGAGGCGAAGGCGCTGCTGGAGGCGGCGGGAACCCTGCGCCGGCTGTGGATCGACCCGCCGGCGGAGCACTCCTTCGAGACGGTGGCCGAGCGCACCGGCCGGCAGGCGCAGGCGATGCGGGCGCGTGCGGAGACCGATCCCGAGGTGGCGCCGCTGGTCGGCGTGGCGCTCTCGGCGCGCGAGGAGTTGCTGGCGGCACCGCCCGAACACCGGCTGCTGCACGGCACGTTCCGGCAGAGCAAGGTGCTCGCCGGGGAGCGGATGCCGTGGCTGGCGGTGGGGCCGGATCCGGTGGTCGGCGAGTGCGCCTTCGACCTGGCGCGGCTGGTCCGCGACCGGGTGGAGGACCTGATCGCCTCGCCGTCCGGGGCCGCGACGACCCGGCGGCGGGTGAAGCGTCTCGCGGAGTCGCTGGACGTGGACCAGGAACGGCTGCGGGGCTGGACGCTCTTCCGGGCCGTGGAGTCGGGGGTGCGGGCGCGGCGGGTCGGGCGGGAGCGGGACGCGGAGCTGCTGCTGGAGTTCGCGGAATGGCTGTGAGCGGCCCGGTGGGCAGCTCGCCGTCCAGGTAGCCGACGTCGGCTTGAGCGCCAGGACCGGGCAGTCTGCGGCAGCCCAGCGGGCGCACTTCACGGTCCGGCCGGGGACGGGGGTGCCGCCGACGAGGAGACGGCCCCATTCGTCGGCCGCTGCTTGGTGCCGATCAGGTCGAACATCCCAGCTGCCCCGCCCTGCGTACGGCCGCCGCGAAGGCCGCCGTACGCCGTACGCCGTGCGCCTGGGCGGACCGCTGCCGCGGCCCCGCTCCTTCTTCCCCGGTCGCCATGACCGTCCCCCTCCGTAGGGACGGCCTGTCACGCCCTACGGTCAGGGAAAGGCTTTTGATTGAGGCTTCAATAAATGCTTACGCGGTGAGACGCGCGATCGCCTCGTCCACCGTGAGTTCCTCGCGCTCCCCCGTCTTGCGGTCCTTGAGCTCCAGGACGCCCTCGGCGGAGCGGCGGCCCGCCACCAGGATCTGCGGTACACCGATCAGCTCGGCGTCCGTGAACTTGACGCCGGGGGAGACACCGGCCCGGTCGTCGACCAGGACACGGACGCCGGCGGCCCGCAGCTTCTCGGAGACGTCGAGGGCCAGTTCGGTCTGCAGGGCCTTGCCCGCGGCGACGACGTGCACGTCGGCCGGTGCGACCTCCTTGGACCACACCAGGCCGTGCTCGTCGGCGCTCTGCTCGGCGATGGCGGCGACCGCGCGCGAGACACCGATGCCGTAGGAGCCCATGGTCACGCGGACCGGCTTGCCGTTCTGGCCGAGGACGTCGAGCTTGAGGGCGTCGGTGTACTTGCGGCCCAGCTGGAAGATGTGGCCGATCTCGATGGCGCGGTCGAGCTTGAGACCGGTGCCGCAGTTCGGGCAGGGGTCGCCCTCCTGCACCACCACGACGTCGACGTACTCGTCGACCTCGAAGTCACGGCCCGCGACCACGTTCTTCGCGTGCGTGTGCTCCTTGTTGGCGCCCGTGATCCACGCCGTGCCCGGCGCCACGCGCGGGTCGGCGATGTACTTGAGCTTCTCCCGCCCCTGCGGGCCCACGTAGCCCCGGACCAGGTCCGGACGGCCCACGAAGTCCTCGGCGGTGACGAGTTCCACGACGGCCGGGGCGAAGTGCGCCTCGACCTTGCCCATGTCGACCTCGCGGTCGCCGGGGACGCCCACGGCCACGATCTCGCCGTCGACCTTCACGAGCAGGTTCTTCAGGGTGGCGGAGGCCGGGACGCCGAGGTGGGCGGCGAGGGTCTCGATGGTCGGGGTGTCCGGGGTCGGGATCTCTTCGAGAGCGGCCACACCCTCGGCGTCCGCCGGCTTCAGCTCGTACGTGATCGCCTCGGTGTTCGCCGCGAAGTCGCAGTTCGGGCAGTCCGCGAAGGTGTCCTCGCCGGCGCCTGCCGGGGCGAGGAACTCCTCGGACTTGGAGCCGCCCATCGCGCCCGCGGTGGCGGCGCAGATGCGGTAGTCGAGGCCGAGGCGCTCGAAGACGCGCTGGTAGGCCTCGCGGTGCAGGGCGTACGACCGGGCGAGGCCCTCGTCGTCGAGATCGAAGGAGTAGGAGTCCTTCATCAGGAACTCGCGGCCGCGCAGAATGCCGGCGCGGGGGCGGGCCTCGTCACGGAACTTGGTCTGGATCTGGTAGAGGATCACCGGCAGGTCCTTGTAGGAGGACGCCTGGTCCTTCACCAGCAGCGTGAAGATCTCCTCGTGGGTCGGGCCGAGGAGGTAGTCGCCGCCCTTGCGGTCCTTGAGGCGGAAGAGCTCCTGGCCGTACTCGTCCCAGCGGCCGGTCGCCTCGTACGGCTCCCGCGGCAGCAGAGCGGGGAGCGACACCTCCTGGGCGCCGATCGCGTCCATCTCCTCGCGGACGATCCGCTCCACGTTGGCGAGGACCCTCTTGCCGAGCGGCAGCCAGCTCCAGATGCCCGCGGCGGTGCGGCGGACGTATCCCGCGCGGACGAGCAGCTTGTGGCTGAGGACCTCGGCGTCCGCCGGGTCGTCGCGCAGCGTCTTCGCCATCAACTGGGACATGCGCTGGACCGGTGCGTTGGCCATGGTTCCACTACTCCTGCTGCGTAAGGGTGATGCCAAGGAGGTTAGCCGGGCGGTCCATCCCGGTGGAAATCGGTTAGGGCCTGTCCGGCGGATCAGGTCGCAGGGAAGCAGCGGCATCTGATCAGTGCCGGTGAGCGTGCCACGCCCCGCGTCTGCGGCAGGATCCGCCGGGCAGGCCCTAACGGCGCAGCGGGAGGTCGGCTCCCATCACGGCGTACGGCTTCGGGGCGCTGGGGAAGAGGACCTGTCGGGCCAGGTCCTGGTAGCCGAGGGAGCGGTAGAGGCCGCGGGCCGGGCTCTCCGTGTCGATCGCGGAGAGGATCGAGCGGGGTTCGGCGGCGGCGTCCGTGATGGTGGTGATCAGGGCGCGGCCGATGCCGCGGTTCTGGTGGTGCGGGTGGACGTGCAGCTCGGTGATCACGAAGGAGTCGTCGAGCCAGTGGTCGTGCCCCTGGGCACGGAGGTACGGCTCCACGACGGTGGACCACCAGTGGGTGCGGTCGTTGGGCATGCCGTACACGAAGCCGACCAGACGGCCTCCCGCGGTGGCGCCGAGTGCTCTCGCCCCGGGGTAGGTCATGTGACGCAGGACGATCTGGCGGCGTACGGCGACCTCGTCGGGGCCGAGGCCGAAGGCGATGGCCTGCACGGCGAGGGCCTCGTCGACGTGCGCGGAGAGGTCGAGCGGGCCGATCACGACGTCTTGGGGGTGGCCGCGGTGGCCGTGACCGGGAAATCGCATGTGGGGAGATTACAGGGGACCACGGGATGCCGGTCGGGTGCGGGCTGTCCGTGGCCCGCTCAGAACAGGACGCTCATGAAAGCGCCGACCTCCTGGAAGCCCACCCGCAGGTACGTCCTCCGCGCCGGCGTATTGAAGTCGTTGACGTACAGGCTGACGACCGGGGCGACGTCCGCCAGGGCGTACCGGAGTACCGCCGCCATGCCGGGGGCCGCGATGCCGCTCCCCCGGTATTCGGGGGCCACCCAGACACCCTGGATCTGGCAGGCCTGGTGCGTCGCAGCGCCGATCTCCGCCTTGAAGACGACCTTGCCGTTCTCGTCGAGGCGGGCGAAGGAGCGGCCGGAGCCGACGAGTTCGGCGACGCGCGCCTGGTACAGCAGTCCGCCGTCTCCGGCGAGTGGGGAGACACCGACCTCCTCGGTGAACATCGCGACGCACGCCGGCATGATCGTCTCCATCTCGTCCTTGCGGATGCGGCGGACGTACGGATCCGGGGCGATGTTCGCGGGCATGCGGTCGGCGACCATGAGGGGCTGGTGTGCGCGGACCTCCCGGGCCGGGCCCCAGTGCGGTTCGAGGAGGCGCCACAGGTCGGCGGTGGGTCCGGCGGGGCCGACGATGGAGGAGCAGCGGCGGCCCGCTCGGCGGGCCCGGTCGGCGAAGGCGCGGACGGCGCGTGGGGTGGCGCAGATCGGTACCAGGTTGGCGCCCGCGTAGCACAGGGACGTCAGCATGCCGTCCTCGTACCAGCCCCACATCTCGCCGCCGAGCCGCCACGGGTCGAGGCCCGCTATCTGCACCCTCGACGTCACGAAGGCGTTGGCGACCGGCTCGCGGTCGAGGACGGCGAGCGCGGCGTCCAGGTCGCTCGGTTCGAGGACCCGGGAGGTGGTCTGGGTCAACACGCGCGGGGCCTCACACTGGGGTCTGCTGATCTCCGCACTGTACCTGCGGAAGCTGAGCGGTGCCGCCCAGTGGAGGCTGCCGTTGCTGTGGAGGCGCCCGGCGCCGGAGTTGCCGTCGATCGGGCTGCCGCCCCTTGGCCACGCCGCCGGGACCGGACGCCTGCGAACTCGGAGCCGGCTGGCTGGATGGCGAGTGACGGTGGTGTGGGGCTGGTCGCGCAGTTCCCCGCGCCCCTTTCGGGGCGCATCACACCGCTCGTCAGTCCGCCACCGAAACCGACGGCTCGCCCGACGCCACCCCGGCCGCCTCCATCTGTTCGGCCAGCTTCATGGCCTCCTCGATGAGGGTCTCCACGATCTTGGATTCGGGGACGGTCTTGATGACCTCGCCCTTGACGAAGATCTGGCCCTTGCCGTTGCCGGAGGCGACGCCGAGGTCGGCCTCGCGGGCCTCGCCGGGGCCGTTCACCACGCAGCCCATGACGGCCACGCGCAGCGGGACCTCCATGCCGGTCAGGCCCGCGGTGACCTCCTCGGCCAGCTTGTAGACGTCGACCTGGGCGCGACCGCAGGACGGGCAGGAGACGATCTCCAGACCGCGCTGCTTGAGGTTGAGCGACTCCAGGATCTGGTTGCCGACCTTGACCTCCTCCACCGGCGGGGCCGACAGGGAGACGCGGATGGTGTCGCCGATGCCCTGGCTCAGCAGCGCGCCGAAGGCCACCGCCGACTTGATCGTGCCCTGGAAGGCGGGCCCGGCCTCCGTCACACCCAGGTGCAGCGGGTAGTCGCACTGGGCCGCGAGCTGGCGGTAGGCCTCGATCATCACGACCGGGTCGTTGTGCTTGACGGAGATCTTGATGTCCCGGAAGTCGTGCTCCTCGAAGAGCGATGCCTCCCACAGGGCCGACTCGACGAGGGCCTCAGGAGTCGCCTTGCCGTACTTCTGGAGCAGCCGCCTGTCCAGCGAGCCCGCGTTCACGCCGATACGGATCGGGGTGCCGTGGTCCTTCGCCGCCTTGGCGATCTCCTTGACCTTGTCGTCGAACTGCTTGATGTTGCCGGGGTTCACCCGGACCGCCGCGCAGCCGGCCTCGATCGCCGCGAAGACGTACTTCGGCTGGAAATGAATGTCCGCGATGACCGGGATCTGCGACTTGCGCGCAATCGTCGCGAGTGCGTCGGCGTCGTCCTGCGTGGGGCAGGCCACGCGGACGATCTGGCAGCCGGAGGCCGTCAGTTCGGCGATCTGCTGGAGCGTCGCACCGATGTCGGACGTACGGGTCGTCGTCATCGACTGCACCGACACGGGGGCGTCGCCGCCGACCGCCACGGACCCGACCTGGATCTGCCGGCTCTTGCGGCGCTCGGCGAGCTTGGTCGGAACGGACGGCATGCCGAGAGAAATCGCAGTCATCTGCTGTGCAACCCCAAGTCGTGGATCAAGGTCCGGTCCCGTCAGCAGCGGGCTCCAGGCTTCGAGATTACGGCACGTGTGCAGGCCCGAGCACATCCCGCTCGTGAAGCCACCGGGTAAACCCACTCAAAGGATGGCGGCCGGACACCCAAGGGTGCCCGGCCGCCACGAACTCCGTATGGCTAGGAGATTCTCACGGGGTTAACCACGTCCGCGATCAGCACCAGGACGGTGAAGCAGATGAAGATCCCGGCGACCACGTAGGCCACCGGCATCAGCTTCGCCACGTCGAACGGACCCGGGTCCGGCCGGCGCAGCACCTTCGCGGTGTTGCGGCGCAGCGACTCCCACAGCGCGCCCGCGATGTGCCCGCCGTCGAGCGGCAGCAGCGGGAGCATGTTGAAGAGGAACAGGGAGAGGTTGAAACCGGCCACCAGCATCAGGGCCATCGCCAGTTGCTGGGTCGGCGGAATGTCCAGGGTGAAGATCTCGCCGCCGACGCGGGCCGCGCCGACCACGCCCATCGGTGAGTCGGGCTCGCGGGGGGCGCCGTCGAAGGCCGCGTTCCACAGGGCCGGGATCTTGCCGGGCAGGCTCGCGATGGAGTCGACGGCCTCTCCGACGCGGTCGCCCATCCAGGTCAGGGAGTCGCCGAAGTCCTGCTTGACGATGCCGGTGGCGGCACTGAAGCCCAGGAAGCCGGCGGTGACGTACTCGCCCTGGACGATCTGGCCGCCGGCGCCCTTCTTGGCGACCTGGTTGCTGGCGATCGTCGCGTGCAGGGTGACCTTCTCGCCGTCGCGGTCGACGACGATCGCCACCTCCTTGCCGGGGGTGGCGCGGATGAGGTCGGAGAGCCGGTTCCAGTCGTCCGTCGTGACTCCGTCGAAGGAGACGATCTTGTCGCCCGCCTTGAGGCCGGCCGCCGCGGCCGGGGAGGGCTTGTCGGTCGACTTGCAGGTGTCGCGGTCCTCGCTCTGGGCGATGACGCACTGCGAGACCGAGCTGACGGTGGTCGTCTGCTGCGAGATGCCGAAGCCCATCAGGACGAGCAGGAACAGCGCCACCGCCAGGATCAGGTTCATGAACGGGCCCGCGAACATCACGATGACCCGCTTCCACGGCTTGCGCGTGTAGAAGAGGCGGGTCTCGTCGCCCGGCCTGAGCTCCTCGAACGCGGCGGAGCGAGCGTCCTCGATCATGCCGCGCCAGGGCGAGGTGGAGCGGGCCGCGATCCGGCCGTCGTCGCCCGGCGGGAACATGCCGATCATGCGGATGTAGCCGCCGAAGGGGATGGCCTTGACGCCGTACTCGGTCTCGCCCTTCTTCCGCGACCAGACGGTCGGGCCGAAGCCCACCATGTACTGGGGCACGCGGATGCCGAAGAGCTTGGCCGTGGAGAGATGCCCCAGCTCGTGCCAGGCGATCGAGATCAGCAGGCCGACCGCGAAGATCACTATGCCGAGGATCATCATCAAGGACGTCATGCACGCGCCTCCGTGGTCGCCGTCTGCGCTGTCAGTTCCCGGGCCCGGGCCCGTGCCCGGGTCTCCGCTTCGAGGACGTCCGACACGGTCAGTGAGGTTCCCGTCACCGGGGTGCCGTGCTCCTCGACCACCCTCGTCACAGTCTCCATGATCCCGTTGAAGGGCAGGGCACCGCCGCGGAACGCCTCCACGCACTCCTCGTTGGCCGCGTTGAACACCGCCGGGGCCGTGCCCCCGAGCTCGCCCACGTGCCGGGCCAGGCCGACGGACGGGAACGCCTCGTTGTCGAGCGGGAAGAACTCCCACGTCGACGCCCTGCTCCAGTCGAAGGCGGGCGCCGCGTCCGGGACGCGCTCCGGCCAGCCCAGGCCGATGGCGATCGGCCCGCGCATGTCGGGGGGCGTCGCCTGGGCAACTGTCGATCCGTCCGTGAACTCAACCATCGAGTGGACATACGACTGCGGGTGCACGACCACCTCAATGCGATCGAAGGGAATGTCGTACAGCAGGTGCGCCTCGATGACCTCCAGCCCCTTGTTGACCAGGGTCGCGGAGTTGATCGTGATCACCGGGCCCATGGCCCAGGTGGGGTGGGCGAGCGCGTCCTCGACCGTGACGCTCGCCAGCTGCTCCTTCGTACGGCCGCGGAAGGGCCCGCCGGATGCGGTGACCACCAGCTTGCGCACGTCGGCCCGTGTCCCGGCCGCCAGCGCCTGGAACAGCGCGGCGTGCTCGGAGTCGACCGGGATGATCTGCCCCGGCTTGGCGAGCGCCTTGACCAGTGGCCCGCCGACGATGAGCGACTCCTTGTTGGCGAGCGCGAGGGTGCGGCCCGCCTCCAGGGCGGCGAGGGTGGGCGCGAGGCCGATGGAGCCCGTGATGCCGTTCAGGACGGTGTGGCAGTCGGAGGCGGCGAGCTGCGTGGCCGCGTCCGGCCCGGCGAGGATCTCGGGGAGCGGCTCGCCCGCGCCGTACTCCGCGGTGAGCGCCTCGCGCAGCGCCGGTACGACGTCCTCGCGGGCGACCGCGACGGTCCCTGCCCGCAGCCGGTGCGCCTGCTCGGCGAGGAGGGCGACCCGTCCGCCGTTGGCGGAGAGCGCGGTGACCCGGAACCGGTCGGGGTTGCGCAGTACGAGGTCGATGGCCTGGGTGCCGATCGAGCCGGTGGAGCCGAGGATCACCACGTCCTTCGGGCCGTCTCCCGCGACGGGGTCGTAGACGAGGTGCGGGTCGGCGAGTGGGGCTGGACTGTCGCTCATCCCTCCATTGTGGCCGCAACGACTGTCCGGGAGGACACGGCGTCCCTCTCCCGGGTGCCCCGGGCCCGTGGGGGTCACCGCCCGGCGACGACCCCCACGGCCCTCCGTCACCGGATCGGGCGGTGGACGTTCTCCCGATCGCTCGGGCCGGGCGTCGCGTCCGCGATCCACGGGCCGTCTCCGGATGGGTCGACGATGCCCTGCTCCAGCCACTCGTACGTGCCCGCCATGACCCCCTTGACCACCTTGCGGTCGAGGTCGTCGGTGTTGGTCCACAGGCGGTTGAAGAGCTCTTCGACGCGGATGCGGGACTGCCGGCAGAAGGCGTCGGCGAGCTGGTAGGCCTCTCGGCCGTGGTCGCCCTGGCTGCGCAGGAGTTCGGCGCGTACGCAGGCCGCGCTCATCGCGAACAGCTCCGCGCCGATGTCGACGACGCGGCCCAGGAAGCCCTGCTTGGTCTCCATGCGGCCCTGCCAGCGGGACATGGCGTAGAACGTGGAGCGGGCGAGCTTGCGGGCGTGCCGTTCGACGTAGCGCAGGTGCACCGAGAGGTCCACTTCGCGCTTGAACTCACCGTAGGAGACGGGGAGTTGACCCGGTCCCGCGACGAGCTTCGGCAGCCACTTGGCGTAGAAGACACCCGCGTTCGCGCCCGCCTTCGCCTTGTCCGAGAGGGACTTCTCGGGGTCGATGAGGTCGCCGGCGACCGACAGGTGGGCGTCGACGGCCTCGCGGGCGATCAGCAGGTGCATGATCTCGGTGGAGCCCTCGAAGATGCGGTTGATGCGCAGGTCGCGCAGGACCTGTTCGGCGGGAACCGCGCGTTCCCCGCGGGCGGCGAGGGAGGCGGCCGTCTCGAAGCCGCGGCCACCGCGGATCTGGACGAGTTCGTCGGCCATGAGCCACCCCATCTCGGAGGCGAAGAGCTTGGCCAGCGCGCCCTCGATGCGGATGTCGTTGCGGTCCTCGTCGGCCATCTGGCTCGACAGGTCCAGTACGGCTTCCAGGGCGAAGGTCGTTGCCGCGATGAAGCTGATCTTCGCCCCGACCGCCTCGTGGTGGGCGATGGGCTTGCCCCACTGCTCGCGGGCGGCGCTCCACTCGCGGGCGATCTTCAGGCACCATTTGCCGGCGGCGACACAGGACGCCGGGAGCGACAGCCGGCCCGTGTTGAGGGTGGTCAGCGCGATCTTCAGGCCCGCGCCCTCGGGGCCGATGCGGTTGGCGGCGGGGACCCGGACCTGGTGGAAGCGGGTGACGCCGTTCTCGATGCCGCGCAGGCCCATGAAGGCGTTGCGGTTCTCGACGGTGATGCCGGGCGAGTTGGTCTCCACGACGAAGGCCGTGATGCCGCCCTTGTGGCCCTCGCTCCTGGGCACCCGGGCCATCACGACCAGCAGGTCGGCGACGACGCCGTTGGTGGTCCACAGCTTGACCCCGTCGAGGACGTAGTCGTCCCCGTCGGGCACCGCGCTCGTCGCGAGCCTCGCCGGGTCGGAGCCGACGTCGGGTTCGGTGAGGAGGAAGGCGCTGATGTCGGTGCGGGCGCAGCGGGGCAGGAACGCCTCCTTCTGCTCGGGTGTGCCGAACAGCTTCAGCGGCTGCGGTACGCCGATCGACTGGTGCGCCGACAGCAGCACCCCGATCGCCGGGCTGGCCGAGCCCGCCAGGGCCAGCGCCTTGTTGTAGTACACCTGGGTGAGGCCGAGGCCGCCGTACTTGGTGTCGATCTTCATGCCGAGGGCGCCGAGTTCCTTGAGCCCGTTGATGACCTCGTCGGGGATCCGGGCCTCGCGCTCGATCCGCGCGCCGTCCACCTTCGTCTCGACGAAGTCGCGGAGTTTGGCGAGGAACTCCTCGCCGCGCTGGACGTGCTCGGTGTCCGGCGTGGGGTGGGGGTGGATGAGGTCGAGGCGGAAGCGGCCGAGGAAGAGTTCCTTGGCGAAGCTCGGCTTTCGCCAGTCCTGCTGCCGGGCGGCCTCCGCCACCTGGCGGGCCTCACGCTCAGTGACTTTGGGTTTGGTGGGTGCTGCGGACATGAGGCTCACCTCGCCGCGAATCGGGACTTGATCCATTAAGTGGTTACCGACGGGTGCTACCCGATCGTATGTACCCGATCCGGGGCGAGGTCACCACCCCTCGCGCAACCGATCAGCCGATGCTGACGGAATACGCCTTGGTGTCGAGGCGCCCTGTGCCCTTGAAAACCTCGGTCCCGGACTCGATGCCGGAGACGTACTTGTCGTTGCCGAGCAGCTTGCGCCGTACGAGTGCCTGTGTGAAGTCGTCCAGGTTCAGCGTGGCCTTGGTGGTGTCCCCGGCAAACGCCGTGGGCGCTTCTTGCTCGACTCGCCCGCCTGTTCCGGGGTGGTCGCTTCCGTACGTCCCCCAGTGGCCGCGGGCCCGCGAAAGGTTGCCGTCCGTCTCCGGGCTCGCCGGTGAGCGCTTGCACGTGGTGGGCAGGGCGCACCGCCCTCCACATTTTCCCCACAATTGGGTGTCGAAGCGCTTCGACAACCTATGGACACCCACCCCCGCTGGAGCTAGTGTCGAACCACCCTCACTCGCCGTTGTTCGCACTGCGCACTGTCGAAGCGCTTCACAAAGCTTGGAGAGCTGGATGGTCACCCTCGCCGAGGTCGCCCAGCACGCCGGAGTCTCGGCGAGCACGGTGAGCTACGTCCTCAGTGGCAAGCGGTCGATCTCCGCGACCACCCGGCAGCGGGTCGAGCAGAGCATCCGCGAGCTGGGCTACCACCCCAACGCCGGTGCCCGCGCCCTGGCCAGCAGCCGGTCGAACATCATCGCGCTGATGATCCCGCTGCGCACCGACATGTATGTGCCGGTGATGATGGAGATCGCCATCGCGGTGGCCACCACGGCCCGCACGCACGGCTACGACGTGCTGCTCCTCACCGGCGAGGAGGGACCCGACGCGGTACGCCGCGTCACCGGCAGCGGGCTCGCCGACGCGATGATCCTGATGGACGTCCAGCTCGACGACGAGCGCCTGCCGCTGCTGCGCGGCACGGACCAGCCGTCCGTCCTCATCGGCCTCCCCGCCGACACCGCCGGCCTCACCTGCGTCGACCTGGACTGGAGCGCCACCGGCAGGCTGTGCGTGGAGCATCTGGCCATGCTGGGCCACCGGGACATGGCTGTCATCGGCGAGGCCCCGGCGGTCTACGAACGTCACACCGGCTTCGCCGAGCGCACCCTCGACGGGCTCCGCTCCCGGGCCCGCGAGCTGGGCCTGCGGGTGCTGCACCGGCCCTGCGAGGGTGGGTACGACGCGATGGCGGCGACCCTCCACCGCATCCTCGACGAACGCCCGGCCACCACCGGATTCGTCGTGCAGAACGAGTCGGCGGTCGAACCGCTGCTCGCTCTGCTGCGCCAGCAGGGCCGTGCCCTCCCCGAGGACGTGTCGGTGGTGGCGATCTGCCCCGACCAGGTCGCCAACCAGGCCTCGGTGCGGCTCACCTCCGTCGGCATCCCCGCCCAGGAGATGGGCCGGCACGCCGTGGAACACCTGGTGGCGAAGCTCGACGGGCGCGGCAGCGACGACGTCGTGCTGATCGCACCCGAGTTGACGGTCCGGGCGAGCTCGGGGCCCGCCCCCTCCACCACCTCCTGACCCAGCCTTCGTCGCCCTCCGGGGCACCCTCATGTCCTTCAGGCGCACCCTTCGTGAACCAGCCTGCCGAAAACCAGATCAGTCAGGGCACGGTCAGCCTGGCGCAGTCGTCACCCACCGTCGGAACCTTCCGCGAGCGGGAGGGCGCGCTGGAGTGGAGCGGCCGTCAGGAGACCCTGCGTATCGAACCGTGGGGGCCGGACGCGGTCCGGGTCCGGGCCCGGCTGGGCGGTCCGGTCCTGGAGGGTCTGCCGGGTGCGCTGCTCGACGACGCCCCGTCGACCTCGTACACCGTCAAGGTCGAGGACGGGCAGGGGCAGTTGACCGTCGGTGCGCTGACGGTCGTCGTCTGTGCCGAGGGCCTGATCCGCTTCCTGCGCACGGAGGACTCCTCCGAGCTCCTCGCCGAGCAGCGGGCCCACTTCTGGTGGCCCGGCTCCCGCCTCTACACGGCCGTCGGCAACGGCCACCACCGCCTGGAGCAGCGCTTCGCCGCCTACGACGACGAGAAGCTGTACGGCCTCGGCCAGCACCAGCACGGCCGGCTCGACCAGAAGGGCCTGGTCCTCGACCTGGTCCAGCGCAACGCCGAGGTCGGCATCCCGGTCCTCGCCTCCAGCCGCGGCTACACCCTCCTGTGGAACAACCCGGCGATCGGGCGCGTGGAGCTCGCGCACAACGGCACGCGCTGGGTGGCCGACTCGGCCCGCCAGATCGACTACTGGATCACCGCGGGCACCCCGGCCGACGGCCAGCGCCGCTACAGCGCGGTGACCGGCCGTACGCCGATGCTGCCGGAGTGGGCGGCGGGCTTCTGGCAGTGCAAGCTGCGCTACCGCACACAGGACGAACTCCTCGCCGTGGCAAGGGAGTACAAGCGGCGGGGCCTGCCCGTCTCCGCCATAGTGTGCGACTTCTTCCACTGGACGCACCTGGGCGAGTGGAAGTTCGACCCGAAGGAGTGGCCCGACCCGGCGGCGATGGTGCGCGAGCTGGAGGAGCTCGGCATCAAGCTGGTCGTCAGCGTCTGGCCCTCGGTCTCGCCGCTCTCCGAGAACCACCCGGTGATGGAGCAGCGCGGGTACTTCATCGGCACCCAGTACGGCCCGATGGCCCACGCCGACTGGCCCGACAAGGGGGTCGCCTCCACCGTCCAGGTCGCCTTCTACGACGCGACGAACCCTGACGCCCGCGAGTTCGTGTGGTCGCGCGTGCGCGACAACTACCTTGCTCCGTACGGCATCACGGCCTTCTGGCTGGACGCCTGCGAGCCCGAGCTGAAGCCCGGCTTCCAGGAGAACCTGCGCTACTGGGCGGGCCCCGGCCTGGAGGTCGGCAACATCTACCCGGCCGAGAACTCCCGCACCTTCTACGAGGGCCTGCTCGCGTCCGGCGAGGACGAGGTGATCACCCTCAACCGCTCGGCCTGGGCGGGCAGCCAGCGCTACGGCGCCGCCCTGTGGTCCGGCGACATCGGCACCGACTTCGCGACCCTGCGCCGCCAGATCGCCGCCGGCCTCAACACCGCGCTGTCCGGCATCCCGTGGTGGAACACCGACATCGGCGGCTTCCACGGCGGCGACCCGGACGACCCGGCGTACCGCGAGGTCATGGTCCGCTGGTTCCAGTTCGGCGCGCTGTCCCCGCTGATGCGCCTGCACGGTTTCCGTGACCCGGGAATGCCGCTGGGCCCGGCGATGACCGGCGGTCCCAACGAGGTCTGGTCGTACGGCGAGGAGGCCGGCGCGATCCTGGAGCGGTACCTGAGGCTGCGCGAGCGTCTGAAGCCGTACGTGCTCCGGGTCATGCGGGAGGCCCACGAGGAGGGACTGCCCGTCATGCGCCCCCTGTTCCTCGAGTTCCCGGACGACCCCGCGACCTGGTCCGTCGACGACGCGTACCTCTTCGGCGGTGACCTGCTCGTCGCCCCGGTGCTGACGGCGGGCGCCACGACCCGCACGACGTACCTCCCGGCGGGCGCGGCCTGGACGGACGCGTGGACCGGTGGGACGTACGAGGGTGGCACGACCGTCACGGTCGACGCCCCGCTGGACCGCATCCCGCTGTTCCTGCGGGACGGGGCGCGGCTGCCCGTGGCTCAGTAGCCCGCGCGTCCCATGAACGTGCGGCCGGTCCTCGTAGGGGAGGGACCGGCCGCACTCGTGTCGAGGGGTCAGCGGCAGACCGAGGCCAGGGAGCGGACGAGGGCGCGGGTGTGGAGGGCGTCCGGATGCTGCTCGTGGTGGACCTGGAGGGCGGCGAGGGCGAGCTGAGGGTGGCGGGTCGGGGCGGTGCGCTCGGGGGTGGTGGCGGCCGGGGAGCGAACCAGGCCGGAGTTGATGCGGTTGATCGTCCGACGGACCACGCTCAGGTCCGGCTCGGTGGTCGGGGCCTGGTCGGGGTGAGCGGTCCAGTGGCGGAAGAGGGCGCGCTGGACGGTCTTGTCGGCCTCGATCCGGTCGCGGAAGATCCGCCGGGCCTCGTCCGGGTCGGCGCCGATCTGCTGGGCCCGCGCGGCCACGGTGTCGAGGACCTGCTGCTCGCGGGCCGGGTCGTCGATGGGGCTGTCGGTGCCCCACTTCGCGGCCGCGACCAGGTCGGCGGTGGCGAGGCTCCCCCACTGCCTGAAGGGCGTGGGAGGTACCCCCAGGCGGAGAGGGCGGCGACAGGGTGCAAGGACGAGAGCGCCGGGGCTGGGGCCGCCGTCGCGGGGACCGGCACGGTGAACAGGGCGGCAGCGGCGGCCGCGGCGATCAGGGTGCGGCGAAGGGGGGCGGAGTTACGCATGGAGCCCGTGTAACCCCACCCCGTTCGCTCAACTGCTGCTGACCGTCAGGTTGTTGGTGACGAAGTCCATGCCGCCGGACGACGAGGTGATCTCGTAGCCGAACTGCACGTCACCGATCGTCTCGTTGCCGAACCAGCCCTTGGTGTCCTTGATCCACTTGAGGATCGGGAGGATGTTCACCGTGCCGGAGCCGGAGTTGGAGGTGCGTACGAACGAGAAGACCTCGTTCGAGCCGTTGTTGCCCTTGTAGACGGTCCAGGTGTGACCGCCCAGCGTCAGGTTGCCCTGGGAGGTCCCGAGCGGGCCGACTGCTCCGGTCTTGTTCACCCAGAGCATGATCTCGTAGTCGTAGTCCGTGTCCCAGATGTCGTACGACGTGTTGTACGCGCCCGAGGACGGGACGGTGACGTTGTAGTTGCTGCTGAGCGACCCCAGCGAGGTGATCGTCTTGTTGATCACCTTCTTGGCGTTGGGATAGGACTTGATGCCGCCGGTGTTGGGGTGGTTGGCCCAGACGCCCCAGCTGGTGCCGGAGTTGGCCCAGATGCACTGGCTGCCGGCGCCGGAGCCCCAGATGTTGTTGTAGAGCGTGTAGCCGTTCAGGGTCGTGTTGCCCCACTGGTCGCAGGAGCTCCACACGGCGGCCGAGGCGGGGGCGGAGGCCAGGCCTATGGTCGCGCCGAGCGCGAGGACCGGGGCCAGCAGGGCTTTGGTGACCCTGCTCAGCGTGCGTTTTGCCATGGTGTCCCTTCCATGGGTGGGGGGAATTGCGCGGGTTACCACGCCCCCAGGGTGAGGACGCGGTCTTCTCCGGCGACGAGGTCGAGCGGCTGAGCGCCGGAGGAAGTCCGGAGTTCGACGCCGTGGGTGCGCGTGGGGCGGATCACCGCGGTCGCTTCTTGTGGGCTCCAGGCGAGGTCGAGTTCCGCCCCGAACCGGGTGCGGATGCCGCGGAGTTCGCCGCTCGGGTACGCCGTCGGGAGCGCGGGCAGCAGGATCAGGCGGTCCGGCGTGGACTGCACGAGCATCTCGATCAGCACGGCGGGCAGGGTGTGCGCGGCGTCCGCGTTGTAGACGTCGCGGTGGGGGTAGTGCGCGCTCATGAGGGAGGCGTGGAAGAAGTCGCCGTCCAGGACCTGGCCGAGCGCGTGGGCCACGCGGTGGCCGTCCCGGAGGCGGGCCGCGATCAGCGCGTGGTGCAGATGACCGTGGGCCGAGTCGTTCTCGGCGCCGCGCAGTTCGAGGGCGCGTCGGGCGGCGGCCGCGAGCTTCGGGGTGTCGTACGGGTTGATCTCGTCGAGCGGCCAGACGCCGTAGAGGTGGCTGAGATGGCGGTGGTCGTAGGTGTCGTCGAGGCCGGGCCGGGCCCATTCGGCGAGGGCGCCGTCGGTGTTGACG
Source organism: Streptomyces sp. HUAS ZL42 (assembly GCF_040782645.1). Classification (GTDB taxonomy): domain Bacteria; phylum Actinomycetota; class Actinomycetes; order Streptomycetales; family Streptomycetaceae; genus Streptomyces. The sequence continues at coordinate 3,069,121 of NZ_CP160403.1, forward strand.
CGGTGGGGCGGCAGGCGGTCGGCGAGGGCGCGCCAGCGGTCGGCGTGCTCGGGGTGGTACTCGGCGGCCGTGAGCAGGGCGTGGCGGGCGGCCGAGAGGTCCATCGCCGCGTTGATCGCGCCCCAACTCGCGTTCGCGGGCCGGTTCTCGGGCGAGTAGGAGGGGACCACGACCAGGTGGCCGTCGGTGTCGGTGCGGGTTAGGAAGTCCTCGTAGAACAGGGCGAGTTCGGCGAGGACGGCGGCGGTGCGGGGGTCCCGCTCGCCGCGGGTCTCGTCGTGGTCGACGAGCGGTTTGAGGAGCCAGTCGGCGCCGGCGGTCCACAGGTGGAGCGGGTATTCGCGGCTGAAGTGGTACGAGCGCCCCGACTCGCCGTCCGAGTGTGCGGGGCTGACGACCCCCCGGGCGCCGAAGACCGTGCGGGCGTTCTCCCGCCAGTCCCCCAGCTGACCGTGGATCAGGTTCGCGTGGGCCTCGGTCACCTCGGGGAGTGCGGCGGCCGCGGCGGAGGAGGTCTGGAGGTTGAGGTTGGCGTCATAGGTGAACGCTCCGGACCATGCCGTGTCCCAGTCGCCGGTCCACAGGCCGGTGAGGCGGGGCGGGAGGAGCCCGGCGGCGGAGAGCAGGTGGTAGCGGCCGGCGGCGAAGAGCCGCTCCACGAGGGCCGCACTGCGCGGGTGCTTGAGCAACTCGGAACCGGGCAGGGCGCGTTCGGCCGGGTCGGCGCCGAGGTCGAGCGTGACTCGTTCGTAGGCGGTGCGGTGGAGGTGGGTGTGGCGGGCGAGGAGGTCGTCGTACGACCCCTCGTCGAGCAGGGCGCGCAGGGCCCGCGTCTCCTCGGCGACGTCCGGTTCGCCGGTGTGGCGCCGCACCCGGGTGAGCAGCAGTACGGCGTCGGCGCCCTCGACCCGGGCGCCGGGCGGGACGAGGGACGTGCCGCCGCCCGAGACCGCGACGAGGGTGACTCCGGTGTAGGCGCGGTCGCTGTCCGGGTAGCGGGCGCGAAGGGTCAGGGCGGCGCCCTCGGGGGTGAGGAGCGTGCCGTGGCCGACGCGCAGTCCCCGGGGCGCGCCCGGGAGCCGGTGGTCCAGTGAGATGTCGAGGGTGAGCTCCCGGGCGGTGACCCGCTGGACGATCACGTCGTCCGCGCGGGAGACGAAGACACGGCTCGTCCAGTCGGCGCATTCGGCGGTGACCTCGCCCGTGGCGAAGTCGACGCGGCGGCGGTAGCGGTGCCGGTGATCCGCGGACGGGCGCCGCAGTCGTACCTGGAAGGCGGGGTGGAAGGGCTGCACCCACTGCAGCGGCCTGCCGTCCGTGAAGCCCTCGGCGGCGGTGAGGTCACCCGCGAGCAACCGGTCCTGGAGTTCGGGGAGTTCGGCCGCGAGGTGCGGCGGGCGGGCGTTCTCGCCGCCGTTGGGGCGGACGAGGGTGTGGTGGGTGACGATGATCCGGTCGTCGTTCGGATCACCGAACGCGAGGGCGCCGTGATGGCCGTTGCCGCTCAGGAAGCCGTCCTCCCAGCGGGTGGACGGCTGTGGCTCCCAGGTTCCGTGGACGAGTGCGCGTGTCATGGGCGCAACACCACCACACCGTAGCGGCCGAGGGCGACCGTGTCCGTGACCGTCGTGCCGGTGAGGAGGTCGCGGTGCCTGCCCGGCACGTCGACGGTCACGGGCTCGCGCCCGTGGTTGAGCAGGAACAGCAGCTCACCGCGGCGCACGGCCTCGACGCCGGCCGGGAGACCGTCGAGCACGGGCCGGGCACCGGCGTCGGCGGCGATGCGGGCGAGGAGTTCGCGCAGCGCCTCGGGTTCCGGGAGGGTCGAGAGGTACCAGGCGCGCCCCCTGCGCAGTACGGCCGGCAGTCCGTCGAGTTCGCCGCCCTTGTAGGGGAGGGTGAAGTCGGCTTCCCCGGCCTCGATCTCCTCCGACCACAGCGTGCCACGGAAGCCCTCGCACTCGGCGTGCTCCCCCGCGTCCAGCGGCCACCACTCGTGCAGGGTGCGGATGCCGAACAGCTCGCGCAGCCGGACGTCCATGCCGCCGGGTCGCACCCGGTCGTCCTCGTCGGCGACGCCGGTGAGGAAGCCGCAGACGAGTGTGCCGCCGCCGCGGACGTACGCGACGAGGTTGTCGATCGCCGCGTCGGTGAGCGCGTACAGCTGGGGGACGACGACGAGTTCGTACGCCGTGAGGTCGTGCTCCGGGTGGGCGAAATCGGCGGTGAGGTGAGCCTCCCAGAGGGCGCGGTGCCAGGCGGTGAGGACGGCCGGGTAGTCGACCTCGGTGGAGAGACGGCCCTCGTGGGCGCCGGCCCACCAGGAGTGCCAGTCGTGCAGGATCGCGATGTCGTGGGATGCGTGACTGACCGTCACTTCGCCGCTCAGCGTCGCGAGTTCGGCGCCGAGCTGCTTGACCTCCTGGTACGTACGCCCCTGCTCCCCCGCGTGGCCGACCATCCCGGAGTGGAACTTCTCGGCGCCCTGCCGGGACTGGCGCCACTGGAAGTAGCAGACGGCGTCCGCGCCGCGGGCGACGGCCTGGAGGGACCACAGACGGTTGAGGCCGCGCGGCTTGGGGTGGTTCACGCCGCGCCAGTTGACCGGGCCCGCCGCCTGCTCCATGAGCATCCAGGGGCCGCGGGCCTGCGAGCGGGTCATGTCCTGGACGAGCGCGCCGTGCTGGGCACCGAGGGGATCGCGGGGGTCGGGGTAGAGGTCGACGGAGACGACGTCCTCCTCCTCGGCCCAGCGCCAGGCGTCCTGGCCCGTCCACAGGGGCATGAAGTTCGTGGTGACCGGGATGTGCGGGGTGTGCCGGGCGACGATGTCGCGCTCGGCGGTGTAGCACTGAAGGAGCGCGTCGGACGTGAAGCGCCGGAAGTCCAGCACCTGGGTGGGGTTCCTCAGGTAGTGCGGGGTGCGCGGCGGCAGGATGCCGTCCCAGCTGTCGTAGCACTGGCTCCAGAAGGCCGTGCCCCAGGCGGTGTTGAGGTCCTCGAGGGTGCCGTACTTCTCCCGCAGCCAGCGGCGGAAGGCGGCGGCCGCCTCGTCGCCGTAGTCGAAGGTGCAGTACTCGTTGTTGATGTGCCACATCGTGAGGGCGGAGTGGCCGGCGTAGCGGGCGGCGAGGTCCTCGGTGATGGCGGCGGCGTAGCGGCGGTAGGTGGCGCTGGAGTGCGAGAAGTGCTGGCGGCCGCCCCACCACTCGGTGCGGCCGTCGGCGTCGCGGGGCAGGGTGTCCGGGTGCAGACGGCCCATCCAGGGCGGGGGTGAGGAGGTGGGGGTGGCGAGGACCACGCCGATGCCGTTCGCGTGCAACAGGTCCATCAGTCTGTCCAGCCAGCCGAACTCCCGGGACCCGGGCTGGGGTTCCAGCTTCGCCCAGGAGAAGACACCGAGCGTGACGGAGTTGACGCCGGCGTCCCGCATGAGCCGGACGTCCTCGTGCCAGGTCTCCTCGGGCCACTGCTCGGGGTTGTAGTCGCCGCCGAAGAGGATGCGGCCGCGGGTGGCGTCGGCGAGGCTCGGCTGTCGGTGCACCGCCATCAGACGGGCTCCCCGTACTGGATGCCGCGCCCGTTGGTGGCGAGGTAGACCCGGCCGTGGATGCGCGGGTCGCCGACGATCACCTCGCCGATCCAGCCCCACTGGTGCTGGTCGTCGTTGATCCGCACCCAGCTCTTCGCGCCGTCGTCGGAGCGGTAGACGGCGGTGATCGCCTCCGTGGCGCCGACCTGGTAGATCGCCGGGTAGTCGGCGCCGTCGGCGGCCCTGCCGAAGCCGAGGGTGTACGAGGCCCAGCAGCTGGCGATCTTCGAGAAGGTCGCCCCGCCGTCCGTGGACCGGTACAGCCCGTTCCACTTGGTACTCAGCCACAGGTCACCGGATCTGCCCGGCGCCGCGACCAGCTTGAACTGGCTGTCCCCGGAGGGCAGACCGGTCGCACGCGCAGTGAACGAGAGGCCACTGTCAGTGCTGGCGAGTAGCGTTCCGGTGTCGGTGTCGTACGCGTAGAAGAGCGTCGGGTCGGCCGGGTCGGCGACCGGCGTGGCGCCCTTCGGGAAGGAGGAGACCTCGGACCAGGTCGTGCCGTTGTCCGTGGATCGGTGGGCCGCGTACTTCGTGCCGTCCCAGTGCACGAAGGACCACAGCAGCACACTGCCGTCGGCGTTGGTGGCGATCGGCCCCGGTGCGTTCTTGGCGATGTCGGGCTGGGCCTTGAAGGGCGCCCAGGTCTGTCCGCCGTCGCCCGAGTAGGCGCCGTTGCCGTTGTCGCCCCAGCCGGTCCGGACGACGTACGCCGGTCTGGTCGCGGCCTGCGCGAGTCCCGTCGCCGACCCGAACACGGGGTTCGTCGCCATGCCGCGCGACGGAGACGCCGTGAGCCGCTCGTGGTACATCACGCCGATGTCCCCGAGTCCGCTGATCAGGTGTGCCTCTCCGACCGGGGGCGAGATCAGCTGGCGCACGGACGTCTCCTCCAGGCCGCGGATCTGCGGGGCCCAGTGGACGAGGTCCCGGGTGCCGTAGAGGGTGGCGCCGGTGCCGTAGACGATGTGCCTGGAGTCGTACGGGTCGAGGCCCACGGCCTGGATCCACCAGCCGAACTTCGGCTGGTCGCCACCCCACTTGAGGAAAGGAGTCTCGGACACGTCGAACACTGCCGCGTCCTTGAGGGACGTCCAGGTGCGCCCGCCGTCGGTGGTCCGGTACAGGGTGTCGACCGCCGCCCAGCGGTTGTTGGTGGAGACGACGACGGTGCCGGGGCGGCTGGCGTCCACGGCGACACCGCCGTAGCCGAAGCTGTCGGTGGAACCGTCGCTCGTGGTCCCGCCCGGCTTCACCGGCGTGACGTCGCTCCACTTGCCCGTGGCGACAGCGACCTTGTGCACACTGCCGTCGGACTGGCCGTTGGGGCCGGGCGCGTTGGCGTACGTCACGTACAGCTGGCGGGAGAGGCAGTCGTACGCGGCCCTGATCGGCACCTTGGCGGAGGTGCCGGCGGGCTGCCCGGGGACGGCCTCCCAGGTGGTGCCGTCGGCGGTGCGGTACAGGTTGGGCGAGGCGCCGTCGGAGTCGCCCCACCCCGCGTAGACGGCACGTCCGACGGCGAGAAGGAAGGTGACGCCCTGGCCGGAGGCGCTGGGCGCGGCCGGGAAGCCGGTGACGGCTGCCCAGGTGGTGCCGCGGTCCGTCGACTTGAGCAGTCCGTCGTGCCGCGTTCCCAGCCACAGGGTGTCGCTGTCGCGCGGATCGACGAGCAGCCGCTCCCCCGTGCCCCGCCCGTCCTCGTTGGCGCCGAGCTTCACCGTGAGGTCGGCACGCGTCCAGGTGGCACCGCGGTCCTCGGAGCGCAGGACGGCTCCGTTGCCGGCCCAGGACTGGGCGTACGTGCCGAGGGCGAGGTAGAGCCGGTCGGGGTGGGCGGGATCCACGGCCAGTGCCTCCACGCCGAGGAGGTTCCAGTCGTCCCATCCGATGTGGTCGATCAGCGGGATCCAGCGGGCGGCGCGGTCGTCCCAGCGGTAGGCGCCGCCGATGTCGGTACGGGCGTAGGCGAGGCCGCGCACGGCCGGGTGGAACAGCACGCCGGTGACGAAACCGGTGCCGCCGATCACGGCGTTGCGCCAGCGGTAGACGGGGGCAGCGGTGTCTGCCGCGTGCGCCCGGTTCTGGAGCGCCGGGAGCGTGGTGAGCGCGGCGGCGGCCGCGGTGCCGGCGAGGACGGTGCGGCGGCTGAGGCGGGGCGCGTGCATGGGGTACCTCGATGGGGGTCGGTGACGTGGACCGGGTTTGCTGATGCGGGGCGCTGGTGCTGGGGGGTGGGTCGCGCGACCCGGCTCTTGGGGTAAGTGCACGTACCTAGGGGGCGCGGGGAACTGCGCGACGAGCCACGACGCAGCCGCAGACAGCCGAAGTCCGACAGCCCTACGGCGGGAATTCCGGCTCGGGCTTCAGCCCTTGACCGCGCCCGTCAACATGCCCTTCTTGAAGTGCTTCTGGACGAACGGAGACAGCACAGCCACCGGCAGCAGCGCCATCACCATGACCGCCATCTGAATGGCCAGCCCCGACAGCTGACCGGTTCTGATGGCCTGGGCCAGACCGACCGGCTGCTGCTGCCGCTGCACGAGCTGGATCATGACGTTCTGCAGCGGCATCTTTTCCTGGTCGTTCAGGTACAGAGACGCGTTGAACCAGGCGCTCCAGTACCCGACGGCGTAGAACAGCGTGATCACCGCGAGGACCGCCCGCGACAGCGGCATGACGATCTGCCAGAGGATGCGCAGGTCCCCGGCACCGTCGATGCGCGCGCTGTCGATGAGTTCCTGCGAGATCCCCATGAAGAAACCGCGCAGCACCAGGATGTTGAAGACGCTCACCGCGCTCGGCAGGATCAGCGCGAGATAGGTGTCCGTCAGGCCGAGGGACTGCACCAGCAGGTAAGTGGGGATGAGGCCGGCGCTGAAGAACATGGTCGACAGCAGTGTCATCAGGATCCAGCGGTGAGCGAGCGAGCCGCTGCGGGACAGCCCGTAGGCGCACAGGACGGACACCGCCATCGAGAACACCGTCCCGACCAGCGTGATCAGGATGCTGATGACCGTCGCGCGGGTGACCTGGCCGCCGCTGAGCAGTTCCTTGTAGGCGATGAAGGTGATGCCCTTGGGCACCATCACCAGGCCGCCCGCCTCGTCGATGGTCTTCCGCGAGGAGAGGCTGGTGACGACCACGATCCACAGCGGGAAGAGAACCGCAAGGCAGGCGAACGACAGGGCGATCGCCTTGCCCGCGAGCCCGGCCTTCGCCGGCTCCTCCTCCCAGGACGGCCGGGGCGGGGCCTGCCACCAACGGGGTTTGCTCACCGGCTTGTCGATGACGGCGGTCACTTCTTGTACACCCCCTGCTCGCCCATGAGATGGGCCACCTTGTTCGCGGCGAGGACCAGGCCGATGCTGACCACGCCCTTGACGAGACCGGCGGCGGCCGCGTAGCCGAAGTCCTGGTTGCGCACGCCGTTCCACCACACGAAGGTGTCGAGGACCTCTCCCGCGTCCGGTCCGACGGCGTCGCGTTGCAGCAGGATCTGTTCGAACCCGACGGTGAGGGCGTCGCCGACGCGCAGCACCAGGAGCAGGGCGATCACCGGGCGCAGCGCGGGAAGCGTGACGTGCCACATGCGGCGCCAGCGTCCGGCGCCGTCCATCGCCGAGGCCTCGTACAGGTCCGTGGGCACCGAGGCCAGCGCGGCGAGGAAGACGATGATCCCCCACCCGGCGTCCTTCCACACGCTCTGCGCGGTGATCAGGAAGGGGAAGGTGCCGGGGTCGGTCATGATGTCGATGCCGTCGTACCCGTGCTGCCGCAGCAGTTGGGAGAGCATGCCCGCGCCGCCGAACATCTGCTGGAACACGGCGATGACCAGCACCCAGGAGAAGAAGTGCGGCAGGTAGAGCACGGCCTGCGCGACCGCCCGCACCCGGGGCCTGACCACGCTGTTGATGAGCAGCGCGAGCAGGATCGGGATCGGGAAGAACAGCACGAGCTGGACGAAGAACAGAACCATTGTGTTCTGAACGGCGTTCCAGAACGCCGAGTCCTCGAAGATCCGCTGGAAGTTCTCCAGGCCCACGAAGGGGCTGTGCAGGATCGAGACGATTCCGTTGTCGCTGACGTAGGGGTCGTAGTCCTGGAAGGCGACGACGTTGCCGAGGATCGGCAGGTAGTTGAAGACCAGGACCAGCAGGATGGCCGGCAGGGTCATCAGGATCAGGACGCGGTCGCGCCGGAACCTGAGCCGTGGGCTCAGCTTCCCCGAACTCCGCTTCTCCCGGGAACCGGTGGCGTGGCCGAACGCCACCGAGGTCTTCACCGGCGTACTGGCCTCGGCCCTGCTCCGAGGCACCGTGCTGTGGGACACAGCCGATCTCCTTGCCTCAGAGCCTGGTCAGCTCGCCGCCGAGCCGTTCTCGTCGAGGATCTTCTTGTACCAGTCGCGCAGCCCCTCCCCGCCCTTCTTCTTCCAGTCGGAGATGGCCTGCTGCATGTCGCTGATCTTCTTGTGTCCGCGGACGATGTCGTCCTCGAGCTGCTCGAAGTTGTCGGCGAGGTTGGTGTAGCGGGCGGGCTCGGTGATCTGCAGGCCCCAGAAGGACGACTTCTGGGTGAAGGCGCCCATCCGCTGCTGCCACTCGACCATGGCCTTGGTGTAGTCCGGGAGGTCGGGGTGGGCGATGGTCGCGGCGGGGCTCGCCACCATGACGTAGGCGTTGAGGACCTCGTTGTTGCCCTTGTCGTTCTTGACGGGCACGCCGTCCTTGAGCGTGTAGTGGGTGCCCTCGACGCCGTAGTTGGTCATCATCCACTCCTTGGTGCCGTACGGCGCCGCGGTGACGTTGGCGACCGCCAGCGCGTCGCGGATGACGGACTCGGAGGCCTTCTTGTTGACGAAGGCGAAGATGCCGGCCGGATTCGCGGCCCACAGCCTCGGGTCACCGCCGTCGGGACCCCAGAGGTCCATGCCCCAGACCTTGAATTCGGGGTTCTGGGTGACCTGGGAGGCCTGCCGCGCGTACCAGTTGGAGATGTCGTCGTTCCAGATCAGGAACTCGCCGGCGGCGAACAGGGGGGCCGGGTCACCGATCTGGCTCTTGCCCAGCTTGAACTGTGGGTGGACGTAACCGGCGGCCATCAGCTTGCGCGCCCACTCCAGCGCTTCCAGGTACTCCGGGGTCTCGATGCGGTTGACCAGCTTCCCGTCGACCATGTTCCACCAGAGCGGCTTCTCCCCGCCGCTGAACACCCCGAAGGTGTTCATCGCGGTCCACTTCATGTCACCGCAGGCCCACCGCTTGGCCCTGGGGTTGGTGATCTCCTTGCACAGGGCCATGAACTCGTCGGGGGACTTGGGGACCTCGTAGCCCTCCTTCTCGAAGATGTCCTGACGGTAGAGGGGCACGATGTTCTGGACGGACGCGGCGGGCATCGGCAGCCCCATGAGCTTGCCGCCGAAGATGGACCGCTGCCAGGCGTCGCTGGGTATCGCCGCGAGGTTCGGGTACTCCTTGACCTTGTCCCCGGACAGGTACGGACCGAGGTCGGCGAACTTGCCGATGATGGCGCTGGGTATCCTGCCCATCATGTTCCAGCTGGGGACGACCACCACGTCCGGGATGTCGCTGGAGGCGAGGACGGCTCCGAGCTTCTGGTCGTAGGTGTTGCCGTCCTGGTTGCGCCACTGGACGTCGACGCCGATCAGGTCGTTCATCGACGTGTAGTAGGGGTTGTCGCCCTTCGGCGGCGAGCCCCAGAACGGCGACATGATGGTGACCTTGCCGCCCTTGCCGAGCTTCTTCGGCACCGAGGTCTTGAGCGCGCTGATGTCGAGCTTGGCGGTGAAGCCCATCGCCGAACCGCTCTTGGACGGGATGTCCGGCGTCACCACGCTGCTGGCCACGTAGGCCGGCAGGATCTTCTTCGCGTTCTTCCCCGACGTGGTGCCGTCGCGCGAACCGCTGTCCGAACCGCCGCAGGCGGCGAGCAGCGGCATTCCCCCGGCCACCGCTGCGGTGGCGACCGCCGTGGAGGCGAGGAAGCTTCTCCGACTCGTTCCGGAGGAGGCGGAGGCGGCGTTCGGCGTCATTGCGTCAACCCTTCGTGGCGCACCAGGACACCCGGCGGTGGGCCGTCGGCTGCGGTGTCTCGAGTGGAACTTGGCTGAGCTGAAGCGATCCCCGACGAAGGCCGAGGACTGCGCGCCTTCCGGCGGCACCCTCCTCTAGTCGAAGCGCTTCGATATGGCTGCGAGGTTAGGTGAAGGCATGGGGGTGCACAAGGGTCGCTTCCAAGATTCCTCACAGGCATTTCCGAGGACTGGGACTTCGCCACTCCTCATATGCTGCTTGACACATAGGCCGGAGGCCGGTGTTTTGCCTCGAGGTGTCTTGACACCCGCCCGCTTGCCGAATGAGCATCGAAGCGCTTCGAAAGTGCCTCGACGATCCATCGAAAAGGGATCCCCACGTGACCGCACACACGCCGCCCACACCACCGTTCCGCGATGCGCAGCTGCCGTTCGCGAAGCGCATCGACGATCTGCTGCAGCGGCTGACCCTTGACGAGAAGATCTCCTTCCTGCACCAGTTCACACCCGCCGTGGAGCGGCTCGGCATCGCCGAGTTCCGCACCGGCCAGGAGGCTCTGCACGGCGTCGCCTGGATGGGCCCCGCGACGGTGTTCCCGCAGGCAGTGGGCCTGGGCGCCACCTGGAACACCGATCTCGTACGTCGTGTCGGCGAGGCGGTCTCCAAGGAGACCCGCGCGATGCGCGCCCGCGACGAGCGGGTCGGCCTCAACGTCTGGTCCCCGACGGTGAACCTCCTGCGCCACCCGCTGTGGGGCCGCAACGAGGAGGGCTACTCCGAGGACCCCAAGCTGACGTCGGCCATCGCCACCGCCTACACCCACGGCCTGCGCGGCACGCACCCGACGTACTGGCGCACGGCCCCCGTCCTCAAACACTGGCTCGCCCACAACAACGAGACGGACCGGGCCACCACGTCGAGTTCGGTACGCCCGCGCGTGCTGCACGAGTACGACCTGCGCGCCTTCCGCGAGACGGTCGAGGCGGGCGCCGTGGCCGGTGTGATGCCGGCGTACAACCTGGTCAACGGCCGCCCCAACCACGTCTCCCCGTACCTGGGCGAGCATCTGCGGACCTGGACCGACGAGGAGCTGCTGGTCTGTTCGGACGCCACAGCGCCCTCCAACCTGGTCGACTCCGAGCACTACTTCGACACGCACGAGGAGGCGACGGCGGCCGCGCTCCGGGCGGGCGTGGACAGCTTCACGGACCACGGCACGGACAGCTCGCAGATCGCCGGACGGGTCAAGAAGGCCTACGAACAGGGTCTGTTGAGTGAGGCCGACATCGACACGGCGGTCCGCCGCCAGCTCTCGGTCCGCTTCCGCCTCGGCGAGTTCGACGCGCACCACGACCCGCACGCCGGCACCGGGGACTTCGACACCCCGGCCCACCGGGCGCTCGCGCAGGAGGCCGCCGAGCAGGCGATCGTGCTGCTGCGCAACGACGGCGTGCTGCCCATCGCCGGGGACACCCGCATCGCCGTCGTCGGTCTGCTCGCCGACGAGTGCAAGCTCGACTGGTACAGCGGCACGCTCATCCACCGCTCCACCCCGTTGGAGGGTCTGTACGAGCGGTTCGGCGCCGAACGCGTGGAGTTCGCGGAGGGCGTGGACCGGGTGCTGCTGAAGACGTCCGGCGGCGCGTTTCTCCACGTACCGCCGACGGAGGCCTCCGACGAGGTGCGCGGCGCCGAGGGTGCCCTGGACCCGGCCCTGCTGGCGGGCCGCACGGACCTGCCTCCGCTCACCACGGATCCGGTCGGCACCGAGTTCGCGCTCGTCGACTGGGGCGAGGACGTCCTCACGCTGCGCGCGCCGGACGGCCGCTATCTCTCGGTCGCCGACGACGGTCACGTACGGGCCTCCGCGGACCAGCCGGGGGGCTGGGTGGTCCAGGAGACATTCCGTCTGGAACCCCATGAGAACGGTCACCTCCTCCGGCACATCGGTACGGGTCACCACGTCTCGGTCGCCGCGGACGGCGTCAAGGTTGCCGAGGAGAACCCGCAGGTCTTCGAGCTCATCGTGACCGAGAGTGGCGAAAGCGCAGTGGCCCAGGTCTCCGGGCGGGCCGATGTTGTCGTGGTGGTCGCGGGCAACGACCCGCACATCAACGGCCGCGAGACCGAGGACCGTACGACCCTCCGTCTCCCCGCCCACCAGGAGCGGCTGCTGAACGCCGCCCGCGCCGCGAACCCGAGGACGGTGCTGGCGCTGGTGTCGGCGTACCCGTACGCGGTCGAGACGGGTCGGCTCGCGGCGGTGCTGTGGACCGCGCACGGCGGCCAGGCGGCGGGCACCGCCCTGGCCCGGGTGCTGGCCGGCGACGTCTCCCCCGCGGGCCGCCTGCCGCAGACCTGGTACGAGAGCGACGCCGACCTGCCCGATCTCCTCGACTACGACGTGATCGGCGCCCGCCAGACGTACCTGTACTTCGAGGGCACCGCGCTGTTCCCGTTCGGCCACGGACTGTCGTACGCGTCCTTCTCCTACGGCGACCTCGGCACCCGCGTCGAGGACGGGACGCTGCACGTCTCCTTCACCGTCACCAACACCGGCGGCATCAGGGCCGACGAGGTCGCGCAGCTCTACACGCGCGCCGTGGAGCCGTCGGTCGTCCGCCCCCGCCGCGAGCTGCTGGCCCACCGCAGGATCACGCTCGACCCCGGCGCCAAGGAGGAGCTGGCCTTCGAGATCCCGCTCCGGTCCTTCGCGTTCTGGGACGTGGCGCACGGCGGCTGGCGCCTGGAACCGGGCCCGTACGACCTCCTTGTCGGCGCCTCCAGCGAGGACGTCCGCCTGCGTACGCTCCTGGTCCTCGACGGTGAGCCCGCCACACCGCGCGGCATCCTCGAACGGGGTCTCGCCGCCGCGGACTTCGACGAGCAGAGCGGCACCGAGATCGTCGACCGCACGAAGGTGTCGGGCGACGCGGTGACGCCGGCGGCGGGCGGCTCGGGCGAACTGGTCTACCGCGCCTGCGACTTCGGGTCCGGCGTCAGGGAGGTCAGGGTGGAGGTGGCCGGCGAGGGCACGGTGGAGCTGTCGCTGGACGGCGGCCCGGCCGTGGCGGCCCTGACGCTCGCGACGCCCACCCAGGGCCCGTACGACTACACCACCCTGGGCGCGGACCTCGCCGCCGAGGGCGTGCACGACGTGCACCTCAGGCTGCGCGGCCCGCTGCGGCTCGCGCGCGTCGGCTTCTCCGGTTGAGGGTCCGGACCGAGCCGGCACAGTGAAGGGGCCCGGCACCGGAAGGCATCGGTGCCGGGCCCTTTCGGGGACCTTATCTGAAAATGGTTCCCATGAGCTAGATGGGGAAATCGGCCAGAACTAGAGGGCGAGCCCCGTCAGGACCAGCACCCGCTCGTACGTGTAGTCGTCCATCGCGAACTTCACGCCCTCGCGGCCGACCCCGGAGAGCTTCGCGCCGCCGTACGGCATCTGGTCGGCACGGTAGGAGGGGACGTCGCCGACGACCACGCCACCGACCTCGAGGGCGCGGTGGGCACGGAAGGCGACCTGGACGTCATGAGTGAACACGCCCGCCTGGAGGCCGTACTTGGAGGCGTTGACGGCGGCGAACGCCTCGGCCTCTCCGTCCACCTTCTGCACGGTGAGGACGGGCCCGAAGACCTCCTCGCAGGCGATCGTGGTGTCCGCCGGTACGTCGGTGAGGACCGTCGGCGCGTAGGAGGCGCCGTCGCGCTTGCCGCCGGTGAGGAGGGCGGCGCCGGCCTCGACGGCCTCCTGGACCCAGGACTCGACGCGCTTGGCGGCGTCCTCGCTGACCAGCGGGCCGACATCGGTCTTGTCGTCGGAGGGGTCACCGGTGACCTGGGCCTCGACGGCGGCCACGATACGGGGCAGCAGGCGGTCGTAGAGGGAGGCGTCGGCGATCACACGCTGCACGGAGATGCAGGACTGCCCGCCCTGGTAGTTGGAGAAGGTGGCGATGCGGTTCGCGGCCCAGTCGAGGTCCTCGTCGCTCGCGAAGTCGGCGAGGACCACGGCCGCGCCGTTGCCGCCCAGCTCCAGCGTGCAGTGCTTGCGCGGCACCGAGTCCATGATCGCGTAGCCGACCTTCTCGGAGCCGGTGAAGGAGATGACGGGCAGGCGCGGGTCCTGGACGAGGGCGGGCATGCGGTCGTTGGCCACCGGGAGGATGCTCCAGGAGCCGGCCGGGAGGTCGGTCTCGGCGAGGAGTTCGCCGATGACCAGGCCGGAGAGCGGGGTGGCGGGGGCCGGCTTGAGGATGATGGGCGCGCCCGCCGCGATCGCCGGGGCGACCTTGTGGGCACAGAGGTTGAGGGGGAAGTTGAAGGGCGCGATGCCGAGGACGACGCCCTTGGGGAAGCGGCGCGTGAGGGCGAGGCGGCCCTGACCGCCGGGGTCGGTGTCGAGGCGCTGCGCCTCGCCGCCGTTGAAGCGGCGGGCCTCCTCGGCGGCGAACCGGAACACGGAGACGGCACGGCCCACTTCGCCACGGGCCCACTTGATCGGCTTGCCGTTCTCGGCGGAGATGAGCTGCGCGATCTCCTCGGTCCGCTCGACGAGTCGCCTGCTGACGTGGTCGAGGGCGGCGGCGCGGAGGTGGGCCGGGGTGGCGGCGAAGTCCTCGCGGACGGCGTGGGCGGCGGCGACGGCTTCCTCGACGTGCGCGTCGGTCGGGACGCCGACCTTGCCGACGAGACGGCCGTCCCAGGGGGAGGTGACGTCGAAGGTGTCCTCGCCGGTGACCTGGCGGCCGGCGAGCCAGAAGGCGTGGGTGACAGTCATGTTCGGGTCCCGGCCCTTCCGCGTTGAGGGTGTGCTGTGGGTTTCCTGGTCCACGGTAGGGGCGGGGAGGCGGGGGGTCGTTTGTCCGAGACGTAGTGGTGGGGGGTGAGGGTGCGCCGGATTGGCGGGGTTGTGGGGGTGACCGGCCTGGAGAGACCCTCTGGAGAACTCTCCGCTTCCGTTCGGCGGTCAGGGGCGCCGGAAACCAAAAAATCCCGTGGTGTGCACCACGGGAAAGCCTGGGCCGAGAAGGAGGTCGGCCGCCCCGGAACGGGGGGGATGGTTCCGAGGCGGCCGTCCGGATCGGAATGCCGCGCGCCCCGGGGGGTTTGGGGCGAGCGACCGTCCGATCGGTGAGGAGATTCCGGAGCCGGAGGCCCCGGTTGTGTGCGCGAGGGCACGACCAGGTCGAAGCTGGGGAGGCCCCGGCCTGATGTCACCCACAGTCCCCTGTGGGCGGGGTGTATCTCTCATCTGGGTAGAACCTACGGCAGCGTTCGGCCCTACGACAGACGGATACGCGTCCCGCCATCCACCTCGCACACGTTCTTCACACGCTCTGACGCTCCCCGCCCCAGCTCCGGAATCCGGGGCCCGGAGAGCGCACTCAGATTCGGGTGAACGCCTGCTCGATGATGTCGAGACCCTCGCCGAGCAGATCCTCGCCGATCACCAGCGGAGGCAGGAAGCGCAGCACGTTGCCGTAGGTGCCACAGGTCAGGACCAGCAGGCCCTCCTGGTGGCAGGCCCTGGCGAGGGCGGCGGTCGCCTCCGGGTTCGGCTCCTTCGTCGCGCGGTCCTTGACCAGCTCGATGGCGATCATCGCGCCGCGGCCGCGGACGTCGCCGATGATCTCGAACTTCTCGGCCATGGAGCCCAGCCGGGCCTTCATGATCGCCTCGATGTTCCTGGCCCTGGCGTTGAGGTCGAGCTCCTTCATCGTCTCGATCGCGCCCAGCGCGCCCGCGCAGGCGACCGGGTTGCCACCGTAGGTGCCGCCCAGGCCGCCCGCGTGCGCGGCGTCCATGATCTCGGCGCGGCCGGTGACGGCGGCGAGCGGCAGGCCGCCCGCGATGCCCTTGGCCGTGGTGATCAGGTCCGGGACGATGCCCTCGTCCTCGCACGCGAACCACTGGCCCGTGCGGCAGAAGCCGGACTGGATCTCGTCGGCGACGAAGACGATGCCGTTGTCCTTGGCGAACCGGCTGATCGCCGGCAGGAAGCCCTTCGCCGGCTCGATGAAGCCGCCCTCGCCGAGCACCGGCTCGATGATGATCGCGGCCACGTTCTCCGGGCCGACCTGCTTGGTGATCTGGTCGATGGCCTGCGCGGCGGCCTCGGGGCCCGCGTTCTCCGGGCCGGTCGGCCAGCGGTAGCCGTAGGCGAGCGGGACCCGGTAGACCTCGGGCGCGAACGGGCCGAAGCCGTGCTTGTACGGCATGTTCTTCGCCGTGAGCGCCATCGTGAGGTTCGTACGGCCGTGGTAGCCGTGGTCGAACACGACGACGGCCTGCCGCTTGGTGTACGAACGCGCGATCTTGACGGCGTTCTCGACGGCCTCTGCGCCACTGTTGAACAGGGCGGACTTCTTGGCGTGGTCACCCGGCGTGAGCTCCGCGAGGGCCTCGGCGACCTCCACATAGCCCTCGTACGGCGTGACCATGAAACAGGTGTGGGTGAAGTCGGCGAGCTGCGCGGACGCCCGGCGTACGACGGCCTCGGCGGAGGCGCCCACGGAGGTCACCGCGATGCCGGAGCCGAAGTCGATGAGCCGGTTGCCGTCGACGTCCTCGATGATGCCGCCACTCGCACGCGCGGTGAACACGGGCAGCACGGAGCCCACACCCTGCGCCACCGCGGCGACGCGGCGGGCCTGCAGCTCCTGCGACTTCGGGCCGGGGATGGCGGTGACGACACGGCGCTCCTGCGGAAGTGCGGTCATGAGGGGCTCCTGGGGGTTTTACGGACTCTTGTCTTCTTTTCTCGCAGGCTAGGACGGGGACGAAGGGCTGGGCATGCTCCATGTGGGCGTTTCCGGCGCCCCCGGTTGTCCGCCATGGACATAGAGGAGTACGGGCCGGTCGGCTCCGGCCCGGCCGCGTAAGCGGTGAACTCCCCTTGCGGGGGCGTTAGATTGGCTCGCTGACGGTGGACGGAACGGCTGGTCAGGGGGCAAGGGCGATGGAGAGCGACGGGACGCAGGACGCGCGGGGTACGCATGCGAATCCTGTGCCGCGCCCGGCGGCGCCGCCGGACCCCCCCTCGGTGCCGCCACGACCGGCCCGGGCGCCCGGTGCGGAGCACCACCGGGCGACCCTCGCCGACTGGCTCAACGAGCCCCGCCCGGCCGCCAAGCCCGGCATCTGGCGCTTCGGATATCGCCTGCCGAAGGCCGATCGGCCGGGCGAGCGACTCTCCCCGGTCACGATCGTCGGTCTGCTGGTCCCACTCGTGGTGGCGGTCGTCCTGTGGTCCCTGTGGCGTCAGGGCAGCGTCCCGTACCAGTGGGTGCTGCTGAAGCTGTTCACGCCGGACGACTGGTGGTGGGCGGGCACCGTCTCGCCGAAGGGCATCGAGGGACGGGAGGCGGTCGTCGTCTACGACGGCGTCTTCTTCGCCGTGCTCGTCGGCGCCATGGGCCGGCTGGGCAGCTGGTCCGACGTCCTGCGGCACTTCATCGGACGCAGGCCGCAGCCCGCACGGGCCCTGCTCGCCGCCCTGGCCGCGCTCCTCGCGCTGAGCCTGGTGTTCCCGAACGCCTTCCCCGGCGTCGGCTGGGACGCCCTGCCGGTCGTGGACCCCGTCTTCTCACTCGTCGTCCTGATCTCGGGCGGCTACGACCTGTTCCGGTCGCAGCTGTTCACCGACAGCCTCTACGCGCTCATCACGCTCCTGGTGGTGTGGCCGTTCGCCCGGATCGGCGGCTGGTGGGCGTACGCCAGGGAGCGGCTCGCCGCGCGCCGGCACGCCGCGGACCGCACCGCGCCGCCGCCCGCGGACCTGCCCCGTGCCCACTGGCCCGAACTGCGCGAGGCAGGACAGCACGAGGCCGCCGACCTGCTGACCGCCGAGGTGGCCGGCGGCCGGATGAACGACGTGGACTGCGCCCGGGTGGAGCACGCCTGGACGGCGGCCAGGCGGGAGGCGCGGCTCGCGGCCTTCCGGGACACCGTGCTGCGGCAGGGCGCGGCCGCATGGATCCATCCGTCCGGCGCCCGGGATCTGCCGCACCGCTCCGCACGGCACGACCTGCTCGAGGCTCAGGTGCGCATCGGGAAGTGGGCGGCCGCGGAACGCGCCCCGCGTGCCTATCACGGCGCGGGTGCCGCGCTCGGCCCGGACGTCCTGGGCACCTCGCTCCTCGCGGTCGGGCCCTCCGGCGCGGGCAAGACGCGGCACCTGATCGAGCCCGTGACCGAGTCGCTGGCCCTGCAGGCGCTCACCGGGCGGTGCGCGGTCGTCGCGGTCTCCGAGGCCGGGACGCCGCTCGCCGACGACTCGGCATTCGACGTGATCGTACGGATCGGGGACCGCGCGTCCGTCCACGACCTGGACCCCTACGCCGAGTCCGACGACCCCGACGAGGCGGCCGCCGTCCTCGCCGAGGGCTTGGTCGGCGACCTCGGCGCCGTCGACACCCAGAGCGCGGCCACCGCGCTCGCCCAGCTGCTCGGCCCCTACCGCGAGGTGCACGGCCGTTTCCCGACCCTGCCCGTGCTGCGGGAACTCCTGGAGGGCGAACCTGCGGCGCTGTCCGCCCTGCAGGAGGCCCTGGCCGGCGACGAACACACCGTGATGCGCCGGGAGCTGGAGGCGCGGATCCGGCAGACGGGCGGCGCCGGCGACACGGGCCGCGCCCTCGCGGACCGGCTGGCGCTGCTCAACCGTCCGGCGTTCGCCGGCTTCTTCGGCGGGGGAGGCACGCCGAGGCCCTTCTCCCTCCGCGCCATCGCCCACCATCCGCTGCGGGTCCGTGTCGACCTGCCCGAACAGGGCCACGAGGAGGCCGCCCGGCTGCTCACCCGGCTCGTCCTCGCCCAGTTCGGGGCGGTGGTACGGGACGGGCGGCGCCCCCACTTCGCCTGCCTGGTCCTCGACGACGCCACCGGGACGGTCACCACCGGCTCGGTCCGCCGGATCCAGCGGTTGCGCTCCCAGAACGCGGGGGTGGTGCTGGCCCTGCGGACCGTCGGCGACGTCCCCGAGGCCCTGCACGGCCCGCTGTACGGGGCGGTCGGCTGCCGGATGGCCTTCTCCGGTGTGACCACCTGGGACGGCAGCCGGTTCGCCCAGGCCTGGGGCACCGAATGGGTGGAGACGCGGGACGTGGCCAAGCACACCGTCTTCGCCGACCAGCCGATGACCCGCGCCATCCACGCCCTGCGCAAACTCGTCACCGGCAAGGCGGTCACCACGGACGCCGTGACCGTGCGGCAGGTGGAGCGGGAGCGGTGGTCGGCGTCCGAGCTGGCGCACGAGGTGCCGCCCGGTCACGCGGTGCTGTCGCTGACGACCGTGGAGGGAGAGCACGCGCCGCCGCTCCTTGTGGATCTGCGCAGCTGAGCAGCGGTGTCCGGACATCGTCTGGAACATGGGGCCGCGCGGTGACCGTACGGTGAGGCAGAATCGACACGGGTCGTTCATACGTGACGGCCAAAGGATCACGAAGATCACACCGATATGAAGGCCTCATGCCTCCCACCCTCGCCTCGCTCGTCCACCACTCCGCGCTCAAACTGACCGTGCGCGCGGGCGAGGACCGCCTGGACGTGCCCGTCCGCTGGGCGCACGTCAGCGAGCTCGCCGACCCCGTGCCCTACATGGAGGGCGGGGAGCTGCTCCTGATCACCGCGCTGAAGCTGGACGCGGAGGACCCGGAGGCGATGCGCCGCTATGTGAAGCGGCTGGTCGGGGCGGGCGTGGTCGGCCTCGGCTTCGCCGTCGGCGTCAATTACGAGGAGATCCCGAGGGCGCTCGTCGACGCGGCGGAGGCGGAGGAGCTGCCCCTGCTGGAAGTGCCGCGCCGCACGCCCTTCCTCGCCATCAGCAAGGCCGTGTCGGCGGCGATCGCGGCGGACCAGTACCGGGCGGTGACGGCGGGCTTCGCGGCACAGCGGGAACTCACCAAGCAGGCGCTGGCGGACGGACCGGAGGGCCTGCTTGCCGCGCTCGCCTCGCAGGTGGACGGATGGGCCGCGCTGTACGACGCCTCGGGCGCCGTCGTCGCGACCGCGCCGGAGTGGGCGGGCCGGCGGGCCGCGCGGCTCACGGCGGACGTGGAACGGCTGCGGGAGCGGCCCGCCCCGGCCTCGTCGGTGGTCGGCGGGCCGGAGAACGAGGACCGCGTCGAACTGCATTCGCTGGGCACGGGCCGTCGGCCGCGAGCGGCACTGGCCGTCGGCACGGCGTCGGCTCTCGGCACCGCCGAGCGGTACGCGGTCCACTCGGCCATCGCCCTCCTGACGCTGACGACGGAACGCTCCCGTTCCCTGCAGGCGGCGGAGCAGCGGATCGGTGCGGCGGTGCTGCGCATGCTGCTCGCCGGGGAGCCGGACCATGCGCGAGCGGTCGCCGGGGACCTGTACGACGGGCTGCTGGACGCGCCCTTCCGGGTGATCGTCGCCGAGTCGGCGTCCGGGTCGGCCGCGCGGGCGCGCGTCGATGCGCAGGCTCAGCCGGGTGTGCCGGTCACCAGGCCGTCGTCGCCGGCCGCGGTCATGGCCGCCGCCGAGGCCGGGGGCGATCCGCTGGGCGGGCTCTCGGAGATCGTCGAGGCCGCGGCCGCGCGGGCCGGAGAGGCCGTGCTTGTCGTGCCCGACGGGGAGCGGCTCGTGGCGCTGGCCGGGGACGGAGGCGCGGCGGTGGCGGCCTGCGGGGAGTTCGCGGCTGCGCTGGAGGCGGCGCGGTCGGACGCGAGCGACGGCGGGCGGGAGCAGGTGCCGGGCGGCGACGAGGACGAACTGGTCGTGGGGCTGTCGGCGCCGGCCGGCCCGATCGCGGCGGCCGCGGCGTACAAGCAGGCCGAGCAGGCGTTGTCCGTGGCACGGCGGCGGGGGCGGGTGCTGGTGGAGCACGAGCAGCTGGCTGCCGGGTCCGTGCTGCCGTTGCTGGCGGACGATGCGGTGAAGGCGTTCGCGGACGGATTGCTGCGGCCGCTGTACGAGCACGACGCGACAGGGCGGGGCGACCTGGTCGCCTCCCTGCGGGCGTGGCTGTCCCGGCACGGCCAGTGGGACGCGGCGGCGGCGGATCTCGGGGTGCACCGGCACACGCTGCGGTACCGGATGCGGAGGGTCGAGGAGATCCTCGGACGGTCGCTGGACGATCCCGATGTACGGATGGAGCTGTGGCTGGCACTGAAGGCGACGTCTGCGGAGTAGGTGCGCGGTGTTCGCCTGTGTCCCTGGTCATCCGCAGCGTGGTGAACAACCTCGAAGCCCGAGCCGTGGTCACCCCCACTACCACCGTGACCCGCCGGGACCGGTCCAAGACCGGACCCACCCGGCCACGATCCACACGCCCCGCGCCCAGGCGACGCGGGGCACCCTCCCCCGCCAGACCCTCGGTCCGGCGGGCCAGCGTCCGGAGGGACGCGCACCCACGGGCCGGATGCGGCTGCCCCGCGCAGCCCACCGGAACCAGGGCGTGACGACGATCAGCACAGCCTCCCCCAGACTTCGTCCGGGGGTACCCACATCCGACCGACACCGGCCACGAGGGGCAGCGCTGGGCGCAGGGTTCCACCTGCACACCCACGCAACCCCGCCACGATGGGAGATCCTGTTGCCAGACACCATGTCCTGCACAGGATCGCTTAACTGATCAGAGACGCTGGCCCCATGCCGACCTGCCCCGACCAGCCACCCGGCAACTCGCCCGCCCCGCCGCACGCCGAAGAACCGGATTCCCCCTTTCTCCCCCCTCGTCTGTTCCTCCCGTTGTTCGGCCTGCCCACCCTCCTCTTCGCACTGATCACCTGGCAGGTGGTCACCAACGGCCCGCTCCTGCGGGTGGACGAGCGTGTCAGCCGTGCGCTCGCCGGCCCGGACAGGGTGTCGGAGCTGCTCGCGAGTCTCGGCGATGTGCAGATCGCGGTACCGGTCCTGGCCCTGGCCGCGGTGTACGTCGCCCTGCAGGGCCGGGTCGCGGGGGCGAGCGGCTGGTGGCTGCCGCCGCTCGTCGCGGCCGTGCTGATGGCGCTGGTGCCGGCGTTGGTCATACCTCTGAAGGAGTGGATCGCGCGCCACGGCACCCCGGTCATGCCGCCGGCGACCGGCTTTTACCCCTCGGGGCACACGGCTACGGCCGCCGTCGCCTTCGGCTCCGCGACCCTGCTTCTCCTCCCCTGGCTGCGGACGGCGTACGCCCGGCGAGAGCTTGTGATCGCCTGCGTCGTCGTCAACGCCGGGGTCGGCCTCGGCCTGGTCCGGTGCGGCTTCCACTGGCCACTGGACGTCGTGGCCAGCTGGTGCCTGTGCGCGGTGCTGCTCGCCTTTCTGTGGCTCGTGCAGAGGCGCGTCGTCCGTCGCTGACGATCACTCCTCACTCCCCGGCCGGCCCCGCGGCCGCCTCGTGCATGGCCAGTTCGAGGAGGGCCGGGTCGTTGAGGAGTCCGGAGCCGTCCGGCGGGATCAGCCAGCGGACTCCGCCCGTGGAACGGCCCGGGTACGGCACGACCATCCGCGTGCCGGCCCCGGCCGCACGGATACCGGTGCCGAGCCAGCGGGCCGCGGTGCCCGGCGGTACGAAGAAGCCCATGCGTGCGTTCGCCGAGTCGACGAGCACCGGGCCGGGGCGGTCGACGATGCGGGCGAGCACATCGAGGGTGGGGCGGCCGAGCTCACCCGGCAGGATGAGCACGTCCCAGGCCTTGCCTGCGGGCAGCAGCACGAGTCCGAGCGGGTTGCGCTCCCACTCCCGGCGGCAGGCCTCGGGATCCGGTGCGACGGATGCGAGCCACTCGGCCGCGGTCCTGGGCCCAGTCATGCAGGGGACCTCCCTGGTCTCCGAGATTCACGTGGACGCTGGTCGCGTCACGGAGGAGAGGGAGGTCCGCGGCAGGCATTACGCGGGTTCGCGCCACCCTTCCGGGTGAACCGGTCCGCAGCTCAGCTGTCGAAGCCGAGTCCCAGCCTGTCCATCGCCCTCAGCCAGAGGTTGCGCCGTCCGCCGTGGGCGTCCGCGCGGGCCAGCGACCACTTGGTGAGCGCGATGCCGGTCCAGGCGAAGGGCTCGGGCGGGAAGGGCAGGGGCTTCTTGCGCACCATCTCGAGCGCCGTGCGCTCCGTGCGCTCCCCCGAAAGCAGGTCCAGCATCACGTCCGCCCCGAACCGCGTCGCGCCGACGCCGAGCCCCGTGTAGCCGGCCGCGTACGCGACCTTGCCGTGGTGCGCGGTGCCGAAGAACGCCGAGAAGCGCGAGCAGGTGTCGATCGCGCCGCCCCAAGCGTGGGTGAAGCGGACGCCCTCCAGCTGTGGGAAGCAGGTGAAGAAGTGCCCGGCGAGCTTGGCGTACGTCTCCGGCCGGTCGTCGTACTCGGCGCGCACCCGGCCGCCGTACTGATAGACGGCGTCGTAGCCGCCCCAGAGGATCCGGTTGTCCGCCGACAGCCGGAAGTAGTGGAACTGGTTCGCACTGTCCCCGAGCCCCTGCCGGTTCTTCCAGCCGACCGACGCCAGCTGGTCGGCCGTCAGCGGCTCGGTCATCAGCGCGTAGTCGTACACCGGGACCGTGTAGGACCGCACGCGTCTGACCAGGCTCGGGAAGATGTTCGTGCCGAGCGCGACCTGCCGGGCGCGGACCTGGCCGTACGGGGTGCGTACGGCCATGCCGGCGCCGTACGGCTTCAGTGTCAGCGCGGGGGTGCGCTCGAAGACCCGGACGCCGAGGCGCAGGCAGGCCCGCTTCAGCCCCCACGCCAGCTTGGCGGGGTGCAGCATGGCCACGCCCCTTCGGTCGTACAGGCCCGCCTGGAAGGTCGGTGAGTCGACCTGTTCCCGTACGGCTTCGGCGTCCAGGAACTCCACGCCGTCGGCTAGGCCCCGCCGCTCCATCTCCTCGTACCAGTCACGCAGGTCCCGAGCCTGGTAGGTCTCGGTCGCGACATCGATCTCGCCGGTGCGTTCGAAGTCGCAGTCGATCCCGTGGCGGGCGACCGCGGCCTCGATCTCGTCGAGGTTGCGGGCGCCCAGCTCCTGGAGTCGGTGGATCTCGTCCGGCCATCGGGTGAGTCCGTTGGGCAGGCCGTGGGTGAGGGATGCGGCGCAGAAGCCGCCGTTGCGGCCGGAGGCGGCCCAGCCCACCTCGCGGCCTTCGAGCAGCACCACGTCCCGCTGCGGGTCGCGCTCCTTGGCGAGGAGCGCGGTCCACAGTCCGCTGTAGCCGCCGCCCACGACCAGCAGGTCGCAGGTCTCGGCGCCGGTGAGCGCGGGCTCGGGGTGGGGCTTGCCGGGGTCTTCCAGCCAGTACGGGACCGGCTGTGCGTCGGAAAGTGATGTCGCCCAACGGTTCATGGCGCTTGGGGCCATGATTTCAACTCCCTACGGGTATTTCCGCGGTTATGACTTCTGCCTGGTGCGGCGGTTTCCGATGACCATGGAAGCCAGCACGAGCAGTACGGCGACGAGGAACATGGCCGTGCCGATGACATTGATCTGAACGGGCGTCCCGCGCTGTGCCGAGCCCCAGACGAACATGGGGAACGTGACGGTCGAGCCCGCGTTGAAATTGGTGATGATGAAATCGTCGAAGGAGAGCGCGAAGGCGAGCAGCGCACCCGCCGCGATTCCGGGGGCCGCGATCGGGAGGGTGACGCGCAGGAACGTCTGCACCGGTCCGGCGTAGAGGTCCCGCGCGGCCTCCTCCAGTCGCGGGTCCATCGACATCACGCGTGCCTTGACGGCGACGACGACGAAGCTGAGGCAGAACATGATGTGGGCGATCAGGATCGTCCAGAAGCCCAGCTGAGCACCCAGGTTGAGGAAGAGGGTGAGCAGGGAGGCCGCCATGACGACCTCGGGCATCGCCATCGGCAGGAAGATCAGTGAGTTCACGGTGCCGCGCGCGCGGAATCGGTAGCGGACCAGCGCGAAGGCGATCATCGTGCCGAGGAGGGTCGCGCCGACCGTCGCCCACAGGGCGATCTGGAGGCTGAGGGACAGCGAGCCGCACATGTCGGCGACCCCGCACGGGTCCTTCCAGGCGTCCGTGGAGAACTGCTGCCACTCGTAGTTGAAGCGCCCCTTCGGCTTGTTGAAGGAGAACACCGTCACGACGATGTTGGGCAGCAGGAGATATCCGAGGGTGATGAGTCCCGCGATGACCACGAGATGGCGCTTGAGCCGGTTGACGAAGGGCATTTAGACCAGATCCTCCGTCCCGGACCTGCGGATGTAGAAGGTGACCATGAGGAGAATCGCGGCCATCAGGATGAAGGAGAGCGCCGCCGCCGTCGGATAGTCCAGCACCCGCAGGAACTGCGTCTGGATGACGTTTCCGATCATGCGTGTGTCGGTGGATCCGAGGAGTTCGGCGTTCACGTAGTCGCCGGCCGCCGGGATGAAGGTCAGCAGCGTGCCGGAGACGACCCCGGGCATCGACAGCGGGAAGGTGACCCTGCGGAAGGTGGTCAGCGGCTTGGCGTAGAGGTCGCCCGCCGCCTCGTGCAGCCGCCCGTCGATGCGCTCGAGCGAGGTGTAGAGCGGCAGGATCATGAACGGCAGGAAGTTGTACGTCAGGCCGCACACCACCGCCAGCGGCGTGGCCAGCACCCGGTCGCCGGAGGTCCAGCCGAGCCAGCTGGTGACGTCCAGGACGTGCAGCGTGTTGAGTGCGCCGACCACGGGTCCGCTGTCCGAGAGGATCGTCTTCCAGGCGAGTGTGCGGATCAGGAAGCTGGTGAAGAACGGCGCGATCACCAGGATCATGATCAGGTTCCGCCAGCGGCCCGCGCGGAAGGCGATCAGGTACGCCAGCGGATAGCCGAGCACCAGGCACAGCACGGTCGCGGCGGCCGCGTAGGCGACCGAGCGCAGGAACTGCGGCCAGTACTCGCTGAGTGCGTCCCAGTAGGTCGCGAAGTGCCAGGTGACCTTGTAGCCCTCCTCCAGGGAGCCCGTCTGCACGGACGTGGAGGCCTGGTAGATCATCGGCAGCGCGAAGAAGACCAGCAGCCACAGGATGCCGGGCAGCAGGAGCCAGTACGGCACCAGGCGGCCCCGCTTGCGCGGGGGCTTCTTCTCCGGGGCGGCCGGGGAGAGAGGCGGCGGCGCCTCGGTGAGCGTCGCCATCAGACCGCCGCCTCTTCTTCTGTACCGGCGGAGCCCACTGTCCCAGCAAGCAGGGACTGGGTCGCGTCGAGACCGAAGGTGTGCTCCGGGTTCCAGTGCAGGACGACCTCCGCGCCGGGCACCAGCCGGGCGTCGCGGTCGATGTTCTGGGCGTAGACCTCGAACTCGGGGCAGACGGGACTGTCGACGACGTACTGCGTGGACACCCCGATGAAGCTGGAGTCGGCGATCCTGCCGGTGATCCGGTTGCGGCCCTCGGCTATGTCGCCGGCGTCGTCCGCGTGCGTGAGGGAGATCTTCTCGGGGCGGACACCGACCAGCACCTTGCCCCCGGCCGTCGTCGACGCGGAGCATCGCGCCTCGGGCAGCAGCAGCTTGCCGCCGCCCGCCTTGAGGACGATGTCGTCGCCGCTCTTGGTGTCGACCTCGGCCTCGATCAGGTTCGAGGTGCCGAGGAAGTTCGCGACGAACGTGGTCTGCGGGTTCTCGTAGAGGTCGGTGGGCGAGCCGAGTTGCTCGACGCGGCCCGCGTTCATCACGGCGACCGTGTCGGCCATCGTCATGGCCTCCTCCTGGTCGTGCGTGACGTGGATGAAGGTGATGCCCACCTCGGTCTGGATGCGCTTGAGCTCCAGCTGCATCTGGCGGCGCAGCTTGAGGTCGAGGGCGCCGAGCGGCTCGTCGAGGAGGAGCACCTTGGGGTGGTTGATCAGCGCGCGGGCCACGGCGACGCGCTGCTGCTGGCCGCCGGAGAGCTGGTGCGGCCGCTTGCGGGCCTGCTCGCCCAGCTGCACCAGCTCGAGCATGTCCTGGACCTGCTTCTTCACCGACTTGATGCCGCGTCTGCGCAGACCGAAGGCGACGTTCTCGAAGATGTCGAGGTGCGGGAAGAGGGCGTACGACTGGAAGACCGTGTTCACCGGCCGCTTGTACGGCGGGAGCGCGGTCACGTCCTGGTCGCCCAGCGACACGGTGCCGGAGGTGGGCTCCTCCAGGCCGGCGATCATGCGCAGGGTGGTGGTCTTGCCGCAGCCGGAGGCGCCGAGCAGGGCGAAGAAGGAGCCCTGCGGCACGGTCAGGTCGAGCGGGTGGACGGCGGTGAAGGAGCCGTAGGTCTTGCTGATCCCGGAGAGGCGGACGTCGCCGCTGGTGTCTGTCTTCATGGTCGTCACGCCCCTGTGAGCTTCGCGAACTTCTCTTCGTAGGCCGTCTCTTCCTTCGAGCTCAGCGAGCGGAAGGCATGGGACTTGGCCTGCATGGCCTTGTCGGGGATGATCAGCGGGTTGTTCGCCGCATCCTCGTCGATCTTCGCAAGGGCGTCCTTCACGCCGTCGACGGGACAGACGTAGTTGATGTAGGCGGCGAGCTCGGCGGCCGCATCCGGCTCGTAGTAGTAGTCGATGAGCCGCTCGGCGTTCGTCTTGTGGCGCGCCTTGTTGGGGATGAGCATGTTGTCGCTCGACGTCATGTAGCCGCTGTCCGGGATGACGAAGTCGACGTCCGGGCTGTCCGCCTTGAGCTGGACGACGTCGCCGGCCCACGCGATGCAGGCGGCGAAGTCGCCCTTGGTGAGGTCGGACGTGTAGTCGTTGCCGGTGAAGCGGCGGATCTGGCCGCTGTCGACGGCCTTCTGGAGGCGGGCGATCGTCGCGTCGTAGTCGTCGTCGGTGAACTTGGCGGGGTCCTTGCCCATGTCGAGCAGGGTCATCCCGATGGTGTCGCGCATCTCGGTAAGGAAGCCGACGCGGCCCTTGAGCTTGGGGTTGTCGAGCATGTCGGAGACGGACTTCACCTCGATGCCGTCGAGCGCCTTCTTGTTGTACGCGATGACGGTCGAGATGCCCTGCCACGGGTACGAGTAGGCGCGGCCCGGGTCCCAGTCGGGGCTGCGGAACTGCTGCGACAGGTTGGCGTAGGCGTGCGGCAGGTTGGAGGGGTCCAGCTTCTGGACCCATCCCAGGCGTATCAGCCGTCCGGCCAGCCAGTCGGTGAGGACGATGATGTCGCGGCCGGTGTCCTGGCCCGCGGCGAGCTGCGGCTTGATCTTGCCGAAGAACTCGTTGTTGTCGTTGATGTCCTCGGTGTACTTGACCTTGATACCGGTTCTCTTGGTGAACGCGTCGAGGGTCGGGTGGTGCTTGCCGCTGTCGTCGACGTCCATGTACTCGGTCCAGTTGGAGAAGCTGACGGTCTTCTCCTTGGCCGAGTGGTCCTCGGCGGACGTGCCGCCCTCGGTCTTGCCGGCCGCCGGGATCCCGCAGGCGCTCAGCGCGCCCAGTCCGCCCAGCGTGAGCGCGCCGCCCGCGGAGGCGCGCAGCAGCGAGCGGCGGGTCATGGCGGCCCTGCCGTTGCGGAGGCTGCGCCTGATCGCGGCCACTTGGGCCGGGGACAGGCGGTCGGGCTCGTACTGCTCCATGCGCGTGGTGCCCTTTCGGGAGGGTTCGGCCTGGTCAGTGGCCGTGTACTGGCTTATCGGTCCCCGAAGACGGTGCGGTGCCAGTCCTTCGCGGCCACCGCGGTGTTGTCGAACATGACGTGTTTGATCTGGGTGTACTCCTCGAACGAGTACGTGGACATGTCCTTGCCGAAGCCGGACTGCTTGATGCCGCCGTGCGGCATCTCGCTGATGATCGGGATGTGGTCGTTGACCCACACACAGCCCGCCTTGATCTCGCGGGTCGCGCGGTTCGCCCGGTAGACGTCCCGGCTCCACGCGGAGGCGGCCAGTCCGTACGGGGTGTCGTTGGCGAGCCGGATGCCCTCGTCGTCCGAGTCGAAGGGCAGGACGACGAGGACCGGCCCGAAGATCTCGGACTGGACGGCCTCGCTGTCCTGCGGCGCGTCGGCGATGAGGGTGGGCCGGTAGTAGGCGCCGTTCTTCAGCTCCCCCTGGGGAGCCTCGCCACCCGTGACCACGCGCGCGTAGCCGCGTGCCCGGTCGACGAAGCCGGCGACCCGGTCGCGCTGGACGTGCGAGATCAGCGGGCCGAGGTCGGTGCCGGGGGCGAAGGGGTCGCCGACGCGGACGGTGTCCATGAGGGCCGCTGTCCGGGCGACGAACTCGTCGTAGTGGGGCCGTTGCACGTACGCGCGCGTGGCGGCCGTGCAGTCCTGCCCGGTGTTGATGAGCGCGCCCGCGACCGCCCCGTTGACGGCGGCTTCCAGGTCGGCGTCGTCGAAGACGACGAAGGGTGCCTTGCCGCCCAGCTCCAGGTGGATCCGCTTGACGGTGGCGGTGGCGATCTCGGCGACCCGCTTCCCGACGGCGGTGGAGCCGGTGAAGGACGTCATGGCCACGTCCGGGTGGCCCACGAGGTGCTCGCCGGCCTCCCTGCCGGTGCCGGTGACGATGTTGATCACGCCGTCGGGGATGCCGGCCTCGGTGGCCGCCCGGGCGAACAGCAGCGAGGTGAACGGGGTGAGCTCGGCGGGTTTCAGCACGATCGTGTTGCCGGCGGCGATCGCCGGGAGGATCTTCCAGGCGGCCATCTGGAGGGGGTAGTTCCAGGGCGCGATGGAGCCGACGACGCCGATGGGTTCGCGGCGGAGGTACGAGGTGTGGTCGCCGGAGTACTCGCCCGCGGACTGCCCCTGCAGGTGGCGGGCGGCACCCGCGAAGAACGCGGTGTTGTCGATGGTGCCGGGCACGTCGAACTCGCGGGTCAGCTTCAGCGGTTTGCCGCACTGGAGCGACTCGGCGCGGGCGAAGTCCTCGGCATGGTCGGCGAGGACGGCGGCGAAACGGTGCAGGGCGTCGGAGCGCTCACCGGGCGTGGCGCCCGCCCAGCCCGGGAAGGCCTCGCGGGCGGCGGCGACGGCCGCGTCGACGTCGTCGGTGCCGGCCAGCTCGTACGTGTACACGTCCTCGCCCGTCGCGGGGTCGACGACCGCGTGTGTACGGCCCGAGGTGCCCTTCGTCGGGCGGCCCGCGATGTACTGCGCGCCGTCCGCGAAGCGTTCCTGTGCCGGGAATCGGTCCGGGGTGGCGGTGCCCGGGTTGTGCATGTCGCTCTCCTCCGCCGTGGCCCCGTGGTCCGGGGGTGGGTGGCGTAGCTCCAGCTCGATTTGAGTGCCGATCCTGACAGAGGGATGCGACTCCAACAAGGGATTCCGTTGTTGCCTTTTGGTTACGCGACGGAATCTGTCGACCAGGGTGTCGAGTCGCCACCGAAAAGGCGGGACGGGGTGTCAGTGGCGCGTGCCACACTCGCCTGCATGGGAGAGATCGATTCTCGGGACGCCCTGGTCAGGGAGGTCCGGTCGGGGGCGAGGGTGAAGTACCTGCACTTCTGGGGGCACCGGCCGCGGCCCGACGGCCGGGTGGGCAGCAGCTGTCTGAGCCAGTGGTGGCCGTCACCGTTCGTGGTCGGCGGGGTCACCTATGCGACGGCCGAGCACTGGATGATGGCCGGGAAGGCGCGGCTTTTCGCAGACGCGGAGGCGGAGAAGCGGGTGCTGGCGGCGGGTCACCCCTCCGTGGCGAAGAAGGCCGGGCGGCTGGTGCGCGGCTTCGACGAGGCGATATGGGAGCGCGAGCGGTTCCGGATCGTGGTCGAGGGCAGCGTCCACAAGTTCGCCGCGCACGCCGATCTGCGGGAATTCCTGCTCGGCACCGGGGACCGCGTGCTGGTGGAGGCCAGCCCTGTGGACCGGGTCTGGGGCATCGGCCTCGCCGCGACCGACGAGGCCGCGGGGGATCCGGAGCGGTGGCGGGGGCCCAATCTGCTGGGGTTCGCGCTGATGGAGGCGCGAGAGCGGCTCCGGGCCGGCTGAGGAGCCGGCCCGGCGTTCCGACGTGGCGGACTAGCTAGGGGTGGGCTCAGACATACGCCGGCGCGGAGACCGACGCGAGGGACCCGTCGTAGTAGTCCTCGTCCGACTCGTCGTTGATGGCGGCCACGATCGCGATGATCATCACGACCATCACGGCGACGCCTATGACGATGCCGATGATGCCCGTGATCAGGCCGGCCTGGGCCTGGCCGTAGTTGGTGGCCTCGCCGCGCTGGGCCTTGTGGCGCCCCTTGATCGCGAAGATCACGGCAAGGACGCCGAGCACGACGGAGAGCACCCCGTACATGCAGAACAGGCAGCAGGACAGGATGCCCAGCACCATCGCCGCGATGCCGTTGCCGTTCTGCGGGGCCATCGGCATGCCCGGCCAGCCGTAGCCCTGCGGATAGCCGGGGTAGCCGTATCCGCCGGGAGCCGCCGGGCCGGTCGGCGCGATGGGCGGGGGCGGCACGGCGGAACCCGGGCCGCCGACGGGAGCGGACGCGGCCGCGCCGGGAGGCGCGTAACCGGGCGGGGGGTAGCCCGGCGCGCCGTAGCCCGGCGGCGGGTAGCCGGCGGGGGTGGAGCCGGGCGGGGTGAGTCCGTCGTTCGGCATCGCGATGACCGTGGCCTGGTCGTGCACGGACGGCGGCTGAGCCGTGGGGGGCTGCCCGGCGGCGGGCTGCTGGTTCTTCTCCAGTGACGGCTTGTTCTCCGGCGCCGCCCACGGGTCGGGGCCGGCTGCGGCGTCCCCGCTCGGCTGCGTCGCGTCCGTCATGTCAAGTCCCCCTCGATCGATCGTTCCGTCATGCTACGGCCTCACCACGCACGCTCCCGCCGGGTCCTCCCCCGCCCGTGCCCCACCCCGCGTCCTACGATGTCCGTGCACTCGATCAGCCGATCACCCGCGCCACACCGACACGGTGCACGGCGCCCTGCCGGGGAGGCCCCCTTGACCGACCACGTGGACGCGCGCGCCCCGCGCGACCTGCACGCCTTCATCGCCGGACTGCCCAAGGCCGAACTGCACGTCCACCATGTCGGCTCCGCCTCCCCCCGCATCGTCTCCGAACTGGCCGCCCGCCACCCCGACTCCAAGGTGCCCACGGACGCCGAGGCCCTGGTCGACTTCTTCACGTTCACGGACTTCGCCCACTTCATCGATGTGTACCTGTCCGTCGTCGACCTGATCCGCACCCCGGAGGACGTGCGGCTGCTGACGTACGAGGTGGCCCGGGACCTGGCCCGGCAGCAGGTGCGCTACGCCGAGCTGACCATCACCCCGTTCTCCTCGACCCGGCGCGGGATCGACGAACTGGCCTTCATGGACGCGATCGAGGACGCCCGCAAGGCGGCGGAGGCCGAGTTCGGGACCGTCCTGCGCTGGTGCTTCGACATCCCCGGCGAGGCGGGCCTCGAGTCCGCCGAGGAGACCGCCCGCCTCGCCACCGACGACCGGGTGCGTCCCGAGGGGCTGGTCTCCTTCGGGCTCGGCGGGCCCGAAATCGGCGTACCGCGGCCGCAGTTCAAGCCGTACTTCGACCGGGCCATCGCGGCCGGGCTGCGCTCGGTGCCGCACGCCGGCGAGACGACCGGCCCGGAGACGGTGTGGGACGCGCTGACCCATCTGCGCGCCGAGCGCATCGGGCACGGCACCAACTCCTTCCAGGACCCGAAGCTCCTCGCGCACCTCGCCGATCATCGGATCCCGCTGGAGGTGTGCCCGACCTCCAACATCGCCACCCGCGCGGTCCGCACCCTCGACGAGCACCCGATCAAGGAGTTCGTGCGGGCCGGAATCCTGGTCACGATCAACTCCGACGACCCGCCGATGTTCGGCACCGACCTCAACAACGAGTACGCCGTCGCCGCCCGCCTCCTCGACCTCGACGAACGGGGGCTGGCCGACCTCGCCAGGAACGCCGTCGAGGCGTCCTTCCTCGACGAGCCCGGCAAGGCGCGCATCAAGGACGAGATCGACAGGTACACCGCCGGGTGGCTCGCCCCCTGACTTCAGCACAATGGGCCCATGCAGACAGTGACTGCCGTGGCCCATCGCGGCGACCCCTACCGCGTCCGTGAGAACACGATCGACTCGCTGCGTTCCGCGCTCGACCTGGGCGCGGACGCGGTCGAGATCGACGTACGGCTCACCCGTGACGGCGTGCCCGTGCTGCTGCACGACGAGACGCTGAAACGGCTGTGGGAGCAGGACCGGCCGCTGCTCTCGCTGTCGGAGGCGGAGGTGCGCGGGCTGACGGACGGCAAGGTGCCGACGCTGGCGGAGGCGCTGGCGGCGACCGACGGCAGCCGGGTGATGCTCGACCTGCCGGGCCATCCCGATGTGCGGGCGGCGCGCCGGGTCGTGGACGTCGTCCGCGAGTGCGGGGCGGCGGACCGCGTGTACTACTGCGCGGGCGCCCCGGCCATGCTCGCCGTGCGCGCGGCCGACCCGGCGGCCGAGATCGCCCTGACCTGGACGACCCTGGCCCCACCGCGGCCCGCGCTGCTCGCGGCCGTGGCGCCGCGCTGGCTCAACTACCGCTTCCCGCTGGTCGACCGCGCCCTCGCCGAACGCGTCCACCACGACGGCTACCTGCTCTCCGTCTGGACCCCCGACACCCGCCGCTCCATGCGCCGTCTGCTGGACCTGGGCGTCGACTCGATCACGACGAACCGCGTCGACGTGCTGTGCGCGTTGCGCGCGAGGTGAGGCGTGGCAGCGGGACCGCTCACACGCGCGAGCGCTGAGGCACCGTCGCCGGGTCGGCGGGCGTCGAGCGGGTGACGTACTGCGGTACGGGCGTGTCGTCCTTGCCGGTGTCGCGGACGAGGCCGTAGCGCTTCGCACCCTGCGGGGGGCCCTGCTTGACGTCCTCCTCCACCTCGTCCCAGGTCGTCGGGAAGACGTTCAGGCCGTAGTCGGCGCCCCGCTCGTTCACGGTGAGGGTGACGCTGCCGTCGACGTAGAAGTACTCGTTCTGCCACATCTGCTGGGTGCCGGCCGGCAGGACGGCGTAGCCGGTGGCCGAGCTGCCCATGCCGGTGGCGGAGCTGTCGGTGCTGCTGACGGGGTCGTCCATGCGGCGGCCGCCGCCCGAGGCGACGTGGAAGAGCTTGCCCTTCAGTCCGGTCCAGGCCGGCATGACCAGGTTGCCGGCCCGGTACTGCGGCGAGATCTGCCAGCGGACGAGGACATAGCCCTGGCCGCTGAGCGTCACGCTGTCCCCGCGGTGGTTCATCGTGGCGTGCGCGCCGCCGCTGCTGGTGATCCCCTTCTCGGGCCGGTGCGGCAGGGCCACGGGTGGCGTGTCCGGGTCCGGTGCCCGGTCGACGGCGTCGACGACCGTGCCGTACAGCTCGGGTGTCGCGCTCGGGGTGGGTGACGGCGGGACCGAAGGCGTGGGCGGGGCGGAGGACGGCGACGGGCCGGGTGTGCTCGCCGCCGTCGAGACCGTCGCCGCGCGGGGCGGCGGGGCGCCCGGCGTCTGGGTGACGACGTACGCGCCGCCCGCTGCGATGGTCGCGCCCGCGGTGACGGCGACGGCCGGCTTGGTCAGGGCGCCCAGCACCTTGGCGGACCAGCCGACCGACGTGCCGGCGGCGGTGGCCGCCACCGCCGTCTTGCCGCCGAAGGCCAGGGACAGCGTGAAGCCGACCGGGACGGGGACGAGCGCGATGCCCACGAGGAGCCGTTCGGCCGGTACGACCGACTCGCGCGCGTCACCGCAGTAGCCGCAGCCCCGGATGTGCCGGGCCAGCCGCTTGCGCCACACCGAGTCGGGGTGCCCGTCCCAGCGGGCGGTCAGTTCGCGCAGTCCGGGGCAGGCGCCGTCCAGCGCCCGGACGATGCCGCGCGCGGTCTCGAGGCGCTCCTTCATGCGCTGGACGCGCACGGCGGCGTGCTGCCGGCTGATCCCGACGGCCGCGGCCAGTTCCCGCCGGGTGAGCTCGCCCGCGACCTCCAGCCACCACAGCGACAGCAACTGCCGGTCCTCGGCGTCCAGCCAGCGCACCGCCTCCGCGACCTCGCGCCGCTGGCCCTCCAACTGCAGCCGCAGCACGGTGAGTTCCGCGAAGTCGGCGGCGTCGCCCTGCGCCACGCTCTCGTCCAGCCGCTGGGCGGACCTGCGGCGCGCACGGTCCCGGACCTGACGCATCGCGATCGCCACGAGCCAGGACCGGAAGCTGTCCGGGTCGCGCAGCGAGCCGAGGTTGTCGACGGCGCGCAGCATGGTCTCCTGGACGACGTCGTCGACGTCGGCGTGACCGTTCAGGGCGCGTCCGACGATGTTGTAGACCAGCGGCAGCCACCCCTCGACCAGCTCGTCCAGCGCCTGCCGGTCGCCGGCCTGCGCTGCCGCGATGGTGTCGCGCCATTGCCGCGTGTCCACGTCGTCCTTTCCAGGGCCGGGCTCACTTCGCTTCCGCACGCACCCTCTCAGGCGGGCCCGGGGTGATGGCTATGCCGGGGATCACAGTGAGGAGACGGAGTGAAGGCTTCCGGGATAACAGTTTTCTGGTGTTCCGCGGGCGGGAACGCACGGCCGGAGGTGATCACGAACTGGCGTCGCCGGGCCGGACTCCGGGCCCCGCGCACCGCACGGCATCCAGCCCGGGACGGCCTCACGGACTTCCTCGAGGAGTTGTACGAGCAGCGCTGGTACCAGGCGGTGCGTCGCTTCGACCGCACGATCGAAGATCACCGGTGCGACCCGCGACCTGAGCCCGGCGGCGCTCAAGTAGCAAGCGCCGGAACGGAGTTCGCGGTGAGCCCCTCAAGTCGCTTGATCTTCCCGCGCACGACGTACAGCGGGATCACCCCGAACACCCCGAACGACATGTCGATCACCGTCCACCAGAAGGGAATTCCCCGGATCGGCCCGCAGATCAGCGCGAGCGGGATGATCCCGGCGCAGGCGATCATCCCGAACTCGACGACCCAGATGTTGCGGACCGGGTCGCGGTAGGGGCCGTAGAAGGCGACCGCGATGACGAGGTGCGCGAAGGCCAGCCAGTCCGTGCCGTAGAGGAGGAAGGGGTATTCGGCGTCGGCGGTGTCGAGCCCGCGCCGGACGCGCTCGATCCACTCCATCAGGGCGGGCAGGTGCTCCGGCACGGACAGGGCCCGCAACAGGTCCTCCGTCCAGCGCAGTTCGTGAACCAGGGGGAAGGCCGTGGCGCCACTGAGCACCAGGCAGACGACGAAGAGGATCAGCCACGCGCGGATGCCCTTCAGCAGGGCGGCTCTGTCGATCATGGCGAAAGCGTACGCCTGTAATTGAACACGTTCAAAACTTCCCCCTAACTCTCCGCTGAACCATTTCCCTCTTCCCGTTATACCCCAGGGGGGTATAAGCTCCATCCCATGCATACCCCCGATGGGTATAAGGGGCAGTCCGCGCCCCCGCAGGACAAGCACCCAGCACCGAGGAGTCCGTCATGAGGCCCCTGACGAAGATCGGCGGCTTCACGGCCGCACTCGTCGTGACCTTCGGCGCCGCCTACGGGATCGGCGACGTCATCGCCCCGGTCACCACCGACACCGGCGCGCAGACCGACGAGCACGGCGGTCACACCGCACCCGCGGCCGACGACACGGTCCCGGCCGGGCTGCAGGTCTCCGAGGACGGCTACACGCTCGACCTGGAGACGCCTGCCGTCCAGGCCGAACGCAGGAGCACCCTGCGCTTCGTCATCCGCGACGCGCACGGCGACCCGGTGACCGTGTACCGGACCGAGCACACCAAGCAACTGCACCTGATCCTCGCCTCACGCGACCTCACCACGTACCGCCATCTGCACCCCACGCGGGCCGCCGACGGCACCTGGAGCGTCCCCGCCGAACTCCCGTCCGCCGGCAGCTACCGGGTCTTCGCCGACTTCGTCCCGGCTGCGCAGGACGAGGGCCTGACCCTGGGCACCGACCTGACGGTCACCGGCCGCCACACGGCGACCGAACTGCCACCGGCCGCCGCCACCGCGACGGTGGACGGCTACACCGTGCGGCTCGACGGCGCCCTGAACGCGGGCGGGGAAAGCGACCTGACCTTCACCGTCACCCGCGGCGGCAGGCCCGTCACCACCCTTCAGCCCTATCTCGGCGCCTACGGCCACCTCGTCGCCCTGCGCTCCGGCGACCTCGCCTATCTGCACGTCCACCCGCACGACGAGGCCGAGGGAACGAAGACGTCCGGACCGAAGGTCGCCTTCTCGGCCGCCGTGCCCAGCACCGGCGACTACCGGCTGTTCCTGGACTTCAAGGTCGACAAAACGGTGCACACGGCGGCGTTCACCGTGCGCGCCCATGCGTCGTCGTAGCCGGAGCGGGCACCTTCATGCCGGCCGTACCAGTCCGGTGTCGTACGCGAAGATCACCGCCTGGACCCGGTCCCGGACGCCGATCTTCATGAGGATGCGGCTGACATGGGACTAGACGGTGGTCTCGGCGACGGAGAGCCGCTCGGCGATCTCGGCGTTGCTCAGGCCGGTCGCGATGGCGACGAGGACCTCACGTTCGCGCTCGGTGAGGGCGGACAACTGTTGCTGCTGCACCGGGGTCTGGCCGGGGAAGCGGTCGGAGGCGTCGATGAACTTGCGGGTCGGGCCCGGGGAGATGACCGCGTCCCCGGCGGCGACCGCGCGGATGCCGGTGACGAGTTCGTCGGGCTGCACGTGCTTCAGCAGCATCTCGCGGGGGATGCGGGCGCGTTCGGTGGCGGCGGCGAGGCGGGCGTTCTGGTCGCGGTCTCCGCGCCGTGGGCTGCAGCGGCGCCACGATCGCCGAGCTCACGGCGCCCCGGTCGACCAAGCACGGCACCAACCCCGCCCAGCTCACGGCCCTCTCCGCGAGGACCCGGCTGGTCACCATCGGTATCGGCGGCAACGACATCGGATTCAGCTCCATGATCACGCCCTGCGTCGTCATGGGTAGGGCGTACGACGTCCTCGGCCGCGGCAAGTACATCTCCGAGGACGCTCCCTGGGGGAGGTCGGGCGCCGCGCACCCCGGGCCCGCGTCCACGTCGTCGGCTATCCGGCGATCCTGCCGTCCGACGCCTCCGCCCGCGGCCGCGAACCGCCCCTCGCGCCCGGCGGCATCGACTGTCTCCGGGAGAAGGAGCAGCAGCTCAACACCGCGCTGCGTGAGTAGGCCCGCGTGGCCGGAGCGACCTACGTCGCCATCTGCGCGCCCTCCGAGGGACACGACGCCGGCTCGGCAGCCGGCTCACGCTGGATCGAGCCTCTGCGCCCCAGCAGCCCCGCAGCCGCCGGCCACCCAAACGCGCGGCGAGCGCGGCATGGCCGACGCGGTCCTGCGCGCGATGCACGTCCCGGGGTGAACGCCGGACGGCTCGAGCAGGACGGCCGGACTCAGCTCACCGGTGGAGGCCCACTGGTCCCCCGCACCACCAGCTTCGGGTCCAGCACCGCTTCCCGCGGCTCCAGTCCGGGGTCCTCCAGCCGCTCCACGGCGAACCGCACGGCGTGCTCCGACATGAGCACCGCGTCCTGGCGCACCGTGGTCAGGCCGATCGGCATCAGGTGGGAGAGGTGACTGTCGTCGTATCCGACCACGGACAGGTCGCGCGGGACCTCGACACCGGACCGGGTCAGCGACATCAACAAACCCATCGCGCTGCGGTCGTTGCCCGCCAGGACCGCCGTGGGCAACGGCAGGCCCTTGTCGCGCTCGGCGAGAAGGAGACGGCCGGTCTCGATGCCCGACTGCTCGGTGTGATCGCCGGGGATCACCCGCGTCTCGGACACAAGTCCGTGACGGCGCATGGCCGCACGGTAGGCGCGCCGCCGCTCGGCCGAGCCGGGGCCCTGGCCGCCGTCGATGTGAACGATCCGGCGGTGTCCCAGCTCGACGAGGTGGTCCATCGCCTGACGTACGCCCTTGCCCTCGGCGGAGTGCACGAAGTCCACATGGGCGTGCGGGACCCGGCGGCTGACGGAGACGGCGACCGTGCGGCGTCCCAGCTCGGCGAGGAAGGCGGGCTCCGCGAAGGAGCCGAGCAGGATCACCGCCTCGCAGCGGTGGCTCAGCAGTGCCTCCACGGCCTTCTCCTCGCTGCGGCCCTGGGTGGCGCCGGACAGCAGGACTTCGTAGCCGAGGCGCTCGGCCTCGGGGTAGATGCCCTCGATGAGGTTCGTGTGGAAGGTCTGGTGCACGGTGAACATCACGCCGAGCGTGCGGCTGCGGCCGCGCGCCAGCAACCGGGCCGCACTGTCGGGCCGGTAGCCGATCTCGTCGGCCACGCGCAGCACCCGCTGACGCGTCTCCTCGCTCGCTCCCGGCTGGTTGCGGAACACGATCGAGACGAGCGCCCGGGAGACGCCCGCCTTCGCGGCCACGTCCGCCATCGTGGGCCGCTGCTTGTCCGACGCATCCACCTGTGAACCACCCTCCGCCGCCGCCCACCCTAGCGGCGATCTCGAAATCCCCCTGCGACAGGCTTTTGACGTGACATTTGGGCTGGGGTCATCGTACTCGATTTAGCGCGCTCTAGTAGAGCGCGATAGTAGACGTCGTGAAGGTCGGGCCACCACCACGCACAGCGTCGCCGGCGGCAGCTCGGCGCCCCGGGCCAGGGCGAGGGCGAGGGCGGTGGCGACTTCGGATCCCGGCGGGGAGGTCAGTACGTCGAACCAGGCGTCGACGACCAGCAGCGCGGCGGTCGCGGCGGCCGTGAGGCAGCGCCGTGGATCCCTGCGCAGCAGCAGGACACCGGTGACGGCCAGTCCCAGCGCCTCGAGTGCGTCGAGTCCCACCCACATCGCCGACCAGTGCCGCACCTGGACGGTCGAGGGCAGGTAGGTGGCGAGCACGAGGAGCCACGGCACCAGGACACCGGCGCAGCACGCCAGCGCCAGTCCCAACCGGTGGGCGCCCGAAGTCGGCGACGGCGACGGCTCGTTGGGCACTGCGGCAGGCCGTGGCGTGGCGTGGCGTGGCGTGAAGATGATCCTGTACGACGGTCATCGCTGTCCTCACACTCGGGCCGGCGCGTGCCGCAGCTGCGCGGGGACGGGCCGCCGCGCGGGTACTCGAGCGCGTGCGTCGTGCGGATGGCGAAGCGCCGGCGTTCGCTGTCCGCGAGCGGGCCGGGGTCGTACGGCGTCCGTGTCGCGGTCGTCGGCGAACACCAGCAGGCGCAGCACCAGAAAGCGCCCGATACCGGCGAGCCCTGCGGCGCCGAGGTACACGGCCTGTTCCAGGAGCCTCCCGGCCGTCGGCTGCAGGGCGTGGAGTACGAGCACCGCGGCGGTGGTCACCGCGTAGGAGGCCGTGGCCGATCCCGCGGACTGGAGGTGGCGGCGCCATCCGGCCCGCCGCCCGGTGCGGAAGGTGATGAGTGAGTGGAGCTCCGTGCACAGGAGCGTGGAGACCACGGTGATCAGCGCGTTCGCCACCGTCCACGGCAGCACTTCGGCCACCGTCGGTACGGCGGCACTCGCGACGAGGCTCACCCCGCCGCCGCACAGGACGAACCGGGCGAAGGAGGCGAGCGCACCGGGCGGCGCGGGCACCCGGCCCCCGTCGGCGCCGCCTGTGCCGATGGCCTCCGCATGCGGTGACTCGCTCATCGATTCCCCTGCTCACCTCATGGGGTTTGGCCCCCTCCTGACTTCCTCCCTCAGCACGCTAGGCGCGCCTGGACCGCAAACCCTGGTACCCGGGACGGCAATGGCGAGGCGTCAGTGGTACCGCGGTACCACCCGACCGGCTCATGAGCGGGGAGTGGTACCGCGGTACCACTCCCCCTCCGAAGATGCGCCCGGGGTCCCAGGGACCGGGCCCGCCGCGCTCCTAACTTCGAATGCAGACACCGCGGTGCATCCGCGGCCGAGTTCGATCCGGAAAGGCCCACTCTCATGATCGAAGCGCGTGAGCTGACGAAGCGGTACGGGGACAAGACGGTGGTCGACAACCTGAGCTTCACCGTGAAGCCGGGTGAGGTGACCGGATTCCTGGGTCCCAACGGCGCGGGCAAGTCCACGACCATGCGCATGATCATCGGTCTGGACTCCCCCACCAAGGGCTCGGTGACGGTCAACGGGCGCTCCTACGCCAAGCATTCCGCACCCCTGCACGAGATCGGCACCCTGCTGGAGGCCAAGTCCGTGCACCCGGGGCGCAGCGCGGCCAACCACCTGATGGCGCTGGCGCACACCCACGGCATTCCGCGGCGCCGGGTGGACGAGGTCATCGAGCTGGCCGGGCTGACCAGCGTGGCCGGCAAGCGCGTGGGCGCCTTCTCCTTGGGCATGGGCCAGCGGCTCGGTATCGCCGCCGCGCTCCTGGGCGACCCGGCGATCGTGATGCTCGACGAACCGGTCAACGGCCTGGACCCCG
This sequence comes from Streptomyces sp. HUAS ZL42, assembly GCF_040782645.1. Taxonomy (GTDB): domain Bacteria; phylum Actinomycetota; class Actinomycetes; order Streptomycetales; family Streptomycetaceae; genus Streptomyces. The sequence goes on from NZ_CP160403.1 coordinate 3,109,973, forward strand.
AGGGCGTGCTGTGGGTGCGCAACCTGCTGCGTGGGCTGGCCGACGAGGGCCGGGCCGTGATGCTCTCCTCGCACCTGATGAGTGAGACCGCGCTGATCGCCGACCATCTGGTGATCATCGGACGCGGCAGGCTGCTCGCGGACACCACCGTCGACGACTTCACCCGGGAGGCAAGCGGCGGCGGGGTGAAGGTCGCCACCGCCGAGGCCGTGAAGCTGCGCTCGCTGCTGGCCGGCCCGGACGTCACGATCACCTCCTCCTCCGCCGAGGAACTCCTGGTCACCGGGCGCGACGCCCGCGAGATCGGAGCGATCGCCGCCCAGCACGGGGTGCCGCTGTACGAACTCACCCCCCAGGCCGTCTCCCTGGAGGCGGCGTTCATGGACCTCACCCGCGATGTCGTCGAGTACCAGAGTGCTCCGGCCGACACCGAACGAAAGGCCGCCTGATGCCCGCCACCGCACTCCGCCGCGTCCAGCGCCCGGGCAAACGCCCCAACCTTGCCGCGGCGCCCGACCCGAAGACGTCCACCACCTCCACGAAGTACAAGGTGACCGGCCTGCGTGTACTGCGCTCGGAGTGGGCCAAGTTCTGGTCACTGCGCTCCAGTTGGATCACCCTGGGCGTTGCCGTTTTCCTCCTGGTCCTCTTCGGGGCGATCGCCAGCTACACCTACAGTCCGGACGCCGTCGCGACGGCCGGCGGGCCGCCCGGCCCGGGAGGCGGCAGCGACAGCGACGCGGTCAGCCTGGCCCTGACCGGTGTGTCCTTCGCACAGCTGGCCGTGGGCGTGCTCGGGGTGCTGCTGGCCGCGGGCGAGTACAGCACCGGCATGATCCGCTCCACCCTCGCCGCGGTGCCGCGCCGACTGCCCGTCCTGTGGTCGAAGGCCGCCGTGATCGGGCCCATCGCCCTGGTCCTCACCACCGTCGGCGCGCTCGCCGCGTTCCAGCTGGGCACCCCGGGTCTGGACGGCGAGAAGATCGCCCTGGCCCTGGGCGACGACGGCGTGCTGCGCAGCCTGGCCGGCGCCGGCCTCTACCTCGGCCTGGTGGCCGTGTTCGGCGTGGCCCTGGGCGTGCTGCTGCGCTCCTCCGCCGGTGCCATCGCCGCCCTGGTCGGCGTCCTGCTGATCCTGCCCGGCCTGGCCTCGCTGCTGCCCGACTCCTGGTACGACGCCCTCAGCCCCTACTTCCCCAGCAACGCGGGCTCGGCCGTCTACGCCCTGCACCAGTCCTCGGACGCCCTCTCGCCGGGGGCGGGGCTCGCCGTGTTCGCCGGCTGGGTGGCCCTGACACTCGCCGGGGCGGCCTACCGGCTCGTCAAGACCGACGCCTGAACCGGGGATGAGCACAATGGTGTCCATGAGCCCGGAGCGCACGGCAGCCGCCGCGGACACCGACCAGGGGGCGGCGCTCACGCCGTCCCCTGAGTTCGACGCCGCGTGGGCACACCCGCTCCTGGGCCGTCTGTTGCGCGACCAGAGCCGCCTGCAGCGGCTGAACCGCCGGCATCCGTGGCTGCTCGACACCGCGGTGGTGCTGGCAATCGCCGCCATCAGCCTGCCCGACCTGCTGTGGGGTGACGGCAACTCCCCCTTCGGGGACACGGACTCCCGTGAACAGCAGGCGTCGGGCGTCCTGTTCGCCTTCGTCGCCGCACTCGCCGTTCCGCTGTGGTGGCGGCGCAGGGCCCCGGCCGTCACGTTCTTCGTGATTTCGCTGGTGTCGCTGGCCCAGTGGTCGCTGGGCATCTGGCTGCCGACCGGTGTCGCCGCGCTCGTCGCCCTGTACACGCTGGCCCGGCACGGTTCACTGCGCTGGCTGGGCTGGGCCGCGGCACTCGGCGTCACCAACGTGGTGCTGGCCGTCTTCGTCCCGGAACCCGTCGAGCATCCGCTGCTCGGCGTGTTCTTCCTGCTGGGTACGGTGACGGCGGCCATCGCCGTCGGTCTGACGCTCCGTATCCGCCGGATGTATCTGGCGGCGCTCGAGGACCGTGCGAGGCGCCTGGAGATCGAGCGCGACCAACGCGTCCGGCTCACCGCCGCCGCGGAGCGATCCAGGGTCGCGCGCGAGATGCACGACATCGTCGGCCACAACCTCTCGGTCATGGTCGGCGTCGCCGACGGCGCCGCCACTCTCGCCGCCAACCGGGGCGAGCGGTCGGCCGAGCCCCTGCGCGTCCTCGGCGACACCGGCCGCCAGGCCATGAGCGAACTGCGCCGCGTGCTGGGCGTCCTGCGCGAGGAACGGGACGGCCTACGGATGCTCAGCCCGCAGCCCGGCGTCCGCGACCTGGACCCCCTGCTGGCGCGGGTGCGCGCGGCGGGACTGAGAGTCGCCTACCGGACCGTGGGCGACCTCGATTCCCTGGGCAGCGGCGTCCAGCTCACCGTGTACCGCGTCGTCCAGGAGTCGCTGACCAACACGCTCAAGCACGCCGGCACCGGTTCCTCCGCCGACGTCACCGTGACGGCGAACGCCGGCACCGTGCGGATCAAGGTCGCCGACACGGGCGTACCCCCCGGCGCACCGGCACGAGCGCCGGCTGCGTCACGGGCCGACGACCCCGGGCACGGCCTGGTCGGCATCCGCCAGCGCGCCGCCATGTACGGCGGCAGCGTCACCGTCGGACCGCGCGACTCCGGCCACGGCTGGATGGTGGACGTCGTGCTCGACGTACCCGCGCTCGCCCTTTCGGTACCAGGAGAGCCTCTGCCATGACCACCGTGCTGATCGCCGACGACCAGCCCCTGCAACGCATGGGCTTCCGCATGCTCATCGAGGGCACGCCCGGCCTGGACCCGGTCGGCGAGGCCGCGCACGGCGCCGAGGCCGTCCGCCTGGCCGCGGAACTGCGCCCCGACGTCGTCCTGATGGACATCCGCATGCCCGGCATGGACGGGCTTGAGGCGACCCGCCGGATCGTCGCCACCGGCGGCCGTACCCGGGTCCTCATCGTGACCACCTTCGACCTCGACGAGTACGCCTACGAAGGTCTGCGGGCCGGCGCCAGTGGCTTCCTGCTCAAGGACGCCCACCCCGAGGAACTCGTCGCCGGCATCCACGCGGTCGCCACCGGCGACGCCGTCGTGGCCCCCAGCCTGACCCGGCGCCTTCTCGACGCCTACGCCCACCGGGTCCTCGCCCCCGCCGACGCCCCCGCGGCCGAGGACCCCCGGCTGGCGACCCTCAGCGACCGCGAACGCGAAGTCCTCATCGCCATCGGCCAGGGCTGGACGAACACCGAGATCGCCGAACGGCTCGTCCTCACCGAGTCGACCGTCAAGAAGCACGTCGGCCGGGTCCTCGCCAAGATCGGCGCACGCGACCGCATCCAGGCCGTGATCACGGCGTACGACGCCGGGCTGGTCAGAGCGAAGCCGTAGCGGGTGACCCGACCGTCGTCGGCGACGCCGCCCCGTCACCCTCGAAGCGCCGCCGGCTCGGGCGGGTTCGTCGGCGTCGGCTGGTCGGTGAGTCGGGGGAGCAGAATCCGGAAGGTGGCGCCCCCGCCGGGAACGGAGTCGACCTCGACACGGCCCGCGTGGGCGGTGACCAGGGAGTGGACGATGGACAGACCCAGGCCGGAGCCGCCGGTGGCCCGGTTGCGGGAGGTGTCGGCTCGGTAGAAGCGTTCGAAGATACGGCCGCGCTGTTCCGCCGTGAGCCCCGGCCCCTGGTCGGCGACCTCCAGGACGGCGTGGTCGCCGGCCGTGCCGACGCCGATCCGGATGGGCGTGCCGGGGGCGTGTGGGTCACGGCGTTGCCGACCAGGTTGGTGACGACCTGGCGCAGCCGGGCCTCGTCGGCCAGGGCCGGCGCGGGCGGTCCGTCGCCGCCCGGGCCGCTACGCTCACCCGGCTCCACGTACGCGCCTCGCACACGCATCCGGCGAGCGCACCGAGGGCGGCGGTACCACCGAGGGCACGCAGCAACGAACGGCGGGGCAGGGGGACTTCGGCAACGGGGGCACCGGAAAACGATGCCGTAGCCCCGCGCCCAAAGGGCGCGGGGCCGTGTCGGTCTGCTCAGCCGTCGAGGGACGTCATCACGTGCTTGATCCGCGTGTAGTCGTCGAAGCCGTACGACGACAGGTCCTTGCCGTAACCGGACTTCTTGAAGCCGCCGTGCGGCATCTCGGCGACCAGCGGGATGTGGGTGTTGATCCACACGCAGCCGAAGTCGAGCTTCTTCGACATCCGCATGGCGCGGGAGTGGTCCTTGGTCCAGACGGAGGACGCGAGGGCGTACTCGACGCCGTTGGCCCACTGCACCGCCTGGTCCTCGTCGGTGAAGGACTGGACGGTGATGACCGGCCCGAAGACCTCCTTCTGGATGATCTCGTCGTCCTGCTTGACGCCGGAGACGACGGTCGGGGCGAAGAAGTAGCCCTTGTCGCCGACGCGCTTGCCGCCGCTCTCCACGCGCGCGTGCGCGGGCAGTCGGTTGATGAAGCCCTCGACCTGGGCTAGCTGGTTGGGGTTGTTGAGCGGGCCGTAGAGGACGTCCTCGTCGTCCGGCTGCCCGGTCTTGGTGTCGGCGGCCGCCTTGGCGAGGGCCGCGACGAACTCGTCGTGAATGGCCTCGTGGACGAGGACGCGGCAGGCAGCCGTACAGTCCTGGCCGGCGTTGAAGAAGCCCGCGACCGAGATGTCCTCGACGGCCTTGGCGATGTCGGTGTCCTCGAAGACGACGACCGGCGCCTTGCCACCCAGCTCCAGGTGCACACGCTTGACGTCCTTGGACGCGGACTCGGCCACCTGCATACCGGCGCGTACGGAGCCGGTGATGGACGCCATGGCCGGGACCGGGTGCTCGACCATCATGCGGCCCGTCTCGCGGTCACCGGTGATGACGTTGAAGACGCCCTTGGGGAGGATCGAGCCGAGGATCTCGGCGATCAGGACCGTGGAGGCCGGCGTGGTGTCCGAGGGCTTCAGGACGACCGTGTTGCCCGCCGCGATCGCCGGGGCGAACTTCCACACGGCCATCATCATCGGGTAGTTCCACGGCGCGACCTGCGCGCAGACGCCGACCGGCTCACGGCGGATGATCGAGGTCATCCCCTCCATGTACTCGCCGGCCGAGCGGCCCTCGAGCATCCGGGCCGCGCCCGCGAAGAAGCGGATCTGGTCGACCATCGGCGGGATCTCCTCGGAGCGGGTGAGCCCGACCGGCTTGCCCGTGTTCTCCACCTCGGCCGCGATCAGTTCCTCGGCGCGCTCCTCGAACGCGTCGGCGATCTTCAGGAGGGCCTTCTGGCGCTCGGCGGGAGTGGTGTCGCGCCAGCCGGGGAAGGCCGCGGCGGCGGCCGCCATCGCGGCGTCCACGTCCGCCTGCCCGGACAGCGGCGCGGTGGCGTACACCTCACCCGTCGCCGGGTTGACCACCTCGGTGGTCCGTCCGTCGGCGGCGTCCCGGAACTCACCGTCGATGTAGTTGCGCAGACGACGAAGCTCGGTGCTCACTTCCGGCCCTCCAAATTCGGGGTTGTCCATTCTCTGAGACACCCACCCTAGTCCGAGAGTCCACGTTTTCAACACCCCTGGTCCCGCCAGAACTACGGAATCCGCAAGTCTCAGCAACGTAAACAACGAATTTCATCGCTCGACCCTTGCGGAACCGTCGAGACGTCGTGCACAGTGACCTCGTGGCCAGTCGAAGCGCAGACCCCAGGGACTCCCGCGAGTCCTCCCGCGAGTCCAGGACCGGCACTCCGCACCTGGACGCCGTCTCCCTCGCCATCATCGAGCAGCTCCAGGAGGACGGCCGCCGCCCGTACGCCGCCATCGGTAAGGCAGTGGGCCTGTCCGAGGCCGCCGTGCGCCAGCGCGTCCAGAAGCTGCTCGACCAGGGCGTGATGCAGATCGTCGCGGTCACGGACCCGCTCACCGTGGGCTTCCGCCGGCAGGCGATGGTCGGCATCAACGTCGAGGGCGACGTGGAGAAGATCGCGGACGCGCTGACCGACATGTCGGAAGTCGAGTACGTGGTGATGACCGCGGGCTCGTTCGACATCCTCGCCGAGATCGTCTGCGAGGACGACGACCACCTGCTGGACGTCATCAGCAAACGCATCAGGGCCCTGCCCGGAGTGCGCTCCACCGAGAGCTTCGTCTACCTGAAGCTCAAGAAGCAGACCTACATGTGGGGAACCCGATAACCGTGAGGACCCGATAAACCGTGAGCACAAAGGACCTCAGCCGCACCGCGTACGACCACCTGTGGATGCACTTCACCCGCATGTCCTCGTACGAGAACTCCCCCGTCCCCACCATCGTCCGGGGCGAGGGCACCTACATCTACGACGACAAGGGCAAGCGCTACCTCGACGGTCTGGCGGGCCTGTTCGTGGTCCAGGCCGGGCACGGCCGCACGGAGCTCGCCGAGACGGCCTTCAAGCAGGCGCAGGAGCTGGCGTTCTTCCCGGTGTGGTCCTACGCCCACCCGAAGGCCATAGAGCTGGCCGAGCGTCTCGCGGACCACGCGCCGGGCGACCTCAACAAGGTCTTCTTCACCACCGGCGGCGGTGAGGCGGTCGAGACCGCCTGGAAGCTCGCCAAGCAGTACTTCAAGCTGGTCGGCAAGCCCACCAAGCACAAGGTGATCTCCCGTGCGGTCGCCTATCACGGCACCCCGCAGGGCGCCCTGTCCATCACCGGCCTGCCGGGCCTGAAGGCCCCCTTCGAGCCGCTGGTGCCGGGCGCGCACAAGGTCCCGAACACCAACATCTACCGGGCGCCGATCTTCGGCGACGACCCCGAGGCCTTCGGCCGCTGGGCCGCCGACCAGATCGAGCAGCAGATCCTCTTCGAGGGCCCGGACACGGTCGCCGCGGTCTTCCTGGAGCCGGTGCAGAACGCCGGCGGCTGCTTCCCGCCGCCGCCCGGCTACTTCCGGCGGGTCCGCGAGATCTGCGACCAGTACGACGTGCTGCTCGTCTCGGACGAGGTCATCTGCGCCTTCGGCCGCCTCGGCACGATGTTCGCCTGCGACAAGTTCGGCTACGTACCGGACATGATCACCTGCGCCAAGGGCATGACGTCCGGGTACTCCCCCATCGGTGCCTGCATCGTCTCGGACCGGCTGGCCGAGCCGTTCTACAAGGGCGACAACACCTTCCTGCACGGCTACACCTTCGGCGGTCACCCGGTGTCCGCCGCGGTCGGTCTGGCCAACCTCGACCTGTTCGAGCGCGAGGGCCTCAACCAGCACGTGCTCGACAACGAGGGCGCGTTCCGGGCCACCCTGGAGAAGCTGTACGACCTGCCGATCGTGGGCGACGTCCGCGGCAACGGCTTCTTCTACGGCATCGAGCTGGTGAAGGACAAGGAGACCAAGGAGTCCTTCGACGCGGACGAGACCGAGCGCGTCCTGTACGGCTTCCTCTCCAAGAAGCTCTACGAGAACGGCCTGTACTGCCGTGCCGACGACCGCGGTGACCCGGTCGTCCAGCTCGCCCCGCCGCTGATCTCGAACCAGGAGACCTTCGACGAGATCGAGCAGATCCTGCGCGCGACGCTGACGGAGGCGTGGACGAAGCTGTGATCAGCTGACGCTGTGATCAAATCCGGCCCCGGTGCCGCCCGTTCGAGTGAGAAACGGCGGTCCGGGGCCGCGTGCTGTCCGGCCTGCGGCCCTGATCTGCCTAGCGTTCCAGTGACCGATCGGCCCTGCCTTCGTTCCCCCGGACGGGGGATGGCACGGGAACTACGGCTCTGAACCGAGGTGTACGCGCATGGAGGCCCCGCCGGACAACGACGTGCTCTGGGCACGCTCCCTGCACTTCACGCACGGCGACGGATCACCCGCGCTCAGCGGCGTCTCGCTCGGCGTGCGGGAGGGCGAGATCCTCGCCGTCAGCGGCCCCCGCGGGAGCGGCAAGACGACCCTGCTGCGCTGTCTGTCCGGCCTGGTCCCGGCGCAGCGCGGCGAGGTGTGGTTCAACAGCGTGCCGGTCCACACGATGGGGACGACCACCCGCGAACGCCTGCGCCGCGACCACTTCGGCTGGATCGACCCGGCTCCGGCGCTGGTCCTCGAGCTGAACATCTGGGAGAACGCGGCCCTCCCCCTGATGCTGCGCGGCACCGGCCGCCGCCGCGCCAAGGCCGCCGCCATGGAGTGGCTGGAGCGCCTCGACATCGGCGACACGGCCCGCAAACGCCCCCACGAACTGGTGCAGGCCGAACGCCAGCGTGCCTGCATCGCCCGTGCGCTGGCCCCGGCCCCCTCGGTCCTGTTCGCCGACGAGCCCACGGCACCCCTGCACCGCGCGGACCGCACCCACGTCCTGCGCACGCTCACCACGGCAGCCCGCTCGCACGGCATCACGGTGGTTCTGGCCACGGACGACGCGGACACGGCGGCCCTGGCCGACCGCACGGTGTCCCTGCTCGACGGCCGCTGCGTCAACACCGTGCACCTGCCGCCGGTCGCCGAGACGGAAGGCCGGGCCGCGTGCTCGCTCTCCGTCTGACCCGCGGCGCGCTGCCGGCCGTCCAGCTCCGCCGCCTGCTGGTGGCCGCGGCGTCGGCCGGCACGGGCTTCCTGCTGCTGTCGGCCCTCGGCTACGCGATGAGCCACCCCGACACACCGGCCGCCTCCGTGCTCCGCCTCGCCTGGTGCGTGGCCCCGCTGGCGGCCACGGTGCACTTCGCGGTCGCGGTGGCCCGCACCGATCCGGGCACCCGTCCCCGCCCCGGCCTCGCGACGGTCGGCCTGAGCCCGGCCCGTCTGATGGCCGTCTCGGCGACGACGACAGCCCTGTCCTGCACGTTGGGCTCCGCGCTCGCCCTCCTCTTCTTCCTCCACCTCCGCGGCGACCTGACAGGCATGCCGTTCGACGGCGCGGCGGCGGAGTTCCTGGCTGCGGGGGACCCCCTCCCCATCCCGGCGACCCTCACACTGCTGGCCCTGGCACCCGCGACGGCCTCGCTGGCGGCGGCCCTCACCCTGCGCCCGCGCATCGCCCGCCCGACCACCACCCGCGACGCGGCAACGGCAACCGGCCGCTTCGGGGCGTACGGGATGACGGCGCCACGGGAGACGTTCGGGGCGTACGGACGATTCGGGGCGCGTCTGCGGGTGACGCACACAGGGGACGGAGAGGGCACCCGTCCTCCCGCGGGCATTCGTGCCGCCGGGGCGATGGGGGTCCCCCCCGTCGAGCGAAGCCGAGACCGGGGGAGGATGGGCGCGGACGGCACCCCGCCGGCGCCGGGCAGCGCGACCCACCCCCCGACACCAACCGACGGCGCCCCGCAAATCCCGGACCACCGCACCGCCCTCCCCTGGGGCATCACCACCCTCACCGCAGGCCTCGCCGTAGCGGCCTACGCGAGCCACACCACCAGCCCGACCGACCTCACCATGCCCGCCGGCCTCGCCCCCGGCCCCGTAGGCGTCCTGGCCGGCTGGCTCCTCACCGCTCTCGGCCTCGCCCTGGCCGGCCCCGGTCTCACCCACCTCTGCGGCCACCTCCTGCAGGCGATCCACCCCGGCGCCCTCCGCCTCCTCGCCGGCCGCGTCCTGATGGAGGAGGCGACCCGCATCGGACGCCCCCTCGGCGTGGTCTGCGCGGTGGCGTCGGGCACGTACACGATGGCCACCCTGTACGACGCGAACGCCCCGGCCTTCGGCCCGCTGACCACCCTCGGCGCGCTCGTCGTGACGGGCTGCACGCTGGGCACCCTTCTCACCTCGGCGGTCGAGGCCAGGCAGGCCCGCGCCGACGTCACCTCCGCCCTCCTGCGCCTCGGCGCTCCCGCCGCGATGCTGCGCAGCGCCGCGGCCCTGCGCGCCGCCGCCTTGCTGGCCCTGTTCGCCCCGCTCACACTGGCCGTGGCCGAGCTGACGACCCTGCCGCTCGCCCGCTGAGAACCCGCGGGAAGAAATCCGCCGCCCACCGATGAGTTCCGCTCAGGTCCCCGGTCTACCCGACCGAAGACCACGAACCCGATGGGAGAGACCCCGATGACCACGGCATACCAGCAGATGATCTTCGTGAACCTGCCCGTGAACGACCTCGACGCCTCGAAGAAGTTCTTCACGGAACTCGGCTACACGATCAACCCGCAGTTCAGCGACGAGAACGCGGCCTCGGTGGTGATCAGCGACACCATCGTCGCGATGCTGCTGACCAAGCCGTTCTACTCGACCTTCACGCAGAAGGAGATCGCGGACGCCACGAAGACCAGCGAGGTGCTGATCTGTCTGAGCGCCGAGAGCCGCGACAAGGTGGACGAGCTGGTCGAGCAGGCCGTCGCCGCCGGCGGCACCGCCTCGGACAAGGTCCAGGACATGGGCTTCATGTACGGCCGCGCCTTCGACGACCTCGACGGCCACACCTGGGAGGTCGTGTGGATGAACCCGGAGGCGATCCAGGGCTGACCGGCCGCAATTAGCATGGGCGGGTGCAGACGAGCCCCGCCCATGCGGCCCACCACGACGACCGCGAGATCGAGACGCTCGAGGAGTTCGACGCGACCGTCTCGGCCCGTGGCACCCTCGCCGGATACCGGGTCCAGGCCGTCGATCTGACGGACCGCACGAGGGAGTTGCTCGCCACGGACACGACGGGCGCGGTGTTCCTCGGCTGCCCGATGCGCGAGAACGCGGCGGTGAAGGTCCGCACCGACGGCGCCCTGGTCTTCCCGCCCGTCCCGGACCTGCCCTTCGATCCGTACCGCGGTCATCTCTACACGCCGGACGAGCTGTTCGCCTCGCTCGACAAGGGCTACGAGGAAACCCCCGACGCCCTCTCCTACGCCTGGTTCCGGCGCACCAGGGCCGACCGCGACGTCTTCGCATCGACGCTGCGCGCCGTCCACGACGACTCCGTCTCCGACGCCCTCGACGAACTCCTCGTAGGCACACGCGTGGTGGGCGTCATGGGCGGGCACGCGATGGCCCGCGGGACGGAGGCGTACGCGGGTGCCGCGCGCCTCGGCCGCGAACTGACCCGCGACGGCTTCACCGTGGCCACGGGTGGCGGCCCGGGCGCGATGGAGGCGGCGAACCTCGGCGCCTACGCGGCCCCGTTCGGCGACGGCATGCTCACCGAGGCGCTCCAACTGCTCGCCAAGGACCCGTCCTTCGTGCCCTCGATCACCGACTGGGCCCGCGCCGCCTTCGAGGTGCGCAACCGGTGGCCGGGCGGCGGAGGCTCCGTAGGCATCCCCACCTGGTTCTACGGCCATGAGCCTCCGAACCCGTTCGCCTCGCACATCGCCAAGTACTTCGCCAACGCCACCCGCGAGGACGGCCTGCTGGCCCGTTCGACCGCCGGTGTGGTCTTCCTGCCGGGCGCCGCCGGCACCGTACAGGAGATCTTCGACAACGCGACGCCGAACTACTACGAGTCCCGTGGCGAGCCCACGCCCATGGTGCTCGTGGACCGCGCGCACTGGACGGAGCGGCTGCCCACGTGGCCCCTGCTGCAGTCGCTCG